>JAZTZK010000334.1:0-7999 GCA_045637485.1 Clostridia bacterium
AACAGCACCAGCAGGCACAGCAGCAGCAATACCCAGTTGGCGGTGTCCAGCTCCAGCCTCAGCAGCGTGCCGTTCGTGATGAAGGACAGGTCCCACCAGTGAATGAACGTCCGCTTCATCATCTCCAACGCCTTCATCAGATCCTCCGCACGGGAAAAATACCGGCCGAAGCTGATGACCACGAAGGTCCTGACGATCCGAAACACCCTCCAGGTGACCGCGTCCTCGCGTATGCCCGCTTTTTCCCGGGCCTTCGCGTAAACGTCATCCAGCAGAATCCCCAGCATGATAAACACGCCGTTCCACAGGCCGAAGGCCACATAGCTCCACCTCGGGCCGTGCCACAGGCCCACCAGGATGTACACGATGAACATGGCGCAGAACGGCCCCACGCGGTTGCCGACATACTGCCCCAGCGCCTTGCGCGCCTTCTGCCCCATCGTCGTAAAGGCCTTTGACATGGACAGCGGGTAAAACACGTAATCCCGCATCCAGCTGCCCATCGTAATGTGCCAACGACGCCAGAATTCCTCCACCGATGAGGAAAAGTAGGGCTGGTTGAAGTTCAGCTCCAGCTCTATGCCCAGCATCTGCGACACGCCCCGGACGATGTCCATGCCGCCGGAGAAATCCGCGTACACCTGTATCCCGTACATCGCCACGCCCATGAACACGATGAGCCCGGTATACGACTGGTAATTGGCAAACAGATAGTCCACCGCGATGGCAATCCGCTCGCCGATGACCAGCTTCTTGAACAGACCCCACACCATCAGCTGCGCGCCCTTGCACAACCGGTCATAATCGAAATCGTGCCCCTCGTACAGCTGGTGCGCCAGCTGGCTGTGGCGCGGTATGGGACCCTGCACGATCTGGGGAAAAAAGGACATGTACAGCATGAACTTCGCCGGATTCCTGTCCGCCTGTACCTTCCCCCGATAGATATCCACCAAGTAGGCAATGGCCTGGAGCGTATAGAACGAGATGCCCAGCGGCAGCAGCAGATTCAGCGCCGGCAGGCTCGCCCCGCTGCCCAGCCCCGCCATCACCGCGTTCACGTTGGTGGCGAAAAACCCATAGTATTTCAGAAGCAGCAGCGGCGCAAGGTCCACCAGTATGCCCAGCGTCAGCACCCTCCGGGACACGCGCTTCGTCGCCTGCTTCCTCTCCCGCTTGCCCTCGCGGGTCAGCTCGTCCTTGTGGGCCTGGAGGTACGCGGCCCCGTCGTCCCGGATCTTTTGGATCCACAGCCCGAGGCCATAGGTGATCAGCGTCGTGCCCAGCAGCACCAGCAGCAGCCACCTGCTGTTCAGCCAATAGAATATGCAGCTGCCCGCCAGCAGCACCACCCAGCGCCAGGATTTCGGCATCACGAAGTAGACGACCACCAGCGCCGCCACAAAGGCAAAGAAGGGAAGCGATACGATGGTCATTTTCCATTACCTCCCGCCTTGTCCTGTTCACTGTTTTGTTTGAATTTCTTCGACGACATGCAGGAAACGCCCTTGATGTCGTAATTCCCATACGCCTTCTGGCCGTCTACGTCGCAAAACGGCGCAATGGCATAGGTATATTTCGTATTCCTTTTCAGATCCCTGTCGCCATAGGACAGCTTCCCCGTGCCTACCGTGGCCAGCAGCTTCCAATGCCCGTCGTTCTCTTCGACAGTTTTTCGATAGATCACGTAGCCGTCGGCGCCCTTGGACGCGCTCCAGGTCAGCTGTATGCCGTTTTTGTCAGCCACCGGCTTTTCGAACTTCGGCGCCGGCAAATCCTGCCACAGGTTCTTTTCCCGATCAAAGGGCAGTATCCAGCTGTCGATCAGCTTGTCGTAATCTCTGCCCGCTTTGTCCCAGTCCGCGTAGTCTGCCTGCCCCCGCTTGTCGGTAAAGTGATAATGCTCCACAAGGTATTCCGCCATGTATTCGGTCATCTTATAGGCCCCGCGGATATTGGTATGGTATCTATTGTAAAAATCCCTGCGCGGGTTTATTCCGACGGTTTCATAATCACTCAACAGATCCAGGCACGGATAGCCCCGGCTTTTCAGCAGATCCTCCAGAACATTCATACGTCCATGGAAGTCTTTCCAGACTGCTTGGGGCACCTTAACGAACAGCGCATTTACGTGTTCCCGGTCGAAATAGTCAAGCAGGTCTGTAAAAAACTGCAGGACACCCTCTTCAGGCTCAGTTCGGGCGTCAGGGTAAACCTTGTACGTTTTTGTTACATTCACCACATCCCGGACGTAATCCTGCTTTGTCAGGGACCCTTTGTATTTTGTCTCCACGGCGCCATAGGACCAGGATTTCAAACTGTTCCAGCGGCTGTGAAAGCGAATAAACGGAAGCAACAGCTCCAGCTGTTCCCCGGTTGAAAATCCCGATTGCGCTGCAATTTCTTTGATAAAACTGATTTTTTCCAGGGACAACGGCATATAGTCGACGACGCCATGGAATCTCTCAAGGGTGTCCGCCGCCGATCTGCTTTTAAAGATGTTGAGGTTGATGATATACAGGGCGTTGGGTTGCTTCTTGCGGGCCTCCTCTATCAGGTAGCGGGAGCACATGAGCGGCATGGAATCGAAGGAGAGATTGTATACGGCGATGCCCTGCGTCTGCCAGCCGATCGCAGGCTGCCAGAACGAATGAACATTGCTCGCCCCGATGAAAACAGCATCAAGCGCCCCATCTCTCTCAGCATAGAAGCCCTTGACGCGACCATAATTTCCGGGTGTGTTGACACCAAGTATCCTTCCCGGAACGGCGAATACAATCACCGTCAGCAAGAGGAGAAATACAACAGACCGAAGTATAATTTTGCCCGTTTTCATCCCGCAGTCCCTTCAAAACACAGATTATTGATATTATTTAGTATACACAGCAATGGTTACAGGCACATTTCAAATTAATTGATTTTATGCGATTCCTCTTGCTGCAAAAACAATCCTTGCATCATTCCCCATTAAATGTTAAAATAGACTCACCTGATAAGCCTCCGTACCGAATCCAATCAAGCAATCATCGAAAGGAAGATCGCCCATGTCCAAGACCCGGGAAGAGCTGCTCGCCCTGCTGAACGGCGAAAACGCGCTGGAAAACCTCGAAAAGCTGCTGGCCACGGAGGAGCTGCCCCCCGTGGCGCGGGACGTGAACAACCACATCCACACCACCTATTCCTTTTCACCTTACAGCCCCACGGCGGCGGTGTACTTCGCCCGGGCGGCGGGCCTGTGCACCTGCGGGCTGATGGATCACGATTCCATCGCCGGCGCAAATGAATTCCTGGCCGCGGCAAAGGTCGCCAGGATGGGCGCGACCATCGGCATGGAGTGCCGCGCTTCCTTTGCGAACACGCCCTTCGCAGACCGCAAGCTGAACAATCCGGACCAGAAGGGCGTCGTTTACATGGCGCTGCACGGCGTGCCCCATGACCGCGCCGCCGAGCTGAACGCGCTGTACGCCCCCTATCGGGAGAAGCGCAACGTCAGAAACCGCAAAATGGTGGATGCCATCAACGGCATGATGGGCAGATACGGCGTGACCATCGACTTTGAAAAGGACGTGCTGCCCCTGTCGAACTTCGCAAGGGGCGGCTCCGTCACCGAGCGCCACCTCTCCAGCGCCCTGGCCTTCCGGATGATCGACGTCATCGGCAAGGGCGACAGGCTGGTGCGGTTCATCAAGGAGGAATTGCGGCTGCCCATCTCCGGCAAGATCGAGGGCTACCTGCTGGACGAGGCCAATCCCCACATGATGTACGACCTGCTGGGCTGGATCAAGAGCCAGCTGATCAGCCGCTTCTACATTGACGCCACCGACGAGTGCCCCGACGTGCGCGAGCTGCTGGCCCTGTCCGAGCGGATGGGCGCGATCTCGGCCTACGCCTACCTGGGCGACGTGGGCGACAGCGTGACCGGCGACAAGAAGGCCCAGAAGTCCGAGGACGACTTCCTGGACGAGCTGGTGGCGTACGTGGCCGACCTGGGCTATCGGGCCATCACCTACATGCCCAGCCGCAACACAAAGGCGCAGCTGCGTCGCGTGCGCGCCCTGTGCGAAAAGCACCGCCTGTTCCAGATCAGCGGCGAGGACATCAACCAGCCCCGCCAGAGCTTCGTCTGCCAGGCCCAGCGCGACCCCGAGTTCGCCAACCTCTACGAGGCCACCTGGGCCCTGATCGCCCACGAGTGGCGCGCCACCGAAAACCCCGGGGACGGCCTGTTCAGCGCCAAATCCATCGAAAGGTGGCCCGACCTCAACGCGCGGGTGAAGGCATTCGCCGACTTCGGGGAAGCGATGGCGCGGTAAGGGCCGTCGATGTTACAGCTCAGGGTCGACACAATGGAACCCCTCCGACCCCGCCTGTGGCGGGGCCACCTCCCCGACGCGAAGCTAGTCCTTTAGGACTTTCAGGGGAGGCAACCTCCAAAAGCCTCCCCTGAAAGGGGAGGTGCCGAGCGAAGCGAGGCGGAGGGGTTCCGAATAATCAGGACGCTGAGCTGTAACCCGTCGATTGGGTTGAACACGATAAATCCGGATTATTCTATTGACCGCAACCCCAAAACCGACTATAATGTCACAATATCGGTAATTGTCTGGTCCTGTCGGTAAAACAGCTCCAGCGATGAAGCGATCGCCCGGGAGACTGGGCAGTTACCCCTATCGTTATATCACCCGGAGCGCATCGTCCGTCCCGGGGAGAAAGGCTGATGACGGATATGAACACTGAGCTTTTGACGCTGCTGGAGAAGGACGCGCGGCTGACGCCGACGCAGCTGGGAACGATGCTGGGCCGGGACGAGCAGAGCGTCTCCGACGAGATTGCCGAGTATGAGAAAAATCACATCATACTGGGCTATCCTGCGCTGATCGACTGGACCAAGACCGACGACGAGCTGGTGACGGCGCTGATCGAGGTGCGCATCTCTCCCCAGCGGGGCGACGGCTTTGACCGTATCGCCGAGCGCATCTATCAATATGAAGAGGTGGAGAGCCTCTACCTGATGTCCGGCTCCTACGACCTGGCCGTCACCATCACGGGCCGCAGCCTGCGGGCGGTGGCAGAATTTGTGCACGCGCGGCTGGCCGTCATCGACGGCGTGACCGGCACGGCCACCCATTTCATACTGAAGAAGTACAAGGAGAAGCACCACCTGTTTACCAAGCTGCCGGAGCAGGAAGAGAGGGTATTGTTCGTATGATCGACTATGAAGCCGCGCTTTCGCCCCGCGTTAAGGGCATTGCCCCCTCGGGCATTCGCAAATTCTTCGACCTGCTTGAAAACATGGATTCCAGCGACGCCATCTCCCTCGGTGTCGGCGAGCCCGACTTCGTCACGCCCTGGCACATACGGGACGCGGGCGTCTACGCGCTGGAGAAGGGCTTCACCAAGTACACCTCCAACGCCGGCCTCATGGAGCTGCGCAGGGAAATCTCCAAATACATGCTACGCCGCTTCGGCCTGAGCTACGACCCCGCGGGCCAGATGGTGGTGACCGTGGGCGGCAGCGAGGGCATCGACATCGCCGTGCGGGCCATCGTCAGCCAGGGGGATGAGGTGATCATCCCGGTGCCGTCCTTCGTGTGCTACGGCCCCGTCGTAGAGCTTGTGGGCGGCGTGCCGGTGTTCGTGGAAACCAGGGCCGAAAACGAGTTCCGGCTGACCGCCGACGCGCTTCGCGCCGCCATCACCCCCCGCACCAAGCTGCTGATACTGCCCTTCCCCAACAACCCCACCGGGGCCATTATGGAACGGAAGGATCTGGAGGCCATCGCCGAGGTGCTGCGGGGCACCAACATCATCGTGCTGTCCGACGAGATCTACGCCGAGCTGACCTATGGCGGGCGGCACATGTCCATCGCCAACATCCCGGACATGTACATCCGCACGCTGGTGGTCAACGGCTTTTCCAAGGCCTACGCCATGACCGGCTGGCGGCTGGCCTTCGTGTGCGGACCGCGGGAGCTGATCAGGCAGATGGTGAAGATCCATCAATATGCCATCATGTGCGCCCCCACAACCAGCCAGTACGCCGCCGTGGAGGCCATGCGCGTCGGCGACGGCGACATTTCAATGATGCGCAAGGACTACGACTACCGACGTCGCTTCCTGCTGGAAAAGCTGCGGGACGCGGGGCTGGAATGCTTCGAGCCACGGGGCGCCTTCTACATGTTCCCGTCGATCCAATCCACGGGCATGTCCTCCGCCGACTTTTGCGCCCGCTTCCTCACCGAGGAGCACGTGGCCGCCATCCCCGGCACCGCCTTCGGCGCGGGCGGCGAGGGCTTTGTCCGGATGTGCTACGCCAGCTCCCTGGCGAACCTGAGCGGGGCCATGGGCCGGGTGGATCGGGTCCTGAAGCGACTGTAGGAAACCCGCCGCCTCACCCAAACCCCGTGACGGGGGCGGCATTTCCGCCGCCCCTGTCAGGCGTTTTTCCATTGGAATCAGAAGTCGATCTTCTCCTCCAGCCAGCTCACCAGTTCATCCACGGGCACCAGCTCCTGTTGCATGGTATCCCGGTCGCGGACGGTAACCTTGCCGGTCTCGGCGGTGTCGAAGTCCACGCAGATGCAGTACGGGATGCCCGCCTCGTCGGCGCGGCGGTAGCGCTTGCCGATGGAGCCCGTCTCGTCGTAGTCGCACATGAACTTCCTGCTCAGCTTCGCGTACAGCTCGCGGGCCTGGTCGCCCAGCTTGTTCTTCTGCAGCGGCATGACGCTGACCTTGTAGGGCGCCAGGGCCGGGTGCAGGCGCAGCACCACGCGAGAGTCGCCGCCCTCCAGCTCCTCCTCGTCATAGGCGTTGCACAGGAAGGCCAGCACGGCGCGGTCAACGCCCAGCGAGGGCTCCACGCAGTAGGGTATGAACTTTTCGCCGGTGGCGGGGTCCAGGTATTCCATGCTCTTGCCGGAATGCTCCTGGTGCTGGGTCAGGTCGTAGTCGGTGCGGTCCGCCACGCCCCACAGCTCACCCCAGCCGAAGGGGAACAGGAACTCGAAGTCGGTGGTCGCCTTGGAATAGAAGGCCAGCTTCTCAGGCTCGTGGTCCCGCAGGCGCAGGTTCTCCTCCTTGATACCCAGGCTCAGCAGCCAGTTCTTGCAGAAGGAGCGCCAGTAGTTGAACCACTCCAGGTCCTCGCCGGGCTTGCAGAAGAACTCCAGCTCCATCTGCTCGAACTCGCGCACGCGGAAGATGAAGTTGCCGGGGGTGATCTCGTTGCGGAAGCTCTTGCCGATCTGGCAGATGCCGGCGGGCAGCTTTTTGCGGGTGGTGCGCATGGCGTTCTGGAAGTTCACGAAGATGCCCTGGGCCGTCTCGGGGCGCAGGAAGATCTCGGCGGCGGAATCCTCGTTGACGCCCTGGAAGGTCTTGAACATCAGGTTGAACTGACGGATGCCGGTGAACTCCTTTTTTCCGCAGACGGGACAGACGATGTCATGCTCGGCGATGAAGCGCTCCAGCTCCTGGTTGGTCCAGCCGTCTCCGGTCTCGGCGCCGTTCGTGAACTTCTCAATCAGGTTGTCGGCGCGGAAGCGGGCCTTGCATGCCTTGCAGTCCATCAGCGGGTCGTTGAAGCCGCCCACGTGGCCCGAAGCCACCCACACCTCGCGGTTCATCAGTATCGCGCAGTCCAGACCCGTGTTGTAGGGGCTCTCCTGCACGAACTTGCGCCACCAGGCCTTTTTCACGTTGTTCTTGAATTCCACGCCCAGGGGACCGTAGTCCCAGGTGTTGGCCAGGCCGCCGTAGATTTCGGAGCCCGCGAAGATGTAGCCGCGGTTCTTGCAAAGCGCGACCAGCTTGTCCATCGTCAGTTTCGCCATTTGCGCTAACCTCTTTTGATCGTATTTGCGCGATAACCGCGCAGGTTTGTATAAAGGTTAGCAGATTTTTGCAGGGGTTGCAACGGGTTATTGTAAATTCCGGTTTGTCGAGCAGAGCTCGACAAACCAGAATTTAAGGGGTCAGGTTTTAGAAGTCGGAGGCCAAGCGG
>JAZTZK010000335.1:0-6917 GCA_045637485.1 Clostridia bacterium
AAAGGCAAGGGGTTCGGCGAAGCCGCGGCGCGAAGCGACGCCATGCCGCCGGGTAGGCTCACACAAAAGAACGCCCAGGAGGGCGTTCATTTTGTGGGCGTGACCGGTGGAGAAGCGCAGAAGTCAAGGGGATTCCGCGCCTCAACCTTCGGAATTGCCGAGCGTCAACGTGGAGCCTTTCAGGGTGGTCCAGGCCTGGCGGTACAACGGTTCGGCGAGCAGCTCGTCCATGCGCTCGTCGCGGCCGTCCTTGAACGCCTCCCGGTTTGCGGCCCAATCCTCGAAGCAGGCGTCCAGCAGCCTGACCACGTCCATGAAGTAGGCGTCAAAGGCGGCCTGCTCCGCTTCGCTCAGGCTCTCCCAGGCCTGGTACATGTTGTCCCGCGTGGCCTCGCCGTCGACATGCCACAGCTCGCTGGTGGCGGCAAAATTCATCGCTTCGCAGGCCTTTTTGTCAGTCGTCAGCTCGCTGTCCCCGATCATATTGAAATAGCTTAGGGCGAATTCCTCGGCGGTCGGGGCGAAGCCGACGATCTCGGTGGATTCGAATTCCATGCCGTCGCCGGCATTCTCCTTCGCGTCGTCCCAGGTCAGCTTTCCGGCTGCGTTGATGGAGAAGGTGGCCTGGCCGTCCTCGTAGTCCTTGACGGACTGGCCCACTTCACCGTCCTCGCCGTAGGTCACATCGGTCTTGACGCCGGTGGGCTCGCTGACGAGGCTTCCGTCGGTCAGCTCGTAGGGGCAGTAGTAGCTCCACTCGGTGACCTCGGCGGCATTGTTGCCCCAGACGATCTCGACCCGATAGCCCGGGTGCTCGTCGGATATGGTCAGCATGGCGCGTCCACAGACCCAGACGCCGAGGTAGGCCGGACCGGTGACCTCGGCCAGGCAGCCTGTCGCAAGGATGAGAAGGGCAGCTACAAGCAATAAGCAGATTGCTTTCTTCATGGGATGTGCCTCCTGTTTGTGTTTTGACGATCCGGATGATCCATCACGGGTATTATACACCAACGAGGGACAAGGCGGCAAGCCCAAATGGCCTGACGCCTTGTCGGTACGTGTATTTTAGCGGGCCATCTCGTGCCGCCGGAGCAGGGCGCGGATCCTGGCCAGCAGTATCTGTTCGGAGAAGGGCTTGGTCACATAGTCGTCCGCGCCGGTCTCGAAGCCGATGACCTTGTCCGTTTCGCTGCCCTTTACCGTCAGCATGATCACGGGGATGTCGGCGGTGGGGGCGTGGGCGCGTAGCCTGCGGCATACCTCCTCGCCGGGCAGGTCGGGCAGCACCAGGTCCAGCAATAGCAGCGAAGGCTTCCTTGAAACGGCCAGCGCCAGCGCGTCATAGCCGGTTTGCGCCACGATGACAGGGAAGCCCTCGCCTTCCAGCATTTCGGTCAGGTTGTCCAGCGCGTTCACGTCGTCATCCACGCAGAGTATGGGCGCATGCACATGACCACCTCCCGTATGTCTGTGTGGCTCGGTCGTGGGGGAGGGGGTTCAGGCGGTGGCTGTCAGCTTGTAGCCGACGCCGCGGACGGTCTCGATCATGGCGGCGTCGTCACCCAGCTTCTGGCGGATGTGGCGGATGTGTACGTCTACGGTGCGGGTTTCGCCATAGTATTCGTGTCCCCAAATGCGATCCAGCAGGAAGTCCCGGGAGAGGACCCTGCCGGGGGCCGAGGCCAGCGCCTTCAGCAGCTCGTATTCCTTCAGCGTCAGGATCATCCTTTCACCGTTTCGGAACGCCTCGTAATTTTCGCTGTCGATCATGATCGGGCCGACCTTGATCCTGTCGTTGGGGTTGCCGCTGGCGGACCGGCGCAGGATTGCCCGGACGCGGGAGATCAGCTCCCGAATGGAAAAGGGCCGGGCAACAAAATCATCCGCGCCGTATTCAAAGGCGAGTACGGCGTCCGCTTCGGTGTAGGATTCGGTTTCAACCAGTATGGGCACGGTGGAGATCGAGCGAAGGGTCCTGATCAGCTCAAGGCCGTCGATATCGGGCAGGTGGAGGTCGAGAATAATCAGATCGGCGCCACTGTTGATGGCGTCGAGACCGGCATGGGTGGTATGTACGGTGTATCCGGATGATGAGAGGGCTGCGGAGAGCAAATCGAGTATGTCCTGTCGGGCGTCAACGCACAGTATGGTTGGCTTCGGCATGGGTATCCCTCCTTCTTCAATGGTCACTTCCTTTCAAACAAAAGAAATGTTATTGTTAGTTATCAAGATTATAACATGCAATAATGGATTATTGCAAGGTGTACGCCAAATTTAACATACGGTTGAATAGAATAATCCCGGTCTACAGGTCATCTCCCTCCGGAAACGGCGGGGCAAACTTCTCCATGCGCATGCGAAGGTTGACGCAGCTGCGCAGCAGCCGGGCGGCCTCGGGCCACTCCGGGCGGTCGCTCAGCAGCTGGAACTTGTCGAATTGGGTGCGGGGCAGCTTCATCAGTATGCGCCGCGCGCCGTCGGACATCTCCGGGGCGGTGGCATGGCAGCTCAGGCACACCGCGCCGCCGAGATCGGGGTCGAAGCGGGCGTTTCCGTTTACGGGCCGGCCGCAGAGCACGCAGGCGTCCATCCGGGGCGAAAGCCCCATCAGGCGCATGAAGTGGGCCTCGAAGGCAAAGGTCACCAGCTCCGGCGGAAGCTCGCCGTAGTTCAGGTGGGCCAGCGCCCGCAGCGTGGTGATGAACAGCTCCGGCGCAGGGGTGTCGGGCAGAATCGCCGTGTCCAGCAGCCGCAACCAGTACACGCCGTGGCGCAGGCGGTCGTAGTCGCCCCGCAGCTCAAAGTAACTGTCGGAGATCTGGCACTGCTCCAGAGCATAGCGCTCCTTGTGCCGGTACAGCTGAAACTCGCCGCTGGTGAAGGGCTCCACGGCGTTGACCAGCGGCGACTTCGGCCTGCGACAGCCCCGGACGATGGCGTCCAGCCGCCCCATTTCCGGGGAGAATATCGTGACCATGCGGTCGTAATCGGAATAATCCGCCCGGCGCAGCACCAGGCCGGGGGTGGCGATGATCGGCATGCCCTATTCCTCGTAGCCCAGCGCCCGCAGGTCGCCGGCGCGGTTGCGCCAGTCCTCGCGCACCTTGACCCACAGCTTCAGGTTCACCTTCGTGCCCAACAGGCGCTCGATGTCGGCGCGCGCCTCGCTGCCGATGGTGCGCAGCATCGAGCCCTGCCTGCCGATGATGATGGATTTGTGGCTAGGCCGCTCGCAGTACACGTTGGCGTGGATCTCTGTCAGCGTGTCTGAAATCTTCTGGATTTGAAGCATCTCGACGCCCACGCCGTGGGGCACCTCGTCCCGCAGGTTTCGCAGGGCCTTCTCCCGGATGATCTCCGCGCACATCACCCGCTCGGGCTGGTCGGTGATCATGTCGTCGGGGAAGTACTTCGGCCCCTCGGGCATGGCCTCGATCAACAGCTTCAGCAGCAGCTCCACGTTTTCGCCGGTGCGGGCGGAGGTGGACACGATCTGGTCGAAGCCGCAGTCGTGCAGCTGGGCCAGCTGGGGAAACAGCTTCTCCTCGGACACGATGTCGATCTTGTTCACCGCCAGGAATTTGGGACAGTTCATCTTCGCGATGTCCTGTATCACGGCCATGTCGCCCGCGCCGATGTGCTGGCCGTCGACGACGCACAGCACCGCGTCCACGCCCTCCCGGGCGTCGTTGGCGGACTTCATCATGTATTCGCCCAGCTTGGTGCGGGGCTTGTGCAGGCCGGGGGTATCGACAAAGACGATCTGCCAGTCTTCGCCGGCGGGGCCGGACCTTCCGGTCGCCACGCCCAGCAGCTTGTTGCGGGTGGTCTGGGGATGGTTGGAGATGATGGCCACCTTCTCCCCGACGAAGCGGTTCATCAGGCTCGACTTGCCCACGTTGGGCCGGCCCAGTATGGCCACGAAGCCGGAACGGAATTTCTTATCAGACAATGGTTTTCCTCCATGCGTCGCGGGGCGCTTCAGGAGCGTCCGGGCGACAGTGTTTTTCAAGATAATTATAGCACATGTGCGAAAAAAGTACAATCGAACAAGTGTTTGACAAATATGGGCGTTTAGTGCTATAATCCCCACACAAGCACGTGTAGCGTCGGCTTCCGGGCTGCGCATAGTCATGCTGCAATAAGACATAAAGTGAGGGCGTCTCCATGATCTATACGCGCCGTCATCCGTCCCCGTTGGGGGAGATACTGCTCGCGGCGGATGACGCGGGGCTGACTGGGCTTTGGTTTGTCGAAAACCAGCGTCACATGGGCGAGGGTCTTTCGGCAAGCGCCCGGGAGTGCCCGTCACCGTTCTTTGACGAAGCGATGCGGTGGCTTGACATTTACTTTTCCGGGCGCGATCCGGGATTTACGCCGACCCTGCACCTGACAGGATCGGACTTTCGCAGGCATGTGGGGGAGCTGTTGCTGCGGATTCCCTATGGGACCACCGCCACCTACGGCGACCTCGCCCGGATAATCGCCAGGGAGCGGGGGATCGGGCGCTTCTCCAGCCGCGCGGTGGGCGGCGCCGTGGGACACAACCCCATATCGCTGATCGTACCCTGTCACAGAGTGCTGGGCAGCGGCGGCAAATTGACCGGCTACGGCGGCGGTTTGGAGCGGAAGGTTGCCCTGCTGAAGCTGGAGGGCATGGCGCTGTGAACCGATTCCGTTCCCGTGCATACCATGAATCATGGAGGCGATGGGGATGGGACGCTCTTGCGGCAACGGACCGACCAACAGCGGCACGCGGATGGTCGGCATCGTACTGATGGTCATCGGCATGCTGATGTTCCTGATATTCGTGCCCCGCTGGGTATGGACCTCTGCGCTGGGCATCTGCCTGATCAGCGTAGGGTTCCTGCTGTGGCGCTTCGGGGACTGACGGAATTCGATAAAATATGACTAAAATCGCGCATTTCAGGGGAAAAAGCTGTATAGGGTGAAAGTTGTGATATAATAAGGTGTATCAAGGGAGGGCTATACCTTGTTGTATGCGATAATCGCCCTGGTGGCGTTGGTGATACTGACGGCATGGCTGATCTGGCGATGCAGGACGTTGCACGTGACCCTGACGAAGACCCAGGCGCACCTGCAGCAAATGCAGAAGGAGAAGGCCAGGCGACAGAACCTTCAGCAGGTACTGGAGCGGCGGGAGGCGGAGATCCGCCGCCTGCGTCAGCGCATGGAAGCCTATGAGAGCGATTTCCAGGAGATGGAGAGCCGCACCAGCGACTTGAACATGTCTCTCTTCAGGGAGAGCGGCCTGCGCATCCTCGCGGAAAAGGAGGAAGGCGCGAACCGGTTGAAGCTGGAGCAGCTGGAGAAGCAGGTCAGCGACGGTCGGAGGAAGCTGCGCCAGCAGCAGGACGAGTCGGCGGAGACCATTCGGCGCATGCAGGACCTGATCAACAGCCAGGAAAAGGAGATCGCCCGCCTGCGCCAGGCCAACGCGCGGCGGATCAAAAAGCCTGCCGTCGATACAGGGCTTGAAAACCAGATCACGCTGGACGATGTACTGGGTCAGTGAGGCGCCGATCCGTTGGATGCGGGTGGCGCGCTGAGGCGATGGGATGAAGATCGGTGGGCTGAAGGTCGGGTTGTGGAAGCTGTCGCTGTTTTGCGATGCCTTTGGGAAATAGTAAGGAGCGCCTGAATAATGCAAGCGCTCCTCTGTTTTTTTGACGGCAACTGTTGTTTATTCGTTTGTCGAAAGCGCCTTGTTACAGTTCCAGCGGCTTCAGATGCCAGATCAGCCGGTTGTACTCCTCGATGGTTCTGTCGGAGGTGAACAGGCTGGAGCAGGCGGTGTTCATCACGGCCTTTTTCAGCCACAGGTCCCGGTTGTCGTAGTCCGCCATCATTTCCTTCTGGGTGGTGACGTAGCTGGTCAGGTCCTTCAGCACGAAGTAGGGGTCGGCCATTCCGCCGTAATCGCCGAACAGCAGGGAATGGTAGATCTCCTGGAACATGCGGGGGTTCTCGGGGCACAGTGTGCCGTCGATCAGCTGCTCCATCACCTTGCGGACCTTCGGGTTGGTCTCGTAGATGTCATGGGCGCGATAGGTGGCGTAACCGCTCTCCACCTCCTGGGCCGTGAGACCGAAAATGTAGATGTTGTCCGCGCCGACCTGGTCGTAGATTTCGCAGTTCGCGCCGTCCATGGTGCCCAGGGTCACCGCACCGTTCATCATGAACTTCATGTTGCCGGTGCCGCTGGCCTCCTTGCCGGCGGTGGAGATCTGCTGGCTGATCTCGGTGGCGGGCATCAGCAGCTCGGCTTGGGAGACGCAGTAGTTCTCCAGGAAGACCACGCTGATCAGCTTGGAGGCCCTGGGGTGCTTGCGCACCAGGTCGCCCACGGCGTTGATCAGCTTGATGGTGAGCTTCGCCCGGTGATAGCCGGGAGCCGCCTTCGCGCCGAAGATGAAGGTACGGGCGTGGAATTCCTTGTCCGGGTTCTCGTCGATCTCGTTGTACAGCATCAGGATGCCCAGCGCGTTCATCAGCTGGCGCTTGTACTCGTGCAGGCGCTTGGCTTGGGCGTCGAAAATGCTGTCGGGGTTCATCTCAATGCCCTGGTGGCGATAAACGGCGTCCGCCAGGCGCAGCTTGTTGTGATATTTGATTTCCTCGAACTTCTGGCGGAAGGCCGCATCGTCCGCAAAGGGCTTCAGCGCTTCGATCTTCTTCATGTCCTTGCGCCAGTCGATGCCGATGGCCTCGTCGATCAGGCCCGAAAGCTCGGGGTTGCACTGCATCAGCCAGCGGCGATGGGTGATGCCGTTGGTGACGTTGACGAACTTCCGGGGCTCCAGCATGTAGAAGTCGTGGAAGGTCTGGCGCTTGAGGATGTCGGTGTGGATGGCCGACACGCCGTTGACGGAATGGGTGTAGGCCACGCACAGGTT
>JAZTZK010000336.1:0-1808 GCA_045637485.1 Clostridia bacterium
GCTTGGCGTAGTCCTCATTCGTCACCACACTGTCCGCCAGCATCACATTGCTGTAGCAGGTATGACGGTGATAATTGACGTAAGGAAAATCGCTGGCCTCCGCGATCGTCGGATCCCGGGTTGCCCTTATCTACGGTCCGCCCGCCAGAGGTACTGTCATGTTACGCTCCATTCCTCATCCTCCTGGCAACGATGATGATGACAGCCGTACAGACGACCACGATGATCACCCGTATCAGTATGTATCCGGCCGTTACGACCAGGATATCCACCCATGCCACCACCACCTGAATTCCATGCTCTATTCCCATAAGCATTCTCCCATTATCTCGCGTTCATGATCTCTTCACCCACCGGGCAGTGCAGCCGTGTGGAGCAGATGAACCGGCAGAAGTAACCGGAGGATGATACCTTCCATTCCCTTTCCGCTTTGATCTGCGCAATGGTGCGTTCGATCCAGTCCATCGTCTCCTCGTACCGTTCCATGGCGAAGGGTTCGTTGATGTTCACACCATAGCGGAACATGTTGAACTGCAGAAGCGTCGGAAACTCCCCGAAGTGTTCCTTCACATAGGCAGCGTAGGTATACAGCTGGCGGGTGTTCTCGTACTGCGCCTTCTTCATGGAGTTCATGGACTTCGATTTGTGGTCAATCACGATAATGTCGCCGGTCTTCTTGTCCTGCAGCACCAGGTCTGCGATGCCCACAAAACGATTGCCCCTTATGTCCAGTTCAAACTTGTCCTCCACGGACAGGATTTCCTTGTCGCCGCCAAATCCATCGAAGGATCGGAAGTACTGGAGTCCTTCGTCGTAATACTGCCCGGCCATTCCCTTCGGGAACGGTGGAAAATAGTGTTTGACGGCCTCATCGTATTCAGCCTCGTAAGCATCCGCCAGTTCAAAGGACATCAGCTCGCCTTTTGCCCAGCGTTCCAGCAGGCTATGGCAATGTGTCCCGTACTCCGCATAGGCGTTTTCTTCCTGCGGGACTTTGTCGATGTACTGCTACTTTAAGGCCAGTGGACACTGGTCATATAGCTGCTACTTGCTGAACGACCATTTCATGTCATCGGGGATCTTGCACATATTGTACCTCCCTACATCAGAATGGCTGTGTGGATTCCGCCATGCGCACCGCGTATTCCGGCAGACTGTCTGCTCTTGGGTCAGGCGGCGTGATGCCATCGTGGTTCCAGGAAAAGTGGCACAGGTCACCTTTGTCGGCTTGGTAGATGCGGCGGCTGTCCGGGCAGTAGCAGCACTCAATCAGTCGGCAAACGCCGCCGTCGCGGTTCTTCAGGACGCGGAGGTTGGGACGCTCCACCACGATGGCGCTGTCCGCAAGGCGAATGGTCGCGCTGCTGCCGCCGATGTCGTCCTGCCCCAGCTTCTCACCCTGCTTCACCTTTCGGGGATGGGCCACCAAAAGCACATGGACATGATATCGGGTGGCGAACTTCTTGAGCGCATTGGCGAACTTGCCCTGAGCCTTGGTTTCTTCGTCCGAATCCGATAGTGCCGTCATCAGGTTGTCCGCCAGAAACAGCTTGCAGCCGTAGCGCCGCGCTGCCATCTGGAATACCTTCAGGATGCTTTCGGACTGATTGGCCTCGAATATCTCCTGGTTATCGAACAGGTAAAACCGATCCCGGTAATATTCCAGCAAGCGCTCCTGAACGGCATAGGGCACGGTGGGCACCTTCGCATTGCGCACAGGATCATACTTGAGCCCTATGTAGTCAGAACCTGCGCACTGGAGATTGATCCACTCCTGGAATTTCTCCTTGGTGAGCTCTCCGCTGTAG
>JAZTZK010000337.1:0-2578 GCA_045637485.1 Clostridia bacterium
TATCGCCCATGGCCAGATCGATGATCATCAGCACCAGCCCCAGTATGGCAGTGAAAATGCTCACGATTGTCAGCGCATGCAAATTCTCCCGCAGCCGTTCACCGGTATAGATCGACCGGTTCAGCATCTTCCAGTTTTCCCGTAATTTTCTGAACATGGATGTGTTCCCCGATGTGCGTCGTTTCTTTGTGTCTAACAGGAGCATAACATATAATTATTTATCGCGCAAGTATTCCAGGGCGTATATCCACACTTTTCGGTAGATATTCAGTTGCCGGGCCAGATTTAACGAAATATTCCAAAGTTTGTAAGCATGAGCGTCAAGAATAAAGCAACCCCCTCCCCCCAGGTCTCCGGGTGGAGGGGATTGCTTTGTCTATGGTCGATCAGTACGCCTCGTGGATCTCAATGCTGGAATAGCGCTTCAGGCCGGTGCCGGCGGGAATCTGCTTGCCGATGATGACGTTTTCCTTCAGGCCCAGCAGCGGGTCGGTCTTGCCCTTGATGGCCGCCTCGGTCAGCACGCGGGTGGTCTCCTGGAAGGAGGCCGCGGACAGGAAGCTCTCGGTGGCCAGGGCGGCCTTGGTGATGCCCAGCAGCGTGCGCTTGGCGGTGGCGGGGCGTCCGCCGGCCTCCAGCGTCTTGCGGTTGGCCTGGTCGAAGCGGAAGATGTCCACCAGCGCGCCGGGCAGCAGGTCGGTGTCGTTGGCTTCCTCGACCTTGACCTTGCGCAGCATCTGGCGCACGATGACCTCGATGTGCTTGTCCACGATCTCAACGCCCTGGCGGCGGTAGACGGACTGGACCTCCTTGACCAGGTAGTCCTGGACCGCCTTCACGCCCAGTATGCGCAGCAGGTCGTGGGGATTGATGGAGCCCTCGATCAGCTCGTCGCCGGCGTTGACGGTGTCGCCGTCCTCCACCTTCAGCTTGGAGCCGTAGTTGATGGGATACTCCTTGGTCTCCGCGTCGCCCTCGTTGGACTGTATGATCAGCTTGCGGCGCTTCTTGGCGTCGGTGGTGATGTGCACCGTGCCGCCGATGTCCGCCAGCGTGGCTTCGCGCTTGGGCTTGCGGGCCTCGAACAGCTCCTCGACGCGGGGAAGACCCTGGGTGATGTCCTCGCCGGTGGCGACGCCGCCGGTGTGGAAGGTGCGCATGGTCAGCTGGGTGCCGGGCTCGCCGATGGACTGGGCCGCGATGATGCCAACGGCCTCGCCCACATCCACCAGCTTGCCGCTGGTCATGTTCGCGCCGTAGCACTTCGCGCACACGCCCACGTTGCTCTGGCAGGTCAGCACGCTGCGGATGGCGACCTCTTCGATGCCGGCCTTGACGATCCTGCGGGCCAGGTCGAAGGTGATCAGCTCGTCGGTCTGCACGATGATTTCGCCGGTGGCGGGGTCCACCACATCCTCCGCCGCCACGCGGCCGCGAATGCGGTCCTCCAGCTCCTCGATGATGTCGCCGGGCTGGCCGATGGCGTGGACCTTCAGGCCGCGCACGCGCTCGCCGCGGGCCGCGAAGCAGTCCACCTCGCGCACGATGTTCTCCTGGGACACGTCCACCAGGCGGCGGGTCATGTAGCCCGAGTCGGCGGTCTTCATGGCGGTGTCGGCCAGGGACTTGCGGCTGCCGTGGGAGGACAGGAAGAACTCCAGCACGCTCAGGCCCTCGCGGAAGTTGGCCTTGATGGGCAGCTCGATGATCTTTCCGGTGGGCGACGCCATCAGGCCGCGCATGCCGGCCAGCTGGCGAATCTGGTTGGTGGAGCCGCGGGCGCCGGAATCCGCCATCATGTTGATGGGGTTGAACTTCTCCATCTTGTCCAGCACCTGCTTGGTGACGTCGTTGGTGGCCTGCTCCCAGATGCGGATGACGCTGGTGTAGCGCTCGTTCTCGGACATGCGGCCGCGCTTGAACTGCTTCTCGATCTGCTGTACCTGGGCGTCGGCGTCGTCCAGTATCCGCTTCTTCTCCTCGGGCACGGAGATGTCCGCCACGGAGACGGTCAGGGCCGCGCGGGTGGAATAGCTGTAGCCCAGGGCCTTGATGTCGTCCAGCATGTTGGCGGTGGTGGTCACGCCGTGGGTGCGGTAGCAGGTATCGACGATCTTCGCCAGCTGCTTCTTGCCCACGACCTCGTCGATCTCCAGCCTGAACATGTCGTCCACGGTCTCCCGCTTCTGCATGCCCATGTCCTGGGGAATGGCCTGGTTGAAGATCACGCGACCGATGGTGGTATCCATCATGCGGGTGTATTCCTCGCCGTCGATGGTCTTCTTCATACGGATCCTGCAGGGGGCCTCCAGGGCCAGCTCGCCGGTGGCGTAGGCCATCAGGGCCTCGTCCACGTCGGTGAAAACCTTGCCGGTGCCCTTCAGGCCCTCGTGGATCATGGTCAGGTAGTAGCAGCCGAGAACCATGTCCTGGGTCGGGCAGATGACGGGCTTGCCGTCCTGGGGCTTGAGGATGTTGTTCGCCGCCAGCATCAGGAAGCGGGCCTCGGCCTGGGCCTCCATGGACAGCGGCACGTGCACGGCCATCTGGTCGCCGTCGAAGTCGGCGTTGAAGGCGG
>JAZTZK010000338.1:0-20003 GCA_045637485.1 Clostridia bacterium
CGCCGTCACCTTCGTGGACAACCACGACACCCAGCACGGCCAGAGCCTGCAATCCTTTGTCGAAGACTGGTTCAAGCCGCTGGCCTACGCGCTGATCCTGCTGCGCCGGGAGGGCGTGCCCTGCGTGTTCTACTCCGATTACTACGGCAACCCGCCCCAGGGGCGGCCGATGGTGCCCAACCTGGGCAAGCTGATCAAGGCCCGCCGCTGGTACGCCTACGGCGAGCAGACCGACTACTTTGGCGACGAGCACATCGTGGGCTGGACCCGCAAGGGCGACATCGAGCACGAACACTCGGGCATGGCCGTGGTGATGAGCGACGGCGAGGGCGGCAGCATCGAGATGGACGTGGGCAGCGCCTGCGCCGGCAAACAGCTCTATGACGTGCTGGGCAAGTGTACCGAGCCCGTCACCGTCGACGAAAACGGCGTCGGCAGGTTCTTCACCGACGGCAGGAGCGTGTCGGTGTGGGTGCGCAGGCGGGCGTTCGAGGACCTGATCATCAACGAGTGAGGGGATCGTTCGATTAATTACCAACTGCTACTCTTTTACCTTCATACCGTACCTCAAAAATACGAACCGGTTGCGTCGATCCGCTCGGCCATGTTCCTGACGATCCTGTTGTTGTTCAGCACGCGCAGCTTGAACGACTCGTCGCCAAAGTCCATCAGATGGCGCAGGTTGACGACCACCTTGCGCTTTTCCGCTAGATTAAACAGCCACTTGGCGCAGTTATCCCCGCAGGTGGAGGCGTTGAAGACGTGCTTACCCATCCTGTCGTTGGCGATCAGCAGCAGCGTCTTGACGCCGCCGGAGAGCTGCAGGGGCGTGATCATACCGAGCACCGGGCTTTCGATGACCTGCGGGCCGACGACCTTCGAGCGATCCACATCCCGGATCATCTCGACCGCCAGCGGCGCGGTGATCCATTTGTCCTCATAGGTGTTCTTGAATACACTGCCGTATTGTAGATTGCCTCCGGCATCGGGCCGAAATAGACGTTGAGCATGCTATCACCCCAATATAAATATTCACCTTTTCAGCGAAATCTATCTACTATTGTCCAAACATTGCCTTCAGCAACGGGAGAGCAATTCCATTGAAACACATCATTAATCGATAAGTGACATGAGGATTGCCTCCCTGTCTTCAGGATACTGTATTTCGTCGTCTCGTCAGGATAATGGGAGTCAACGAGAGTCATCGCCTGGTGACTGGCAAAACACCATTCCTGTGTCTCATGACTTATCGAATACTTTGCAGCTCCAGAATAGTTCTCTCATGATTGACCCCATACATCCGTTCAACTTCGGCTCTTTTCATCAATAATTCCATAATCTGTTTGTACACTGTACTCTCAGGTGAAATATCTAAAGCCTTCATGCGACAAATCATTTCTTGTGCGCTTCTTTCTTGAGATAGCTTCTCAATCACACTATTTCTTGATATTCTTACCTCTACATTTGGAATATGCTTTGCCAAGTCCTCGATTCTGCTATCAACATCTGCATATCCCCTTATTACATCATAAATCTTATAAGCTTCCTCATATCTCATAGCATCGAAATATGCATTAGCCATATCGTAATCGTGTTTTTCTATGTCCGGAGCGAGAAGTTCTTTCTCTTGTGCGTTGTGTAGTCTTTTCTCGTCCTGGCAAAACCTATCCTGAATTACTCTCAATTCTTGTTCTTTGCTTGCTATCAGATGCTCCAAGTCCACCCTTTTTTTCCTGTCAAATAGTCCTTTCGAGAATTCCAAGTCGCGCCGCAATCCATATAAACTACTGTTTATTTGTTGCAGCATGGACTGGCTTTCTGCAAATGCCTTCTCGGCTTTCTCTCGTTCAGTTTTACTTTGGGCATACTGCTTTTGTGCTTGATCATACTCTTTCTGAATCATTACGATTCTGTTAGTAAAAATCTCATTCGTATTTCGGACAAAGATCAAATACCCTTCAATTCTTTGTATCAAGTCTTCATTCCCAAAGCGTATGATTTTTCTATAGTTCTCATTACTATCAAAGGGGATTCTTAAATTTTTAAGAGCCTCTTCTTTCGTTACTTTTAGATCTGCCATCAACTTGATTAAATAGGCTTGACCATTCTCTACCTCCATATCGAGAACCTTATCGGCATATTTACGCGCGTCTTCCCATTTCTGATCTTCAATAAAAACCATGGCTCTGCGTAGCAGGCTATCTACAGTTGGACTGCTATTCTGAATAACAGGTGCAATTACCTGTTTTTGCTGTGGAACATCCTTACCACACAACTTCATCACACCGCGGGTCAAATCCTGCAGCCAGCCTAGTTTACCCATGTCCTGCGCCTGCAAGTTCTTGAACTCACGTGGCATATCATAGGCGTCGATATCCTTATAACACGGTATGATTGTCTTGGTTTTGTCGCTCTTCATCATGTCCAGAAAGCGCGACCACTCGTTCTTTACCCATACCGCGTCAAAGTATTCATACTGCGTGCCAATCGCAAGCATCACCTTTGCGGAATGCAGCGCCGCATAGATATAGGGCTCATACTGTTGGCCCAGCTTGTCCTCCAGTGTGATGCGGGCAAAGAACACCTTCAAGCCCTTCGCCGTCAAAGAATCATAGATATCCTGGGCCAGCACGCTGTCCTCGGTGCGCTGACCATTGTCGTCCGTCTCCTTGTAGCAGATGAACACATCATAAGGACTTTCGTTGACCACAACAGAAAGGATGTCCTGCTGGAGACGGTCAATGGCCTTGGCTTCTTCACGATAGACACGCTTTGCTACAGCATCAGCGTTCTCACAGGCCTGGTCGAAATCCGGGTCATCCATGATGGATTCCGAGCGGGTGCGGTGACAGGTGGGAATCTTCTTCGCCGTCGTCGGGTCCTCGACATATTCGATGCCATACTTGCACAGGCATAGCCCCCAGTAGGCCTCGGCCTCTTCCGGGAACTCCGCCGTGATAGAGGTATACACCGCAGCTGCCTTGTCGTATTCGGCAGCCATTCTCAAGCGGTTAGCTCGGTTGAATAGGTTGCCCTTCTTCTCGTTGTCTGCCGTGGGAATCGTCTGTACGCTCCCGCAGTATTCACACTCGCAGGTGGTTGCGTTCTCTTCCGGGTGTAGGTCGCCGCCACACATTTTGCATTTGAAGGTGATCATGTATATCATTCCTCGCTTGTAATCAAGAATTGTTTGGCTTCTTCAACTGTCAACTCGGGGACCTTTTTCCCCGTCCGCAGGGCATAATTCACCATTGCCCTCATATTGTATTTTGAATTCGGGGAATCTTGTAAGGATTCGAAACTTCGTTGTAGCCTTCCGGAAGCGGCTGGCCTTCCATAAAACCAGGGATTCTTACTACGCTAATTCCTCTCATATAAATTGGACTCTTTTCACTGTTTCTTCCATTTTTCACTGTACCAAGCCGTATGTATGCGCCATATCGCGATTAAGCGCAATGATTTCTGCTCTCCAAATACGAAGCATTTTTCTGAGTTGCACTGTAAGGGCATCGCGAATAGGAGGAAGCCATTCTTTTTTATGTTGCGACAGCACCACAATAAACTTAATTCCGCATTCGGCCATTTCAGCTTCCAAAATGTGTTGACCTATCTGGGCATCGGATTGAATTCCCAATTCTGCCGCTATAAACAATTGAAGCGAGTCTTTGAATTTTTGGGATACTTCATCAATCCATTCATAGAAACGCTCTTCTCCGTTTTCGGGATTGGGCGAGCTTGACTTTGCCTCAATGAAGTATAGATACTTCTTTTCATTCCTCTGCTTCATGCACACAAATTCCACGCTTGAAAAACCATTGCCCAAGCTGGCATAAGCCTGCGATGCCTCGATATGATACAAGTCTTCCGACAAAAAGGGCCCAAATCGCATACCGGACTCTTCTATTATCTTTGCTCTCGTACTTTTCATTATCTACTCCATCGCTTTCTGTATTTCATCGTCATACATCTGCAGGAACGTCTCCTGTATGGCGTTATGCTCAAGCAAGGACAGCCTTTCCTGGCTCTCGCAGCCCACCGTATCGTTGACCGGGTACAGCGAATGATACATCAGATGGTCTTCCGGCGCGCGTTTGATCTCCAGATATTTGCATAAGAAATAGTCATGTGTGGATACAAACACTTGGACGCCGTTTCTTTGTAATTCAATCAACATTTCTGCCACCAGTGGTATAAACTTTGGATTTAGATTCGCTTCGGGTTCATCCCAAAACAAAGCCGAACCACTTTCCAAGGCTCCATTGTTTATCAGTTGCCAAAGCAGTGCAAGCTTGCGTATTCCCTCTGCAATGAGGTTAAATTCAATCCTTTGGGCACCGCGCTTGATGTAGAACCGATCTTTGTCCAACAGGACCTTTCCGGGTGTCGCCTTTTGTAAAATATCCAGATACTTCTTGTTGGCCGATGGATCGCCCTTTAAATCAATCTTGGCCGCTGAAACGACGTCCACATAGGTTTCATCGAACTCCACATTTCGAAGATGAACAGCCGCTTCAAAGTGCCATCCATTTGACAGTATTTCTTTGGCGGGAATGAATACACAGTTGGTGTCCGATACCTGTTTTTCCCAATTGCTCTCCCCTGTCACTTCAGCATCCCATTTGGGTGTTTTGCGATTGAAGCTAATCAGTATTCCCGCAGTATCAGAAAGCACCTGTACCGAGGCGCTTTCTACACCCTTCCGACGAGATACAAGCCTATTGATGCTGGATTCATCGGGCATAAACACATTTACGATCTTCTGCGGAAATGAAATATCATGCCTCGCAGCTTTGCCCGCGCTATAAACCAATTTCATTAGATGCGTTTTCCCCATTCCATTCTCCCCAATGAATACATTCAAGCCTTGGGAAAAACCAATTTCCATCCTTCCGAATACTGTAAAGTTTTCCACCGATATCCTATAGAACAAAGCCAAACACCGCCCTTTTCAAACCAAGTTCTATCCTTAGTTTATCAGAATCATCGCCGTTTTATGTTAGAGTAAAATTAAGTTGCAAGATTTCTCTCACTTACTCACCGAACAAATCCGATTCCTCTCCGCCAAGCTCCCCATAAGCTTCCCGCACAGCTTCTTAGTGCCGTCGGAATCGCCCTCCACCAGGGCCTGCTGGATGTCGCCCAGCTGGACCTTCATATCCTCCTCGAGCTCCAGCGTCTTCTCGGAGGATACCGGGTCGCTGTAGCGGAACTCGTCGGCCAGCTTTTGGAGGGTGGGCTTCAGGGATGCGTCAGCGCACTGGCTCACGAGGGAGGCGGAAAGGGACTGAAGCTCCCGCATGTTGCCGACATTCTTCTTCAACGCGCCGTCCAGGCGGATGATCTCGTCGCGCATGGTGTCCACGGTGATGCAACCGACGACAGCCAGGGCGAGCAGCAGCACGTTGATCGCCACCGCGACCCCCGTGGGGATTACCCTGGCCAGCGCCATCTCGACGACGCTCACGACGAGCTGGGCCACGAGGTAGTACACCCCGAGCCGGGCGATGGGAAAGCCGTAGAACCGGCTCCTGGCATCGCCGTCTCCGGCATGGGAAGCCCTGAATATGTAGAGCTGGAACAGGATCGCCAGCGCTCCGAAGCCATAGGCGACCCAGAAGGCCGTCGTATGCGCAAACGGTATCGCAAAGGCGACGACGCTGAAAACCACCAGCGCGATGGCGATGACGATGAGGCCCCTTGTGCTGTTCTTCACGGCTTATTCCCCCTTCTTCCTGCCGCAGTTGTCGCAGAAGTTTCCGGTGATGCCCTTATTCCCGCAGACGCAGTCCCAAGTGGCGAGCTGGGGCTCCGGCTTTTTCGTACCGCAGTTCGGGCAGAACTTGCCGGTGATGCCCTTCTGTCCGCAGGCGCAGTCCCAGGTTGCAGGGGCGTCGGGCTTCTTCGCGCCGCAGTTCGGGCAGAACTTTCCCACGTTGCCCTTCTGCCCGCAGGCGCAGTCCCAGGTATTCGGGGCGGCAGGCTCGGGCTTCTTCGTGCCACAGTTGGGGCAGAATTTGCTGGCGATGCCCTTCTGTCCGCAGGCGCAGTCCCAGGTGTCCGGGTTGGCAGCGGGCGTCTGCTGAGATTGTTGTCCAAAGCTGAACTGCCCCATCATGTTGCCGATCTGCGGCGCGACCCCATTCATAGCCGCCATGCCGACGCCCAGGCTCAGCATATCACCCATGAGGCCGCCGCCACTGCCGCCGCCGTTCACCACGTCCGGGCCCATATTGCCGACGCCCTCGGCGTAGGCTTTCTGGACCTCCGCCTGAAGCACATCCCGCTGGTTGTAGCCCTTTGCGGCCATGATCTCGGCCTCGGTGAGGCCGGCCATCCGCTGGGCCTGGGCCTCCGCCTGGGCCGCGATGACCCTGCGCTCGGCTTCGCGGCGGGCCACCTCGGTCTGGGTTATCTGGCGTTGCAGCTCGGCCTCACGGCGGGCCGCCTCGATCTGGGCCTTGCTCTGCTCCTGGGCCGTGCGGTATACCGTCTCGCTCTGGGCCTGGGCGGACTTGACCGTCGCCTCGGCCTGGAAGATGCGGGTTTGCAGCGTGATGGTATGCAGTTCGCGGATGCGCTTGAAATTCGGATCGTCCTCGGGGAGAACGACGTTGTTGACATAGAACTGGGGAATCGTCAGGCCGTAATCCTCAAAGCCGGGGAGAATGGCCTTGCGGAGTGTGGCGGAGATGATATCCAGCTTCTGGTCGATCTCCAGAAGGTCGATGGCCTCGTCCCGGATCACCGATGCCAGATTGACCTTCACCGCATTAGTGATCAGCGGACGGAAGGACGCCTGCAGCGACTTCGTCAGGCCCGTGCCCTCGTCCCACGAAATGCCGTTCGTGGTGCCCACCAGCTTGACGAGAAGCTTCCGGGCGTTGGATACCTGCACGTTCATCTCGCCGGATGCGCCCAGCTGCAGCGGCGTGCCCGTCAGCGAGTCGATGAAGCGCACCTTCTCCGGCGTGCCCCACTTGATGGCCATCTGCCCGGTCTTGTTGATGAAATAGACCTCGGAATGGAAGGTGCCTTCAGTGTCCGTCGGCAGCTTGTAGACCTTCTCCAGCAGGGGCAGCTGCTGGGTCTCGATGGTATAGCGCCCCGGTCCGAACAGGTCCAGCGCCTGGCCGTCGCGGAAGAACACGGCCTCCTGGCTCTCGTGGACGATCAGCTGGGAGCCGTAGTTGAAGTCTTCGATGGGATGCTTCCAGATGAAGGTGTTGTTGTCGCCCTCGTACTTGATGATGCTGGCGAGGCCGTCCCTGCGGATGCGCTCGGAGACCAAGCGCTCCTGCACGTCGTTCTCACAGTCGCAGACCGGGCAGGTGAAGCGCGCGGCGCTCCTGGCGACCGTCAGCCGAATGCCGCACTGACGGCAGGAAAAGGTCTCCATCTGCTGCTGTTCGGCCATGGTATTGACCCTGGTATGGCATACGGGACAAAGGGCATCGGCGCCCTTCGTCTGATCAAACACGATCTCATTGCCACAGTGGGGACACTGCCGCGCCGACAGCTTATCCGTTTTCACGTTGATGATATTGCCACAGGCGCATTCAATCTTTTTCTTTGCAAAATAGCCCGTCTTCGCCTCGGCATACTTGCCACACACAGGGCACGCAATCGCAAACTTCGCCATCTGTAACAGCCTCCTACTTCTCCTCGATCTCCATGTTGTCCAGCGCGTATTCCAGGGACAAGACCATGATCTCGTTTCTGGTCCTCCCCGTTGTCGCAGCGATGTCCTCGATGACTTTTATCATATCCTTTGGCAACCGCAGTGATATCACCGTAGTTTCCGCGCCATACCGGCGCGATCTGATGATGAGTTTTTTCTTATCCATATTGTTTACCCCGTAGATTTTTGTCCGGTAAATGTCACGTTACCATCTTTACACACGATTATATCACAGATGTAGTACATGAGCAAGAGGTAATTTGCCTGAATAATTCTATTACTATGAATATGCCGTTACAGCTCAGGGTCCAGACATGATGACGCGAATCTATCGTAGCGGCGCCATCTACCCCGCCACTGTGGCAGCCTGGAGGCCGCCGCTACAGTGTCTTACCCGACAGATATTTGGGGCACCCTGAGCTGTAACAATATGCCTCGTAGGAACCCTCTCCGAGCGCCCGCAGACTGGGCGGTAAGGAAAAAAGCTACATGCCCTTTTCAGCATGTGACTTTGACACTCTCCGGGTTACACCTTCTCCTTCACCATGCTCAGCGCGATGCGCTTCTTCTTCTCATCCACGCTGACCACCCACACCTTCACCACGTCCCCCACCTTCACCACCTCGGAGGGGTGCCTGATGAAGCGGTCGGCCATGCGGGAGATATGCACCAGGCCGTCCTGGTGGACGCCGATGTCCACGAATACGCCGAAGTCGATCACGTTGCGCACGGTGCCGGTCAGCTCCATGCCCGGCGTCAGGTCCTTCATGTCCAGCACGTCGGTGCGCAGCACCGGCTTGGGCAGGTCGTCCCGGGGGTCGCGGCCCGGCTTTTGAAGCTCGGCGAGGATGTCCCGCAGCGTGGGCAGGCCCACGCCCGCCTCCGTCGCCAGCTTCTCCATGCCGTACAGCTGCGCCCGCCGGGCGACGTCGGGGATGCCGCCGCGCACCGCGCCGGCGTCGCAGCCCAGCGCGGCGAGGATGGCCTTCGCCGCGTCGTAGCTCTCCGGGTGTACGGCGGTGGCGTCCAGCGGGTTCTTGCTGTCACGGACCCGCAGGAAGCCGGCGCACTGCTCGAAGGCCCTCGGCCCCAGCTTGGGCACCTTCTTCAGCGCCGCCCGGGAGGGGATGCCGTTGACCTCCCGGTAGGCCACGATGTTCTTCGCCAGCGCCGGGCCGATGCCCGCCACATGGCTCAGCAGCGCCGCCGAGGCGGTGGAGACCTCCACGCCCACCTGGTTCACGCACTGCTCCACCACGCCGTCCAGCGCCGCCGTCAGCGCGTTCTGCTTCAGGTCGTGCTGATACTGGCCCACGCCGATGGCCTTCGGGTCGATCTTCACCAGCTCGGCCAGTGGGTCCTGCATCCTTCGGGCGATGGATACCGCGCTGCGCTGGGTGACGTCGAAATCCGGGAATTCCTCGGCGGCCAGGGGGCTGGCGGAGTACACCGAGGCCCCGGCCTCGCTGACGATGATGTAGGCCACGCCGGGCAGCTCCGGCAGCAGGCTGACGATGAACTGCTCGCTCTCCCGGCTGGCGGTGCCGTTGCCGATTGCGATGGCCGTCACGCCGTACTTCTTCACAAAGCCCCTGATCAGCCGCGCCGCGACGGCCTTGCCGGCGTCGTTTCCCGGCAGCGTGAAATGGCCCACGCCGGTATCCAGTACCTTGCCGTTTTCATCTACCACGGCCAGCTTGCAGCCCGTGCGGAAACCGGGATCGACGCCCAGCGTCACCTTGCCCCTGATGGGCGGCTGCATCAGCAGCTGGTGCAGGTTGTCCGAAAACACCTTGATGGCCGATTCGTTGGCCCGGTCCGTCAGCGTGGCCCGCAGCTCCCGCTCCAGCGACGGGAACAGCAGCCGCTCCCAGGCGTCGTCGCAGGCCTGTCCCACCTGCTCCGAGGCCGCCGAGCGCCCCCGCACGAAAGCGGCGCGCACGGTCTGCTCCGCCCGCTCCCCGGGCGCGTCCACGCCCACCTTCAAAAAGCCCTCCCGCTCGCCCCGGTTGACGGCCAGTATCCGGTGGGGGGCCATGCTGCGCAGGGGCTCGCGGTAGTCGTAATAATTGCTGTAGACGCTGTCCTCGTCCTTCGCCGCCTTCGTGGTCACGGCGCTCTCCAGGGTCAGCAGCTCCCGCAGCTGCTTGCGCAGCGGCGCGTCGTCGCTGACCATCTCGGCGATGATGTCCCGCGCCCCGGCCAGCGCCGCCTCGACGTCGGGCACCTCCTTTTCGGGGTCGATGAAGCCTGCCGCCTTTTCAAGCGGGTCGCCCTTGGCCTGCTGCAAAAGCAGCCAAGTCGCCAGCGGCTCAAGGCCCCGCGCCTTCGCCATGGTCGCCCGGGTGCGGCGCTTGGGTCGGAAGGGACGGTAGATGTCCTCCAGCTCCGCCAGCGTCGCCGCCCTTGCGATCTGCGCCGACAGCGCGTCCGTCAGCGCGCCCTGCTCCGTCAGGGCCTTTGTGATCTCCTCCCGCCGCTTATCCAGGCTCCGCAGGTATTCCAGGCGCTCGGAAAGCGTGCGCAGCACCTGGTCGTCCAGCGAGCCGGTGGCCTCCTTGCGGTAGCGGGCGATAAAGGGAATGGTGTTGCCCGCGTCCAGCAGCTCCACCGCCGCCTTCACCTGCTCGGGCCGAAGGGATAGCTCCCCTGCCAGTATAGCGATATAATCGTTGTTCATATGCTCATCCTCCAATGAATGTATGATAGCAGAAAAAGCGAAAACAGGCAAGGCGCTGAAAGAAAAACCTGTTTTACAATCCCGCCGGCATGTGGTATAATTCCTATGGCAATGATTATATAAACGGAGGGATACCATGTTGAACGAAAACATCGTCAAGCGGAACGCGCTGCTGGCGCAGAAGGTCATCAAGGGACTGGAATCCCGGAACATGTCCGGCTACTGGGCCAAGAGCAAGAAGGACGCGCTGGCCCTGGCGCTGGCGCTGATCCCCGAGGGCAGCACGGTGACCATGGGCGGCGCGGTGAGCGCCCACGAGATCGGTCTGGTGGACGCGCTGAAGAAGGGCAACTACAGCTTCATCGACCGGGATGAATACACGGACAAGCGGGCGGCCATGCTGGCGGCCTACGACGCCGACGTGTTCCTGGCCAGTGCCAACGCCATCACCGAGGACGGCATACTGGTGAACATCGACGGCAATTCCAACCGCGTCTCCGCCATCGCCCAGGGGCCAAGGAAGGTGGTCTTCATCGTGGGCATGAACAAGGTCTGCCCCGACCCCGACGCCGCCATGAAGCGCGCCCGCAACGTGGCCGCCCCCATCAACGCCCAGCGCTTCGGGCTGAACACCCCCTGCTGCAAGACCGGCGCCTGCATGGACTGCAAGTCCCCGGACACCATCTGCTGCCAGTTCCTGATCACGCGGTTTTCAAGGCACAAGGACAGGATCCACGTGATACTGGTGAACGGGAACCTGGGGTTCTGAGGAAATAAGGAGATCACCTTCGAGGACGGCAGAAGGTGGAGTCAGTAACGAACCCACAGGCCGCGGACAGACCGCGGCCTGGTTTTTCTTTCTTTATTATGACTTTCAAAGCAGGATTTACAGCGCTCTATATAGAATTATTAAAGGTTACAGTCATTCAGTCAAGGAGAACCTGAAATGAAAAAACGGACCCCAAAGGGACCTGCTTCACTGTGCTTTAAAGGACTCCCTTCGCTGCGCCCCAAAGGACTTGCTTCGCTGCGCTGCGTCATGCTGGCGCTGCTTTTGGCGCTCTGCCTGCCCTGGGCGGCATTGTCCGAGGACGGGGAAAATTTGCTTAGAAACGGCGACTTTTCCGATGTCGTCGACGGCGATCCCGTCGGCTGGCGCAGGGACATGTGGCTGACCGACACAGGGGTGAGCCTGCTGACCGTGGACGGGGACGGCTACGACGGCAGCTGCGTCACCGTGACCAATGTGGACAAAAACGACGCCCGCTTCGCCCAGACCGTGCCCGTGGAGCCGGATACGCTGTACCGGGTCAGCGGCATGATCCGCGCCTCGGGCTGCGACGACGAGAGCTATGGCGCGACCCTGTCGATACAGGATATTTTCGTCTATTCCGACGGGGTTTATGACACAGGCGGCGAATGGGAATACGTGGAGCTGTACGGCTACACAGGGCCCGACCAGACCTCGCTGACGGTATTTGCCCGGGTGGGCGGCTACGGCTCGCTGTCCCGGGGGCGCGCCAGCTTCGACGACGTGGCGGTGGAGCAGGTGGACGAGGTTCCCGACGACGCCGTCGCCTACGATTTCTATCTGGAAGACAGCTATTACGACGACGATGACGACGGGGACTACGAGGATGACGGCGTACCTGACCGAAACTCCGAGGCCTGGCTGCTGTTCACCTGCGTGTATGCCCTGGCGGTGGTGGGCTTCACCCGCAAGCGCCGCAGGTCCGCCGAGCCCATGGGCAAGCGGACGCTGACGGCGCTGACGGGCATCGCGCTGCTGCTGGCCCTCGCGCTGCGGTTGGTACTGGCCGCCCGGGTGCGGGGCTACAACACCGACATCAACTGCTTCTCCAGCTGGTCAGAGCGCATGTTCACCATGGGCCCGAGCCGCTTCTACGACCCGGAATACTTCTGCGACTATCCCCCGCTGTACATGCTGATGCTATGGCTGGTGGCCGCGCTGCGGCGGCTGCTGGGCATCGCCACCGGTACCTCCGCCTACCTGGTCCTGCTCAAGCTGCTGCCGATACTGGCCGACCTGGCCGGGGCGGTGCTGGTATGGCGGGTGGCCCGCCGCAAGCTGAGCGAGAGCGGCGCGGCGCTGCTGTGCCTGATGATGGCCTTCAATCCCGCCGCCATCGCCAACAGCGCGGCCTGGGGACAGATCGACGCGGTGCTGGCATTGTTCATCGCGCTGTGCGCGCTGTACGCCGCAGACGGCAGGACCGTCCCGGCGCTGCTGTGCTTCGGCGCGGCGCTGCTGGTAAAGCCCCAGGCGCTGCTGTTAGGCCCTGTGGGACTCACCGCCATACTGTGCGGCATATTCTGCGCCCAGGGCGACGTGCGCAAGCGCAGGATCAAGGACGCCCTCATCGGCCTGATCGCCTGCCTCGGCCTGATCTATATCGTGGGGCTGGCGTGCTGCCTGGGCCAGCCGCTGACCCGGCCCGTCACCTGGCTGTATGAGCTGTACACAGAAACCCTGCAGGGCTACCGCTATGTCACCGTGAACACGTTGAACCTGCACTACCTGCTGGGCATGAACTGGGCCAGCGCCGACGACCACGCGGGCGTGATCACGCTGGCGTGGATACTGCTCGGGCTATCCCAGGCGGGCTGTATCTATCTGACCTTTGCCAGCCGGAAACAGCCCCGGCGGCTGTTCCTGACCGGCGGATTGCTGATGGTGCTGATCTGCACCTTCGGCCCGATGATCCACGAGCGCTATATCTTCCCCGCCCTGCTGTTGCTGGCGCTGGCCTTTGCCTGCGAACGGGACAGGCGGCTGCTGATCTGCCTGACCGTGCTGACCTGCACGCTGTTTATGAACGAGATCCTGGTGCTCCAGGGCGGCATGACCGAGGCCAATTACGGACACCTCCAGGACAGCGAGCACTGGCTGAACTGCACGGTCAGCGCCGTGAACGTGCTGAACGCCCTCTTCCTGGGCTGGACGGCCTTCGACCTGTGCGTGCGGGACCACGCCTGGCCGATGGGCAATCCCGAGCGGGAGCTGATCCCCTCCGGCATCTATACCCTTACTCAGGAGCCCGACTACCGCATGGGCATCAAGCGGCCCGACGTGCTGCTGATGGGCGCGGTGACGCTGCTGTACAGCGTGCTGGCCTTCACCAACCTGGGCGTCACCCGGGCGCCCCAGAGCGGCTGGACCTCCAGCAAGAGCGGCGAAGCCGTGGTATTCGACCTGGGCCAAACCGAGCGCTGGCACATGACCTACTACGGCGGCATCTGCAATTCCACCTTTACCGTCGAGCTGTCCGACGACGGTGAAATCTGGAGCGCGCCCACCTTCGCCCGGTACAACCAGGGGGAGATCTTCCGCTGGCTGTGGTTCGTGCCGCTGGACGCGGACATGAACACGCTCTACACAGCGCCGGAGGACAGCACGCCCGGCGCGCCGGCATGGACCTATGCCGACGGCTGGGACAGCCATCCGATGCAGACGGCCCGCTATGTCCGCATCACGGCCCAATCCGCGGGGCTCAGGCTGTACGAGGTGGGTTTCCTCGACGAAGAGGGCCATACCCTGCCCATCGTCAGGGTCGGCCAGAGCGGCCAGAACGACCAATCGAGCACCAGCGCGGCGACGCTGATTGACGAGCAGCACACCGTGGCGGCCTATCCCGGGTACCTGAACAGCACCTATTTTGACGAAATCTACCACGCCCGCACGGCCTTCGAGCACCTGCACGGCATGAATGCCTACGAGTGGACCCATCCGCCGCTGGGCAAGGTGCTGATGATGGTGGGCATACAGCTCTTCGGCATGACCCCCTTCGGCTGGCGGTTTATGGGCGCGCTGGTGGGCGTTTTGATGGTTCCGCTGATGTACCTGATGGCCAAGCAGCTGACCAAGGACACCCGGCTGTCCTTCATCGCCATGGCGCTGATGGCGCTGGATTCCATGCACTTCACCCAGACCCGCATCGCCACCATCGACAGCTACGCGGTGTTCTGGATCATGCTGATGTACCTGTTCATGTTCCGCTACTGCCAGATGAGCTGGAACCGCGAATCCCTGGGGAAGACGCTGATCCCCCTGGGGCTCTGCGGCGTGACCATGGGCATCGCCTGGGCCACCAAGTGGGTGGGCCTGTACGCCTCGGCGGGGCTGGCGATACTGTTCTTCTGGACGGTCTTCCGCCGCCTGCGAGAATCCTTCACGCTGCGCAGATCCCGTCAGAACCAGCAGTACAACCAGAGCATGCGCAATCTGGTGATCACGCTGGCCTTCTGCCTGCTGTTCTTCATCGTCATTCCGATGCTGATCTACTATTTCAGCTATTTCTGGCTGCTGCGGGCCGAAGGCGTACACACCTTTGGCGACATGCTGTCCAGCGAGCGCGTCGATCGTGTGATCCAGCTGCAAAAGAGCATCTTCGATTACCACGCCGGCCTGGGCGGAGATACCCACTTCTTCCGTTCCCCCTGGTATCAGTGGCCGGTGATCTGGTGGCCGATGTGGTACTTCGACGGCGGCGCCTACCTGCCCGAGGGCATGATCTCGTCCATCAGCTGCATGGGCAACCCTGCGGTGTGGTGGTTCGGCCTGGTGGCGATACTGTTCGTGACCGTGCGCATGTGCTGGGTCCGACGCGCCTCGAAGAAGGACCTGTTGGTGGTGATCGGCTTCGCCTCCCAGTTCCTGCCCTGGGTCATCGTGCCCCGTTCCACCTTCATCTACCACTACTTCGCCAGCGTGCCCTTTATCATCCTCGCCTCGGCGCTGCTGCTGGACGCGATACGCAAGAAGAACGAGAGTGCCTTTTCCGCCGTTTCCGGGGGCCTGCTGGCCGCTGCGGTGATACTGTTCGCCGCCTTCTACCCCCTGGAGAGCGGCCTGCCGTGCTCGAAGAATTACGCGAAGTACCTGAGATGGTTCAAGTGGTACAACTTCTGATCGCGAGGTGTAAACCATGCTTTCATTCGTCTCCAGCTGCGGACTGACCGGCATCGAGGGCTTTGCCGTCGAAGTGGAAGTCAACATGTCCCACGGCATGGTGCTGTTTGAGATCGTCGGCCTGCCGGACGCCTCGGTGAAGGAATCCCGGGAGCGGGTGCGCACGGCGTTGAAGAACAGCGGCTTCTACTTTCCCGCCGAGCGACTGATCGTAAACCTGGCCCCGGCCGACCTGAAGAAGGAGGGGCCCGCCTTCGACCTGCCCATTGCCCTGGGCATACTGTGCTGCATGGGCGTGATCGACCAGCAGGCCCTGGACGGTCTTTGCGTTTTCGGCGAGCTGTCGCTGAACGGCGGCGTACGACCGGTGCGCGGGGCGCTGCCGATGGTGATCTCGGCCATGGAGCGGGGCGTGAAGCGCTTCCTGCTCCCCGCGGAGAACACCGGCGAGGTCAGCTGCATCGAGGGCGCCGAAATCTTCCCCGCCAACACGCTGATCGAGGCGGTGCGCCACCTGACGGGCAGCCTGCCCATCGAGCCGCTGAAGCCCGTGGCCTACCAGACTCTGATCGGACGTCGCCAGTTCTCCGAGGACTTCTGCCACGTCAAGGGCCAGCAGAAGGCCAAGCGTGCGCTGGAGATCGCCGCAGCGGGCGGTCACAACGTGCTGATGATCGGCCCGCCGGGCTCAGGCAAGACGCTGATGGCCCGGTGCATGCCCACGATACTGCCGGACATGACCTTCGAGGAGGCGCTGGAGGCCACCCGCATCCACTCGGTGGCCGGGGCCGTGCCGCCCACGGGCCTGCTCACCGAACGCCCCTTCCGCTCGCCTCACCACACCGCCAGCCACGCGAGCCTGGTCGGCGGCGGGCCCAACGCCCTGCCGGGGGAGATCAGCAAGGCCCACAACGGCGTGCTGTTCCTGGACGAGCTGCCCGAGTACCGCCGGGACGTGCTGGAGGCGCTGCGCCAGCCGATGGAGGACGGGTTCGTGACCATCACCCGGGTGAACGCCCAGAGCACCTACCCCTCCCGCTTTGTCCTTGTCTGCTCGATGAACCCCTGCCCCTGCGGAAACCTGGGCAGCCGGACCAAGCAATGCCGCTGCACGCCCAATGAGATAAGAAGATACCTGAACCGCATCTCAGGTCCGCTGCTGGACCGGATCGACATGCACATCGAGGTGGAGTCCATTCCCGCCGAGAAGCTGTCGGACACCACCCTGTCCGAGCCCAGCGACGCCATCCGCGCCCGCGTGGAGGCCGCCCGGGAGGTGCAGCGCCAGCGCTACGGCGACATCGGCATCCACTGCAACGCGGAATTGAACGCCCGCACCCTGGCCGGGGCCTGCAAGCTGACCGCCTCCGCCCAAGAGCTGCTCACCGCCTCCACCGAGAAGATGAAGCTGTCCAACCGTGCGTACACGCGGATATTGAAGGTGGCAAGGACCATCTGCGACCTGGACGGCGTGGCGACCATCAGCGACGAGCAGATCGCCGAGGCCGTGCAGTACCGGACGCTGGATCGGAAGTATTGGGGATAATCAGAAGCGCACAAGCATTGCAAGGACGGGAGGAATTCTTCAAATGAACGACGATACAGATAGACAGCTGTGGCTTGAAGCGGTCTCGGAGGAAAGCCTGTATAAAGATCGCAGGTTCGAGGTGTGCCGGTCGACGTACCGGTCGTGGGATAACAAAATTCACACTCCATATTACACGCTCAAACTAAACAGCTATGTGGTGATCGTTGCCACAGATGCCAATGGGAACTATATCTGCGTCCGGCAATTTCGCCCGGGCATTCAGTGTATCACAACTGAGTTTCCGGCGGGAGGGCTCAAAGAGGATACTCCGATGAGCTTGTGCACGCAGGAGGTGCTGCTTGACAACGCCAAGAGAGAGCTGGGTGAGGAAACGGGCTACATTTCCGATCGGTGGACGCATCTTATGACGGTGCCTGCGAACGCGGCGCTCACCAATAACTACGCGCATATTTTCATGGCTGAGAATTGCTCCCGGAAGCTGGAACAACGGCTTGACGAAACAGAGTACCTGAAGGTCAGGTTGTACTCGCCCGACGAACTGCTCCAATTGATTCATGACGGGGGATTTCAGCATAGCGTCCATATCATGGCCTATTATCTGGAAAGGGAAAGAAAAGAAGCATTACGGGAGGGGCGGCAATGAAGGGCATCATAATGGGCGGCGGGCGTGGCACACGTCTGTATCCGTCTACACTGGTCATCAATAAGAACCTGATCCCGGTCTATGACAAGCCCATGATCTATTATCCCGTCACACTTTTGCTCATGTCGGGGGTGACGGATATTCTGATATTTGGAGAGGAAAGGGATCTGATCGCTTACCAGACGCTGTTGGGGGATGGCAGTCGGTTTGGCCTGCGGTTCCGCTACAAGCCAGACGGGCCGAGGTATGGCACCGCAGGAGCGCTGATCAATGCCAGGGACTTTATCGGCGACGATACGGTTGCCATAGCGTTGGGAGACAACATTTTCATAGGTGAGCATCTGTACCGTGATGTCACGGCCGCGGCAAAACGCTTTGAGGAAACGGGTGGCGCGATGGTATTCTGTCACTACGAAGAGGATTCCCGGAGCTTTGGTGTGGTGGAATATGACGGGCAAGGTAACATCCTGTCCCTTCAGAACAGATCTCAGACACCGATCAGCCATTATGCCGTGACGGGATTGTTCTTTTTTGACAACAGGGCAATCGAACTGGTTGAACATATGGAAATCCGCGAGGACGGCACCATCAGCCTTCCGGCGTTTTTGCGGAAGCATCTTCAGCTGAGCAGATTGCATTCGACGATTCTTGACGAGACGATACAATGGTTTGACGCAGGGACGCCCCGACGACTGCTGACGGCCTCAGAGGCGGTGAAGGACTTTCAGGACACCCACGGAAAATATATCGGATGTATTGAAGAAGCGGCGGCGGATATGGGACTGATCGACGCGCAACAGCTGCGGGCCCTGGCGCAAGACCTGAAAAGCACGGAATACAGCGAATATCTCATCGCATGCGCTGAAAAGAAGTCGGGGGAATAGAATTTCCCCACATATCCAGTAGAAAGGGTGATACCATGAACAGAACCAGATGATTTGCGTTGATCCTGATGCTCCCGATGGCGGCGCTGCCTGTCCGGGCTGAGATGGCACTGTTGCCCGGGGTGACAGCGGAAATGACAGATTCGGCTTACTGGGCGAAAACAACCGCTCAGCCGGACGCGATACTGGCGGATGCTTCGCAGATTGAGGCGATGAACGCCGCCTTCCTTGCGGAGACGGACTGCCGTATGGTGGACCTGCTCCAGGATTATTTGCCATACGACGGCGCGCTTTACCGCGGAGAGTGCGTGAAGCAGGCGATGCGCACCTTGTCCAATTATATGTCGGGCAGCTGTTTCCGCATGGACGCGGAAGCAGTACATTTCTCGGATGTCGAGGAGGCGCTCAAGTCCATCGACGACGCTGAAGTATCGGATCAGCAAGAGGCCCGATACGGCATCTGTGTGACGCTCGCGAACGTGCGCTCCGTACCCACGGATTTGTTGATTACGGATATGGCGGGCGACAACGACTATGATACTCTGCAATCTTCCTATGTTCGGGTGAACGAGCCCGTGGTCATTCGCGCCATGACGGCGGATGGGTGCTGGTATCATTGCGATACCTGGTGCGTTCGCGGCTGGATCAAGGCGGAGGATATTGCCATCTGCAAGGATCGCGATGAATGGCTGGCGGCCTGGCAGATTCCTCGGGAGGATCTTCTGGTGGTTACCGAGGGCAGGATATACCTGGATGCGTCCAACTCAAACAGGGCTTCCTCCCAGCGCTTGCTCACGATGGGCACAACGCTGCGGCGGGTCAGGGACGAGGACTTTGACCCGGCTGTCACGAACCGGGCTCCCTATCACAATACGGCGGTCTGGCTGCCCGCTCGGGACGAGGAGGGGCGTTATACCACCACCTTAGCGCTGATTCCCCAGCACTACAGCACCAACAACGGTTATCTTCCCCTCACGACTGAGAATATTCTGGACGTGGCGTTTACCATGCTGGGCGACGCCTACGGCTGGGGCGGCATGTTAGCCGAGCCGGATTGCTCGCTATATATGCGCAACATCTATAAGTGCTTCGGCCTGGAGTTGCCCCGGAACACCACCTGGCAGTCTGCCATGCCTGCTCAAAAGACGGACCTTGCCAACATGGAGCCGGAAGACAAGGCGCGTTTTTTGGATGATCTGCCCGCCGGAACGATACTGTTTTTTACCGGACATGAGATGATGTACCTGGGCCAGGAAGCCGGCCTGCACTATGTGCTCAGTACCATGGGCTCCATTAATAGGACAAGTGGTAACTCCTTGGAGCGCATCCGCGGAGTGGCGATCAACACGCTGGAGGAGACCTTTCGCGGCAGTGGCTTAAGCTGGCTTGAAAGCCTGAATCTCGCCATTCTGCCCTGGTGTCCCCCGCCCGTTGAAGCGCAAGAAGCGGCGGACCGACTCAAGGACGCGGCCTGATCGGCTGCCCACAGAACCGCGGGATTAGAGTGTGTTTCTAAATTCGCCAAGATGCATTTTCGGCGTCTTGAACTGCATTTCTGCGTTGATTTCCCTTGACTTAGCCCCACTAAGCCTGCGGAAAATCGCCTTGAAATGCAGCCCAATCCACTCGAAACTGCACA
>JAZTZK010000339.1:0-4910 GCA_045637485.1 Clostridia bacterium
GGGATGGTGCAAATCCCTCCGGGATTTGTTTTGATTCAATGGAAACGACAGAGGTTTCTATGCTACGCAAGCTTTTGAATAAGAAGAAATCCGCATGGATTTCTACTTTCCCTAACCCCTAAAACCTAACCCCTAACCCCTGAAATTCTGATTTGTCGCGCTGCGACAAATCAGAATTTTTCCTGACTGAACAGATACAGAAGAAATGCATATTTGTTCGTGATGATTCAACAATTCACAGTATGAGGACTTTTTCAGTGGTTTCGAACCGTCCCCCTGTCACATCCTAAGCTTCCCCTGAAAGGGGCATCGAGCGCCCGGAAAAATGTCCAGTGGACATTTTTCAGCCAGATGGGGCCGGCAGGCCCGTGGACGGTGGCCCCGCCGCAGGCGGGGTCGGAGGGGTTCCGAACACTAGAGTGTGTTTCTAAAATGAGACATGTGCAGTTTCGAGCGGATTGGGCTGCATTTCAAGGCGATTTTCCGCAGGCTTAGTGGGGCTAAGTCAAGGGAAATCAACGCAGAAATGCAGGCAAAGACGCCGAAATTGCGCTTCAGGCATTTTAGAAACACACTCTAAGCTGGCCCCGCCTGCGGCGGGGCCGAATCGCTTCCGAACGCTACCCTGTTCCCATCCCCCGTAGGCCAGGGGCATGGCCGGCGTTCTAATCCCTCTCTCTTCCCTACTTTTTCAGCAGCGCGGTCAGCGCCCGAACGCTGTCTTCACGCATTCCGGCCTTTGCAAGGAAGTTCCTGGTGGCGGTCGCGTAATTCTCCGCCGTCACGCCGTCGAGATCATAGCTGCCGTCTCCCTGTGCCTCCAGGGAGGGATCAAAGGTCAAAAGATAATTGACCATATCGTTGAATTTCACTTCGGCAATATAATCATACGCCGTCCTGTCCGACGCCTCGGTGAGGCTGTAGTAGTTGTCATAGGTCAGCATGTAGTCCTTCAGCATTTCATCATAGGAAGCGCCGCAGAGGCCTTCCAGGACCAGGCACACAAAACCCGTCCTGTCCTTGCCCTCCGTGCAGTGTACCAATATCCTCGTCGCGTCATGGGCCAGCGCGGCGTCGAGGCCCTTGACGAGCGCCGATTGATAAACCGCGCTCTCATAAGCCGAGCCCATTGCCATCAGGCAGACACGGTCGTCGTCAAGCAGCATCCTGGAATAGTCCAATTCCGACCATACGTCGGTTCGTTTATACTGATCGATCTTCTCCTGGGAATCGGCCAGGTTCAGAACATAATCGATGCCGTTCGCCTGCGCAAGCGCGCATGTGAAGGGCGCCCGGTTATTGCAGTTGTCAAACGGGGAAGCCGATCTGAACAGCACGTTTTCCTTCATGGCATCGGACCGCACGGCCCGGAAGTTGGCAAAGACCGCCTCCTTTGAAACGCCGTTTTTCGCCTCGTAGTCCTCAAAATCATTGCTGTACATCAGGTTGCCCATGAGCTGCTGCTGGTATGCGTAGCCGCCCCGCTCCACCAGCGTGATGGTGCATTTCATGTCCGTCGTGAGATTCAGCGGGTTCCACATGTCCCTGTTGGTGAACGCGAAGCGAAGATACGGATAATCGGGCCTTGTGTACCGATAATCGTCTCCCCTGTTTTCCCTTGTGGCATAGTTGTAGCAACAGAGCAGCGGCGCACCCGTCTTTGTATAATAGCCGTTAAAGAAGGGCACTGATTTGAATTCATAGCGGTACCGGTCATTCTCCAGCACGACGTCACAGGCGTCGCCAAGCTCAAACCCCAGCGCGACAAAATCCATCGGTGTAATGTTCACATCGCATTGATAATACGCGTCCGCCCCCCTGTTCAGAACGTCCAGCGTGACGGAAAGAGGTTCTCCCGACCCCTCTGTCGTTTCGGCCTGCACACCGAAAGCGCCCAGCAGCAGGCACATGGCCGCCAGGATCGCAAAAAACTTCATCAATATCGTCATCCTCCCCGTGTCTTGTGTCATGGGACGATTCGCCTGTCACAAAGTCTCCGGGGATCTCTTTTTTCCCCGCTTATCTTCCGGCCTGTAAAACTGATTCATCCCGCCCCTGACCATGTGCAGCTCTTCGATCGTCAGCTCCCTTACGGCTCCCCTGACGACCTCCCTCGCCTCTTCCCTGCGCCTGACGCCCGCGATGTTCTTCAGAAGTCTTCCGTTCGCTTTCATGGTGAATACCTCCTGAAAAGAATATGCCAATTCCCATCTGTATGATATCATAAATTCCGCCGCCCGTCAACGCTCAGTCACCGTAGACGCAGGGCGAACGCTTACGAAAAGAGCGCGAAATTACGAACGATAGAGATCATAATCGAAAGCCTCCCCTGAAAGGGGAGGTGCCGAGCGAAGCGAGGCGGAGGGGTTCCGAATCAGGGCTCTGAACTGTAACCCCAAATAATTCCCAATCCCTCATTCCTAATTCCTCATTCCTCATCCTCCCCCCTGCAAAAAAACACCCCGATCCCTCAGGGTGTTTCTCGCATGATTTCATTTTCTCAACTGAACGCGTCCTTCAATTTATCGAAGAACGACTTCTTCTTCTCGTACTGGCTCCCGTTGGCGCTGGCGTCGAACTGGCGCAGCAGCTCCTTTTGCTGGCTGGTCAGCTTCTTGGGGATCTCCACCACGGCGGTCACGTACAAATCGCCCTTGCCGCCGCCGCGCAGGTGGGTCACGCCCTCGCCCCGCAGCCGGAAAACCTGGCCGGGCTGGGTGCCCTCGGGGAATTTGTAGTTCACCGGCTTGCCCAGCGTGGGCACGTCCAGCTCCGCGCCCAGCGCCGCCTGGGTGAAGGTCAGGGGCATCTCGATGTACAAATCGTCCTCACGCCGCCTGAACAGCTTGTGGGGCTTTACGCTGATGACGATCTGCAGGTCGCCGGGGGGCCCTCCGTGCTCGCCAAGGCCGCCCTGGCCGCGTATGGTCAGCACCTGGCCGTTGTCGATGCCGGCGGGCACCTTCACCGTGCGCCGCTTGCTGACGCGCACCTTGCCGCGCCCGTGGCACTTCGCGCAGGGCTCGGTGATGATCTTCCCGGAGCCGTGGCAGCGCGAGCAGGTGCGCACGTTCTGTATGCGCCCGAACGGGGTGCTCGTGGTCACCCGCTCCTGGCCGGAGCCGTTGCAGGTGGGGCAGGTGTCCACCTTGCTGCCCGGCTTCGCGCCGGAGCCGCCACAGGTGGGGCACTCCTCGTCCCGGACCAGGTTGATGTCCTTCTCGCAGCCCATGGCCGCCTCCTCGAAGGAGATGGTCAGGTCGTAGCGCAGGTCGTCGCCCCGCATCGGGCCGTCGGGCCGCCCGCCGCCGAAGCCGCCGCCGGTGAATATGTTGAAGATGTCGTCGAACCCGCCGAAGCCGCCGCCGCTGAAGCCGCTGAAGTCGCCGTACCCGCCGCCGCCGAAGCCCGCCTGGGGCCCGTCGTGGCCGAACTGGTCATACTGGGCCTTCTTCTGGGGGTTGGACAGCACCTGGTAGGCCTCGTTGACCTCCTTGAACTTCTCCTCGGCGGACTTGTCCCCGGGGTTCACGTCCGGGTGGTACTTCTTCGCCAGCTTGCGATAGGCGTTCTTGATCGTCGCCTCGTCCGCGCCCTTCTGTATGCCCAGGACCTCGTAGTAGTCTCGCTTGTTTGCCATAGCTCACATCACCCCTTCGGGGGAAGTTTTGTTTAAATGAGGAATGAGGAATGAGGAATGGATGGCCGGGAAACCGTGTCGGCAACCTGCCGCCATGACCACCCAAAAGCCTTCCCCTCTGGGGAAGGTGGCCCGCGAAGCGGGTCGGATGAGGTCCCCTCACGCCACGCCCCGCGCCTTTGCCGTGACAGATGTTGTCCCAGCGACAGGGACCTCAACCGTCTTCAGCAAAACAATGCAAGCCTTTTTTGCTGAATCCACCTTCCCCAGAGGGGAAGGCTGTTGGCCGATGCCCCCGCCATTCCTATACCCTCAAAATCGGGGCAAGAGCACCGCCCTTGCCCCTCGTTCACAATCCAACCTTTAGTTATTGTCCGTAAACTCGCTGTCCACGGTGCCGTCGTCGTTCACGCCGCTGCCCTGGCCGCCCTGGTAGGTGTAGCCGGTGCCCGCGCCGGGGTCGCCCGCGCCGCCCTGGGGGTTCTGCTGGTAGACCTTGGCGAACACGTCCATGGTGGACTTGCTGAAGCTCTCCATGGCGCTCTTGATCTGCTCCACGTCGTTGGAGGCGCGGGTCTGCTTGAAGCTCTCCAGCTCGCTCTCCAGCTTGGCCTTGTCGGCGGCGTCCAGCTTGTCGCCCAGGTCCTTGATGGTCTTCTCGGTCTGGTAGATCAGCTGGTCGGCCTGGTTGAAGGTCTCGGCCTGCTCCTTGTTCTTCTTGTCCTCGGCGGCGAACTGGGCGGCCTCGTCCACGGCCTTCTTGATCTCCTCCTCGGTCATGTTGCTGGAGGCGGTGATGGCGATGGACTGCTCCTTGCCGGTGCCCAGGTCCTTGGCGGACACGTGCACGATGCCGTTGGCGTCGATGTCAAAGGTGACCTCGATCTGCGGCACGCCCCTCGGCGCCGGCGCGATGCCGGTCAACTGGAAGCGGCCCAGAGTCTTGTTGTAGGCGGCCATCTCGCGCTCGCCCTGGAGCACGTGCACGTCCACGCTGGTCTGCCCGTCCGCCGCGGTGCTGAACACCTGGGTCTGCTTGACGGGGATGGTGGTGTTGCGCTCGATCAGCCGGGTGAACACGCCGCCCAGGGTCTCGATGCCCAGGGACAGGGGGGTGACGTCCAGCAGCACGATGTCCTTCACGTCGCCGCCCAGCACGCCGCCCTGTATGGCTGCGCCCACGGCCACGCACTCGTCGGGGTTGATGCCCTTGAAGGGCTCCTTGCCGGTGATGCGCTGCACGGCCTCCTGCACCGCGGGGATGCGGGTG
>JAZTZK010000340.1:0-35226 GCA_045637485.1 Clostridia bacterium
GGGCGACAAATTCCGCACCGCGGATGTGGATCTCGTCATATTGCAGCTGCTGACCTACGCCACGAGCTACAACATGCTGCCCGCCGTGCGGGATCTGGACGTGCCCGTGGTGCTGGTGAACATCCAGAAGAAGCGCGCGCCCGAATACGCCACCACCGACACCCCCACCTGGCTGGGCGAGCTGTACGCCTGTGGCGCCGTGGGCGAGATGGTGGCTGACCTGGAGCGCGCCGGCAAGCGTCATGCGGTGATCACCGGTGTGGACGAGGGCGGCGACCCCCACCTCCAGGCCGAAATCGAGGACTGGTGCCGCGCGGCGCAGGTGCGCCGCCGCTTCCGCGACACCAACATTGCCCAGATCGGCCGGCCCTATCCCGGCATGATGGACCTTTACATTGACGAGACGAACCTGTACCACAGAATGTTCCTGTACACCAAGCAGTTCGATTGGGAGAAGATGTGGGCCATCGCCGACGACATCACCGACGAAGGCGCCATACGCGCCAAGGCCGAGGACATACTGGACACCTTCGACATCGAGGGCGGCGGCACCGTCGAGAAGGTTTGGGACATGGCGCGCTATGTCGTGGCCTTCGAGCAGTGGGTCAGGAACGAGCAGCTGGGACTTGTGGCCAGCCACTATGACGGCTTCGCCCAAGGCGTGGCCGGCAAGCTGGATTCCATGCTGATCCCGGCCTTCTCCATGCTCATCAAGCAGGGCACCGCCTGCGCGGTGGAGGGCGACATGAAGGTGGCCATGGCCATGAGCATCATGAAGACCATCAGCGGCACCGGCCAGCTGTCCGAGATGTACTCCATCGACTTCAATGAGGACATCTGCATCATCGGGCACTCCGGCTCCGGCGACGCGGACATCTCCCAGGCCCGCAAGCCCACCATGAAGATCGTGCCCGTGTTCCACGGCAAGACCGGCGGCGGCTATCTGACCCAGTTCTATCCCCCGACGAATCAGCCCATCACCTTCCTGGGCATCACCCAGGACCGGGACGGCCATTTCAAGTTCGTTGTGGCCGAGGGCGTCAATGAAGAAGGACCCATCTTCATGTTCGGCGACACCAACATGCGCATGCGCTTCTCCTGCAGCGCCACTGAGTTCTGTGACAAGTGGTCGGAGGCCGGCCCCACCCACCACATGGCCGCGGGCGTGGGCAGGTATATCGACACGATCCTGAAGGTTGCCAAGATCTTTAATGTGCCGGTGGACATCATTACCAGATAATAACCGGCAAAAATGAAAGGCAGGCATAGGTCATGAGCCCTCAGTTCGAACCCTTCGAAAGGCGCATACAGGCATTGACCGACCGCATCCTTGCGGATTACGGCAATGATCGGGTCATCGACCGCCTTGAGATGTTTACTCAGCCGGACCGGCTGGTCATCGAGGCGCTGATCGAAAAGCTGTTCCGGCTGGTGTTTCCGGGGTACTACCGCGACTATACCTATCGCATCTACAATCCCAAAAACAACCTGTCGGCGCTGATTGAGGATGTGGCCTTTCACCTGAACCGCCAGATCGGCATTGCCCTTCGGGGCAGCGGACAGGCCTTCGAGGGGGGCATCGATCAGGCTGCCGAAGACCTGACCGCGTCCTTCCTGGAAAGGCTGCCGGAGATTCGCGCCTTTGTGGAGACGGATCTCCAGGCCGCCTACGACGGAGATCCGGCCGCGTGCGATAAAGCGGAGGTGATCATCGCCTATCCCGGGCTATACGCCATCACCGTCTACCGGCTCGCCCACGTGCTGTACCAGCTGGCAGTTCCTTTGATTCCCCGAATCATGACCGAATATGCCCACAGTCGCACGGGCATTGACATCCACCCCGGCGCCCGGATCGGCCGGTACTTCTTCATCGATCACGGCACCGGCATCGTGGTAGGCGAGACCACCGTCATCGGCGATTATGTAAAGATCTACCAGGGCGTCACCCTTGGCGCACTCTCGACCCGTGGCGGTCAGAAGCTGCACGGCAAACGGCGTCACCCCACCATCGAGGACAACGTGACCATCTACTCCGGCGCGTCCATACTCGGCGGCGACACAGTGATCGGCCATGATTCCGTGATCGGCAGCAATGTGTTCATCACTCATCCCATCGCCCCCGGCACCCGGGTCAGCGTAAAAAACCAGGAGCTGCTGTTCAAGAGCGGCAAGGGCTTCGTGCTCCAGCCCGACGATCCCGAGAACGATCCGGCGCGAATCATGTGAGCACAAAAAGCGCCGACTCAACGAAAACAGCCTGTAAACCATAGAGGGGCGCCGCATTGGCGGCACCCCTCTATGGCTTGTGGAACCTCTGTCCGTTATTCTTTCTCGTCCTCAAGCTCATCGTCCTCGAAGTCGTTGGACTCGAATATCTTGATCAGCTTTTCGGCCAGCGCATCGTCCACCGGTACGAACTCCTCCTGATCCTCGCCCACGGGAACGACCTCCATGATGAACACCTCAATCGGTTCATCCTCATCGGTGTCAGAGTCCTCCTCAACGTACTCTGTCAGCAGCGCATACTCCTTGCCCTCATAGGCCAGGTAATCCAAAACCTCCATGGTCAGCTCGTTGCCGTTATCGTCTTCAAATACGACGAGATCCCTTTCCTCATCCATGACGTTCATGGCCTCCAATCATTATCAGTGCAAGGCCTCTGCCCTGCACTGATATTATATCCAAAGGTCTTCCATTGCGCAAGGGGCTACCCCTTCTTTTTACGCAGTCGACCCACAGGCTTCACCGGCGCCTCATTCGAACGCGAAGGTGATGTTCACTGCGGCGGTGATGGTCTGCTTCGAGGCCATGACGTCGGTGCCCGAGCCCGCATCCGCTTCCGGGGCGTTCCTGACATAGATTCCATTGCCGCCAAAGCTCATATTCGCGTCTTCATGGATTTCCAGGATATCGCCCAGCTTCACACCGGCGGCATCTGCGATGATCTGCGCCTTTTCACGGGCGCTCTCCACCGCCAGGGCCAGCGCCTTTGCGTCAGCCTCCTCCGTCTGTTTGGCGCTGAATTCCACATAATCCAGGCTGTTTGCGCCTGCGGCGAAGGCGGCGTCGATGTATGCGCCGGTGTTGTTCACGTCCGTCACCGTCAGGTAGATGTTGTTGTAGGCGGTATAGCCGATGATCGTCTCACCGTCATCGTAATTGTAATTAGGATAGATGCCTATGCCGTTGGTACTGATGGCCTCATCAGACAAGCCCATGGCCTTCAGTGCCTCGACGATGGCGCTGATCCGCTCATTCACCATGGATTGCGCCGTCATGACCTCCGCCGAGGCTTCGCGAACACCCAGACTAATGCCCGCTCGGTCGGAATCCACACTAACACTTCCGATGCCCTGCACCGTTATGGTGCTCTGGGCCAGGGCTGCCGTCCCAACCAGCAGCAGCATCACCACGAACAAAGCGACAATACGATTCTTTTTCATCATCATTTCCTCCATTCCTGTATTTACGTTATTCACGCAGCGCCAGCAATACCAGCACGCGGCCGCCCCCCGTCAGTTCAGGTACGTCGGCAGCCTCTCCGGAAGCATCTATCTGCGCAACAGCGTTCAAAAAATCTCCGGCGTTTTCCGCGGCAATCTCCACGAACACATTTGCCCCGCCGTCCCCCGCGGCCTGTATGTCTGCGACTGCCTCGTATTCCAGGGCCAAATCCCGGATGCGGTCGCAGGCGACGGCCACATCGTCAACCTTCAGGGTCAATTCGCAAGCCGGCGCCCTCTGGCCGGAAGCGGCTTCCTCAGCTTCATACGCCTCATCCGAAACCGCCATGTCCATTTCGAAATCCGCAATGGCGACGGCTTCATCCGCTACCCCGTCGGCTTCCACCACCGCGCCGGGCACGGCGTTCGAGGATACATGCGTAACGGCATCGCCCTTTGCAAGGACAGGCTCCGCTGCCCTTTCTTCAATCTGCACAACCGCGCGCTCATTGTACAGGGAGGGCGTGTTCTGCTTCGGCGCGCCCTGCAGCCTGAAGGCCATGCCGACGCCCACCAGCAACACCAGCGCCGCCGCGGCGGAAGCAAACCAGCGGCGCAAGCGCTTCTGCTTCTGCGCCTTTGCCTCTGCGCGCACCGCCTCCCGCCACCTGGCCTGGGTCTCCAGCGGCACGTCGGCCTCCGGCTCCATCTGGTCAAACAGGGCTTTCATCTGCAGCATCGAGCGAATCGCCGCCGCGCACTCCGGACAGTCGCGACCATGCGCTTCAAGCGCTCGGCGCTGTTCTTCATCCAATGCGCCGTCCATCAGCAAATCAAGCATTTCACTGACCTTTATGCAATCCATTGAAAGCCCTCCTTTCTCCATTCAGTATTGGCTTTATTTCATTCGTCGATGCTTAGACGTCCAGCCTGTCAAAAAGTTCCGGTCGAGACGCGATTTTTTCCCGCAATTTCTCCCTGCCCCTGCTAATCCTGGATTTGATCGTGCCCACGTTGGCATTCAGCATCGAGGCGATTTCGTCGTAGGAGTAGCCTTCGATGTCACGCAGCACGATGGCCGCGCGCATGTCCTCCGGCAGCTCATGAATAAAAGCCTGCAGCTGCCGTCGCATATCTCCGAGCAAGGCGGACTTTTCCGGCGTCTGACCGGGATCCACCGGCGACCAGCCTGCATCGTACAGGCCGTCAAGCGACGTATTCGGTCGGTTTCTTCGCCTGCGCAGTTCATCCAGACAGGTATTCATCGTGATGCGATAGACCCATGTTGAAAAGGAGGACTGCGCCTTAAAGCCGTTGATTGCGCGGTAAATGCGCAGCATCGCCTCCTGAAGGCAGTCCTGCGCGTCCTCCGGGTTACCGCATACGCGAAGGGCAATTGCGTACATGCGCCGCTCGTGCATTCCCATCAGCGCATTGAACGCCGACGCGTCGCCCGCGCCCGCGCGCTGGATCAGTCTACTCTCCTCCATGGCTGCCTCACCTCCGCTCTTCATCAGCCCTGCAACCATTATACACCAAGTGAGCCATAAATGCAAAGCTTAGTTCGCCTTCCTGTATTCATCACGCATCGCCTTGTAATCTTTTTTATAAGGGGTTGATTTTTTTCGAGAAATAAGGTATACTGCTTATTGTTCGATCGTGCGCGCGCGATTATTCGCCGGTGTGGCGGAATTGGCAGACGCACCGCACTCAAAATGCGGCGGGAAACCATGCCGGTTCGAGTCCGGCCACCGGCACTTGACACAACCCCCGGGGCATTGCGTCCCGGGGGTTGTGCCGTATATTTTTCTTCAATAGATGATGATGACAACGCTGCCCCGGCTGCAATGCTCGAAAATCCACCGCGCATTCTTTACCGACAGGCGGACGCAGCCGTGCGAAGCCTTCTGTCCCAGGGCATAGAGCGAGCTCTCGCGTAGTGTATCGGTGTTTCTCTCGCTGTAAATCACCGAATGGAACATGATGTCCCCTTCGATCACGTAAGAGTAGCGCGCCCAACAGTCGAACTTGGAGAAGTAATGCCAAACATTGCAGGGACATCCATCCAGGTAGATACCCCTTGGGGTTGTATTGCCCATTCCTGTGGAGCAGGTAAAGGTTTGGGTCAGCGCATATTCCCCGGACTCATCCGATTCATAAACATAGACCCTCTGACGGTCAATGCTCACCTCAAGCCTGTAGGGCAATACCTTGTAAACCGCGTTTGCCGAGAAGAGCCGATCCAGCGTCTGAGTGTCCGGAAATCCCGATTGGGGCAGGTGATTTGCCTTTTGGAACGTCCGTATTGCATCCTGGGTCTGCTCGCCGTAGCTGCCGTCTATCTTGCTCTTGGACAGGTAATAAAGGGTATGCAGCCTGCGCTGTACGCGGTAGGTCATGTAGGTATCCGACGCGGTAAAGGCAATGGGCAGGCTGCTGAGCAGTTTACCCGTCAGCTGCTTCTGGGCTTCTACGGACAGCGTATTCTCATCCTCAAAGAGAAACGCCCGGGGGCTGCCGATGGCGACGAGGTATTCGTGCAGCTGGGTAATGCCCTTGGCAAGGCCCGAACCGTAGACGCCGTCGGGCAGGCTGACGGTCATTCCGCCGTTGACCATGGCCTCCTGTACCTCCCGCACCGCCGCGCCTTCGTCGCCGTAAGCGATGGAATGCAGGACGAAGTGCTCCGCAATCGGCGCATCCGCGCTGAACAAGGCGTCGATAAACACCCGGTCATAGGCGCTCCCCTGTATTCCCGCCGCAGCGCGAAACGCCTCGGCAGCGCTGACGGCGTATTCGTCAAACACTTCGTCGGGGACGGCATCCATGTACCCAAGTCCGCATAGACGGCGCTCCACGCGCAGAACCTCGCTGCTCTCGTCGCCCGCCCTGACATCCTCAAGGTAAGTGGAATATTCGGAATTATATAGCGTCATCAGCGTCATGGGCGTCGCGTCGCCGGTGGGGTCGATACCCAGGCCTTCAGCCTTCCCCTGGGCCTGTAGATGCTTTTGAAAGCGGGTAATCGCGGAAGAAGTCTTGGCGCCGTAGCTGCCGTCCGCCTCGCCGGCGAGGAAGCCGTATTGAATCAGCTTCTCCTGAAGCGCGATCACCTCATCGCCCTTCGAGCCCACGCGCAAGCGCCTGGGGAGCGATTTGGCGCGGTCTGAAAACAGCGCCTCGCGGGTCTCGTCGTCCGGCAAGCCGGTCGCTTCGATGCCATGCGCAGCCTGGAACTGCTTCATGGCGGCCTGAGAGCGCTCTCCAAACGCGCCGTCCGCTTTTCCATTCAGATAGCCCAGATCGATCAACCGTTGCTGCAACGCCCGTACATCCCCCACCTTTGCGGCGAGTTCTGACAGGGCTTCGACCGTTGCGGCGTTCAGCTCACCCGTCTCCTCCAAGCCGTGTTCAGCCTGGAAGCGCTTCAGCGCATCGGCTGTCATGGGACCGAAAATGCCGTCGGCCGCTCCGTACAGATAGCCCAAATCGATCAGCCGCTGCTGGGCCTCGACAATCTGCTCTCTCTTTTTGGATTCCTCTTCCTGGGAAGGCGTCGCTTCCGCCTGTAGGGGTAACTGCGCTTTTTCGTCACGCGACGCTTCGGTTTCCATCGACACTTCCGCGCTCAGGCCCGAAACAGGAGCATCCATCGTCTGGAGCGCCCCTGATTCCCCAAAGCCATTGGCGCCCGTCACAGCAAGCCCCAGCACCGCGAGCACGGCCATCGTTTTGATCGTATATCTCATGGGTTACAACCTCTGTCAATAATTCCTGTTTATATATTGTATTCCTATGCAATCAGGTATTCAAGCGCCCTATTGTTATAAAACCCACAACATTCTCAGCCAGAGGGTTAAATGTGAAATAACATAAAATAGCGTAATTTCAGGCAAAATATAGAATTAATATTTTTTTTGTAGACAGGCAGGACATCCTTTGATACAATATAGTGTGATGGGATGTGGATTCATCCAACAAGTTTGAAAGGAGTTTTACTTTCCATGAAGAGAATCGTTAGTTTTGTCCTTGTGCTTGCGCTGTTGTTTGCATGCGCGGCCATTGCCGAGGGCACGAATCTTTCTATTACCACCGGCAGGCCCACCAGCGAACCCGCCCACACGATGGTATGTCAAATGGACAATGAGCCCCCGGCCCGTCCGCAGGTTGGCATCGGCTCCGCTGATATCGTCTACGAGACCGAGACCTACAACGGCGGCTATACCCGCTATACCGCGGTCTTCAACGATATCATTCCCGATCAGATTGAGGCAATTCGCTCCGCCCGTATCGTGCACGCCGACATATACAGCGAGTACAACGGCGCCTTTATCCACTTCGGTGGCCAGAAGTATGAGGGCAGCAGCGTATATGACTACTTCGGAACCCTCAACATCGGTAAGCGCTGGGACGGCATCGGCTATGACAACGGCAGCCAGAAGAGCGACTTCTATCGCGATCGCAGCCGCCGCGCTCCCAACAACGTGATTTGCCGCCTGCACAATCTGCTTGAGAAGACCGATTGGACCGGCATCACCTGCAAATCTCCCCTGAAGTTCAGCGCCCAGGCCGTCATTCCCGCAGCGGGCGATCAGGTGAACAGCTTCAGCATCCCCTATCGCAACGGTTACACCCCGTCCTATGAATGGGATCCCACCATCGCGAAGTATCGCCGCCTTTACAATGGCAAGCCCTATGTGGACGGCGCTACCAACGAGCAGGTGACCTGTGACAACATTATCGTGCAGAGCATGGAGTACGCCTGGTACAATGGCGAATCCGATCGCCCGAAGGTGACCACCGTCGGCACCAACAAGTGCCATTACTTCATCCGCAGCAAGCACTTCACCGGGTACTGGGTGCGCGACAGCATCAGCACCAACACCACCTACTATGATGACAACGGCAACGAAGTCCTCTTCAATCCCGGCGTCACCTTCATCCAGCTGCTCAAGACCGAAAAGAGCGTTGAGATCAACGGCTGAACCTGAATGATCCGACCCCGCCGAACGGCGGGGTTTTTCATGCAATACAGCATAAACCCCACGCCGATATGGCATGGGGTTTATGCTGTATTGCATATTTACCTTAGATCGCATCCGCGTGGGCCAGCAGGTATTCCTCGGCCTCGCCGCACCAGAGGTTGTTGTTCCTTCCGCAGATCTCAGCCAGCTTCGCGAACAGGGGGTTCGTCTCCCCCGCCTTGGCGAAATCATCGATGGCTGTCAGGGGCAGGTTGATGTTGGTGTAGATCAGCTTCTTCCCGCCCGGGATCTTCGGCAGGTTCAACGTAGTCTCAGCTACGGCGTTCAATCCGCCCACATGGGTGATCATACCGGAGGGATTCATTTTGCCATCGGCGATCATCTCCAGCGCTTCCTTCATGTCGTCGGTATTGCCGCCGGAGGTGCCCACCAGGTGATGCGCGGCATAGTGAACGTTGTAGAAATTGAAGTTGGCGCTGAGGGCGGGATTGGTGGGACCGGCGAAGAAGTTCAGGCAGCCGTCGTAGGCCAGTATCGCATCGCCCTGCTCGATGACGGCGGGCACCGGCGCGAATACCATCACGTCATCATAGCCCTTGCCGCCGGAGATCTCCATGAGCGTCTCCACAGCGTTTTCGCGGGTGTTGGCATAGACCAGCTTCACACCGTGCTTTGCCGCTTCCTCCACGGTATAGATGGAGGCGGCACGGTCCAGCCGCGGCTGGTCGATGTCGGTCACCACCAGCAGGCCAGGCTTGCGGTCGCAGTGTATGGCGTAGTCGATGGCGCCCAGCCCCATCGGACCGGCGCCGGCCAGGATCGCCAGGTTACCGCCCTCCCTGATGCCCATCTCATGGGTGTAGACGCCCTGTTTGGTGTGATACTGGGCATGGAAGGTGCCGATGATGCAGCTCAGAGGCTCGGACAGGGAGCCGTAAAAGAATTCATTGGCGCGATATTTTAGCAGGCAGTCCTGCTCCATGACCTCGGGAATCAGCACGGCATACTGGGAATCGCCGCCGCAGAACTCAAAGGCGTAGCCGGGGGTCTGCATCGTGTTCTTATAGGAAATCGCCGGCTGGATGGTGAATTTATCCCCTTCTGCATATCTGCCCTGCCACTTTGAGCCGACCTTTTCAATGATTCCGCAAAATTCATGGCCGACAATCGCGGGATGCTCGGCGATGTCGTCGGGCACGCGCTTGTGGTTGGAGCCCTGAATGGCCGCCTTGTAGCTGGACATGCAAATGGAGTCGGAAACCACCTTTACCAGTATCTCGTCCTCTTTGATCGCCGGTAATTCAAAGGTATCCAGCCGCAGATCGTTTTGCCCGTGCAAACGCACCGCTTTGTTCAACATGCTTTTTCCTCCTCGTTTTGCGCGTTTATGGGTTTTCCAAAATGCATTATCTTCAGTGATCAGTGCCGTCCGCGTCCTGCGCCGCCGCCGCTGCTTCGACCGCCGCCGCCATGGCCGCCACTGAAACCGGAGGAACGGGAGCCGCCGCCGAAACCGGAGGAGCGGGAGCCGCCGCCGAAGGACGACCGCGACGCGCCGCCACCGCCGAAGGACGATCCGCCGCCGAAAAAACCACCCGAAGAAGGCCGTGAGCGGGGAGGTCCGGGCCTGACCGCGGGTCCCGTGTGCCAGACCGTGCGGGTGGGGCGATAGCCAATGCCCCCGGGCGGCGGGGGCGGAGGCGGCATGACGCCCACGCGACGGCGGGCGCGCCTGCCCTTGCTCACCAATATGACCAGCACGATGAGCAGTATCACCGCCAGCACAATGCCGAAGCCTATGCCGGAGTCGTCGTCCTCATGATAGCCGCGGTAATCCCCGTTGGTCGCGCCCTTGCGCCGGGTACCGCTGTAGCCGCCGAAGCCGCTGTCCGCCTCGCTCTTGGCGATATAGTCCCTGTATGCCGCAATGCCCTGGTCTGTGGTCACATCGGCGGTGTAGGTGGTGGCGATGCGCTCAAACACCGCCTCATAGAACTTTCTGACGCCCTCCTCGTAGTTCTTGGCCGCAAAATCCCGTTCCAGATAATCGTCGTAGTACTCCTTGATCGTGGAAGCGGAAAAACGCCGGTCAAGGCCTGAGCCCGTCCGGGCGTAGTAATCGTCGTCATCGACGGCCAGCAGCAGCAAAAAGCCGTTGTCCTTGGCCGCATCGCCGATGCCCCAGCTGTTGAACAGCTCGTAGGCGTAGTCGTCGATGGCGTCGCGACCGGTGCTGTTCACCGTGACCACCACGATCTGAGCGCCGCAGGCGTCGTAGAGCAGCTTGTTGGCGAAGAAAATCTCGCCCTCCAGCTCCTCGGACAGCACATTGGCGTTATCGAGGTAATAGAAGTCCGGACCGGGCGACACGACCTTGGCCAGAGCCGGCACGGCCATGAGCGCAAGCAGGACCAGCGCCAGGGCGCATATCCTGATAAGCCTGTTCTTTCTCATGTTCAACCTCCGAAGGTGGCCAGCGCGCCCTGGCCGGTAATGGCGGCCACCAGGCTGCCTGGAATGCCGCTGATCAGGCTGTTGTAGGACGCCGCGAGCTTGGGATATTCGTCATACTTGATCATGTTGACGTTCTCCCAGAAGTTGTCGTAGGCGACCTTGAAGTTTTTGAAGTCGTCGCCCTTGACGGCCTTGTACATGGCGTCGTAGAGCTGGTCCACCGCAGTTTTAAGCGCTTCATATGCGCCGAAGCGGGTATTGGTATCCGGCTCAGTCGCCACCTTCTGGGCCAGCTGGGCCACATTGTCGATCAACGGGGACGCATCCATGTGCAGTCCTGCCTCCGAAGCCATCAGCGCGGCATTCTCCCCGGCGGAATCCAGATAGGCGTCCACGCTGTGGCGGGTGGGCAGGCTGGTGTCGGCCCCGCGGTCATACACCGCCAGGACCTTGCCCCGCTCACGGGCGAGGCCCAACCCGCCAAGGCCGAATATGCTGACCACCACGCAAACAGCCAGCAATCCAAAGGCCAACTTTCTGTTCTCCGAAAACCGCATATAGAACACTTCCTTCCGAGGCATCCCGACTGTGCCACATAGCATCATTAAGTGGTAAACCGGCATGCAGACGCGCGTGCCTGCACGCCGGTCGACCGCTTTGACTGTGAAATATTACCGCATCTCCATGATCTTGGCGCGGAGCTCGCTTTCGATGGTTGCCAGCTCCTGCTCGGCAGCGCGGCGCTTCTCCTTGCCCTGCTGCTGGATCTCCAGCACCTCGTCCATGGTGTCGATGAGCAACTTGTTGGTGTGCTTCAGGGTCTCGATGTCAACCATGCCGCGCTCGGCCTCCTTGGCGGTCTCCACCGTGGCCATGTGCAGCTTTTCCGCGTTCTTGGTCAGCAGATCGTTGGTCAGATCCGTCACCGCACGCTGGGCCTTCATGGCGTTTTCGGTGTGCGCCAGGCCCAGCGCCAGCACCATCTGGCTCTTCCACAGCGGTATGGTGTTGACCAGGGAGGTTTGGATCTTCTCGGCCATGATCTGATTGCTGGACTGGATCAGACGAATCTGGGGCGCCATCTGGATGGAAATGTTGCGGGTCAGCTCCAGGTCGTACAGCTTCTTCTCAAAGCGGTCGGCCTTGTCCGCCAGGTCCTTGGCGAACTGGGCGTCCTCGGGCAGGCCGGAGGCCGCGGCCTTCTGACGGGCCTGCTCCACCTCGTTGGCGCGGAAGGACTCCAGGCGCTTCTTGCCGGCCACGATGTACATGGACAGCTCCTTGAAGTAGATCAGGTTCTGGTCGTACAGCTTGTCCAGCATGGCGATGTCCTTGAGCAGCTGGATCTGGTGCTGCTCCAGGCCCTCTACGATCTTGTTGACATTGACCTCGGTGTGGTCATACTTGGCCTTCATCAGCTCCAGCTTGTTGACCTGCTTCTTGAACAGGCCGAACAGGCCGCCCTTTTCCTCTTCGCCGGTATCGAAGCTCTTCAGCTCCGTCACCAGGTTGGCGATCATGTTGCCGACCTCATCCAGGTCCTTGGTCTGTACGTTCTTCAGGGCCGCGTCGGAGAACTGGGAGATGTTCTGCTGGGCCGCCGCGCCATAGGAGAACACCAGATTGCTGTCGCGAACGTCGATCTTCTTGGAGAAGTCGTCGATCATCTGCTGTTCCTCTTCGGTGAAATTCTGCATGTCCAGCGTGGCCTGCTGAACCTCCTGCTTGACCTCGACCTCGGCCTTTTCCAACGCCTCTGTGGCCTGCGCGGCCGCCTGAACGGCGCTGTCCAGCTCCTTCTTGTTCTCGTCCTCGAAGGGCTCAAGGGTCAGCTTGATTTCGTCTGCCATGGTGATAACCTCCTAAAAATATATGGTAGTATTTGCAGATAGAGTAACAGTGTGTATGATCATTGGCCGCCGAGGGTGAGCTTGATGCCCTCCTTCGTGCTCTTCTCCTCCTCGACGGGGGCCGTCTCCACGGGCGCGGTCTGCGCTACCGGCTCCGTCCGGGCGGTACCGTCAACCGCTTCGCGTATGGAATTCATGTCGGTTTTGATCAGGTTATCGCTGGTGAGCATGGTCTGCATCACCTTGATCTCCGCGTCGATGTCCATCTCATTGTCCCTGTACATATTATCGGCGCACTTTTCAAAGGCGCTTGCCGCCAGGTCAAGGCTGGATTCGATGGTCTTCATCGCGGAGGAGATGTTCTCGCCCTTGCTCGGGGCGTTCATCAGCACCTGGTATTGCTCCATCAGCTTTTCAGCGGTGGGCAGATAATAGTTCATGAAGCGCCGCACCAGCGCAATCTTCTTCGGGTCGCGGCTCAGTTCGCTGAAGATCTGTTGGCCGGAAGCGTACATGCGATCCAGGTTATGGGTAATCTCCGGGTCAGGGATGGCTTCGTTGGCCTTGTGCAGATTCTCCAGGCGCTGGCGGGCCAACTCGATCTCCTGGTCCACAGCGGCGTCGCCGGTGGTGATCCTCTGTTCCACCTCACGGCCGGGAAACAGCACCGAGCCTGCGAAATAGCCGCCTACCGACAATACGGCAGTCAGCAGCAGCCCCGGCAGCTTCATCAGCAGCTTCGGGAAAATCAGTCCCACTACCAGCCATATCGCCGCCGCGATGTAGATTGGAATCGCCGATTTGATGTGTACCTTCTTCATTGGAAGCGCCTCCTGTCCGGACATTCTATATTGTGTCACCTGTCTCGCTGGCGCGGATATCCAGCTCCACCGGGCAGTGGTCGCTGCCCATGATGTCCGCGTGGATCTTCGCGTCGACCATGCGATCCCTCAGCTTTTCTGAAACGATAAAATAGTCGATGCGCCACCCGGCGTCTCTCGTCCGGGCTCCGCCGATGTAGCTCCACCAGCTGTAGGCGCCGGTGACATCCGGGTAGAAATAGCGGAAGCTGTCGATGAAGCCGGCGGCGAGCAGCTCAGAGAGCTTACCCCGCTCCTCATCGGTGAAGCCGGCGTTGCGGCGGTTGGTCTTCGGATTCTTCAGGTCGATTTCCTGATGGGCGACGTTCAGATCGCCGGTGAGTATCACCGGCTTGATGGCGTCCAGCGCCACCAGATAGGCCCGGAAGTCGTCCTCCCACTGCATCCGGTAATCCAGCCGCCGCAGCTCATTCTGGCTGTTGGGGGTATAACAGCAGACCAGATGGAAATCCCTGAATTCACAGGTGATCACCCGGCCCTCGTGGTCGTGCAGGTCGATGCCGATGCCCGTCCTCACCGACAGCATGGGCACCCGGGAGAACACCGCCGTGCCGGAATAGCCCTTGCGATCGGCGCAGTACATCACCTGCCGGTAGCCGGGCAGGTCCACGTCGCACTGACCCTTCTGCATCTTGATTTCCTGAAGGCAGATCACATCTGCGTCCAGGCCTTTCACACTCTCATAAAAGCCCTTCTGCAGCACGGCCCGAAGGCCGTTGACGTTCCAGGAGATCATTTTCACGAATATAACACCTTCCCAAATGCCTTTGTGCTATAATATCGGTGGAGAAAGCACGCAGAGTCCCATGAATACACCCATTATATCACACTTTCTTCAATTTGCAAACCTATTTTATTCAAAATGATAAATTTGGAGATGAATGTCCATGACATTGACTGAAAAAGCGGCGCTGGCCGAGCGGGCGGCCCGCGCCTCCGGCGAAATGCTGGAGCATCACGGCGCCTTCAAGGTCCGCCGCAAGAGCGAAAATGACTTCGTTACTGAAATGGATTTCAGGAGCGAGGCGCTGATCCGCCAGATGCTGCTCACCGCCTGCCCCGAGGATCAGTTCTTCGGCGAGGAGACCGGCGGCGCGACCCAGGCCCCCGGGCGCTGGATCGTGGACCCCATCGACGGCACCGCCAACTTCATGCGCGGGCAGCGGCTGTATACGATTTCCATCGCCTATGAGCACGACGGCGTGCTTCAGATCGGCTGCGTATATTGCCCCGGCACCGACGAGCTGTTCCTGGCGGTGCGGGGCCGTGGGGCGACCCTGAACGGCCAACCTATACACGTATCCAACACGCCCCTGGGGGATGCCATCGTCCACATGGGCTTCGGCGTCCGCAACCCGGCGCATCGCGAGCGCACGCTGGCCGCATTTCCGGCGCTGCTGCGCAAGGTCAGCGGCGTGCGGCGCACCGGCTCCGCCGCTTACGACCTGTGTTGCGTGGCCTCTGGGCGTGCCGACGCCTACCTGGAGCTAGGCATCAACCTGTACGATTACGGCGCGGGCTATGTGATCCTCACCGAGGCCGGCGGCAAATTCTCCGGCTGGCTGGACGGCGAGGACGGCCTGGCGAGCGGCAACCCGCTGGCCTCGAACGGTGTGATCCACGAGGATATCCGGGCAATCATCCGGGAATGACATTCAGGGGCGGTACGCATACCCCCCTGAATGTCAATCAACCGGGAACTATCGATAAATTACTTGTGCGTGCCGCATATCCGAATTCGCCATTGCTGTGATGTCGTCGGTCAACGTGCCCCGGCACGCGGCCCTCCTCCGCATTACGCCAACGAATGCGTCCCGCGCGCTGCACAACCTATTTGTCCGCAGTTCCTTACCACAGCTCAACGATCCCCACGCCAGGGAAATAGCGCTGCAAAATCTGCTGCGCGGTCCGGCCCTCCTCGGCCATCTGATACGCGCCCCATTGCGACAGGCCCACACCGTGGCCGAAACCCCGCCCCTTGAAGGTGACCGCGTCTCCCACCAGTGTCACACTGTCGATCAGCGTGCTCTTCAGCCTGTTCGCGCCGATCTGCAAGCGGAAGGAGGGCGCGGAGACGGCCTTTCCGTTGACCAGTATCGCCCTGGCCCGGCCCGATTCCCCCTTCTCGCCAAGCTCGACGGTCTCCACCGCGCCCACCTGCCCTCCTGCGTCGATGCAGGCTTTGGCCACCTGGTCGCGGGTGAAGGTCGCCGTCCAGTTTTTCACGCTGTCGGGCGCTCTTTTGGACTCCTCCGAGACCGCCGGCTTCAGGTATTCCGGATCGCCGCCCTTATACTCCAGGGCGACCGAGGGCAGCTCGGTCATGCCCCCGGAATGGGCGTGGAACCAGGCGTTCGGGTATTCCCCCTGCCAGGACAGCGCCATGCCCCGGGTCTCGTCCACGGCCTGGCGCACCCTTGCGTTCACGCTGTCCGGCGCGTAGGCCTGAGCCTCCGCCACGTCGGTTGAGATGTCCGCCCCCTCATACTTCGATTGCTTGTCCTGGCAGAACTTCAGCACGAAAGTGCGCGCCAGTACCGCCTGGGCCTTCAACGCCTCCATGGGCCAGTCGTTCTTCATCTCCCCTGCCACGACGCCCGTCACATAGCTTTCGATGTCCATGTCGTTGGTCTTTTTGTCGGACACGTCGTATACGGACAGCGTGGGAACCCCGTTTTTCCCGATCTCCAGCTTGCGGGGCAGCTTCGGCAGGTTGGCCTTTGAATCGCTCAGTCGCCAGTTGACCGACAGGTCGCGGCCGCGCATGCAGCCCACGAGTCCCAGCGCAATGAGCGCCAGCGCCAGTGCAACCGCCATTTTTTTCGTCATTTTCATTGAATACACCACCTCGCCTCTATTATGCGAACTTTGCCCAACGGTATGCGCGCAAAAAAACGCGCGCGTTGTTGCGTAATGCCACCGTTTTTTGTATAATCATGGCAAGTTCAACACATGTCGAAAGGAGCAAACCCCATGAAGATCCTCATCTGCAACGCCGGAAGCACGTCGCTGAAGTTCAAGCTCTGGGACATGCCGGTCCTCGCCGTGCTGGCCGATGGCAAGGTGGAGCGCGTGGGCTCAAACGACGCCATCTTCCACTATTCAAGCGACGATCATACCGTCAAAAGCGACGGACTGCCCATTCCCGATTACACCGCCGGAATCCGGATGTTCCTGGACGCGCTGACGGCCCCGGAGGGCGGCGCGATCGCGGCTCTCTCCGAAATCGACGCCGTGGGCTTCAAGACGGTGCTGGCGAAGGGCTTCTACGGCGTTCACCTGTTGACGGAGGACGTGCTGGAGGGCATGCGGGCCTGGCTCCCGGTGGCTCCCGCCCACAACGGCCCCTACCTCGAGGCCATCTCCGTGTTTGAAAAGCTGCTGCCGGACGCGCCCCGGGTGGGCGTGTTCGAAACCGCCTTCCACCGCACCATCCCGCTGGAAAGGCGCATCTTCCCAGTGCCCTACGAATGGTATGAAAAGTACGGCGTGATGCGCATGGGCTATCACGGCGCGTCCCACGGCTACATCGCCCGAAAGCTGGCGGGTCAGCGACGGGTGATCTCCTGCCACCTGGGGGGCAGCGCGTCGATCTGCGCGATATCGGACGGAAAGAGCGTGGACAACAGCTTCGGCTTCTCACTCCAAATGGGCATCCCCCACGCCAGTCGCACCGGGGACGTGGACGCGTACCTGGTGCCCTTCCTGCTGGGGCAGGGGCTGACGCTGGAGCAAATCTACGAGGGCCTCGGCAAAAACGGCGGCCTGAAGGGCATATCCGGCACCAGCGGCGACATACGGGACGTGGACGCCGCCATGCGCGCCGGCAGCGCGCGGGCAAAGCTGGCGCTGGACGTGCTGGCCACTCATATCATACGCTATGTCGGCGCGTACATCATGGAATTGGGCGGCTTGGACGCCATCGCCTTCACCGGCGGCATCGGTGAAAACTACGCGCCGCTGCGCTGCACGGTCCTCGAGGCCATGGCCCACATGGGCATGGTGATCGACGCCGAGTCCAACGAACGCGGCGCGGGCGAGCGGCTCATATCCGCGCCGAATTCCGCAATCGAGGCCCATGTGATCCCCGCCAATGAGGAGCTGATGGTGGTTCAATCGGCCTATGATCTCATTAAATCCAAATAAATTAGAAAAATGTGCTGTAAACTATAGATTTTTTGGCAAAGATGTTGTATACTATATTATGATTTGGTAACGGGGTAAAATTGACCCGATGCCTAAACAATATGAAAGTAGGGATAGCGTGAAAAAGAAGAAGTGTATCGCCATGCTTCTGGCTGGCGGTCAGGGAAGCCGTCTCGGACTTCTCACCAAGGTCATGGCCAAACCGGCCGTGCCCTTCGGCGGAAAGTATCGCATCATTGACTTTCCCCTGTCCAACTGCACCAATTCCAACATTGACACCGTGGGCGTGCTCACCCAGTACCGGCCATTGGAGCTGAACAGCTACATCGGCTCCGGTCAGACCTGGGACCTTGACCTGAGCTATGGCGGCGTATACGTGCTGCCCCCCTATGCCACCGCCGACAGCAGCGAGTGGTACAAGGGCACCGCCAACGCCATCTATCAGAACTTCGGCTTTATCGAACAGTTCGACCCGGAATACGTGCTCGTCCTCTCCGGCGACCATATCTATAAGATGGATTACAACCGGATGCTCAGCTCTCACATCGAGCGCAACGCCGACGTTACCATCGCGGTGCGCCCCGTGCCGTGGGAGGTCGCCCCGTCCTTCGGCATCATGAACGTGGACGAGAACGACGCCATCATCGAATTCGAGGAGAAGCCGAAGCAGCCCAAGAGCAACCTGGCTTCGATGGGCGTCTACATCTTCACCTGGAAGGTGATGAAGGAATACCTGACCGCCGACGCCGCCGACCTGAAATCCCAGAACGACTTCGGCAAGAACATCATCCCGAACCTGCTGAACGACAAAAAGGCGCTGTACGCCTACGCGTTCACCGATTACTGGAAGGATGTCGGCACCATCGCCAGCCTCTGGGAGGCCAACATGGACCTGCTGAAGACCCCGCCGGAATTCGACCTGACCGACCCGCGCTGGAAGATCTATTCCCGCACGCCGGTCATGCCGCCCCACTTCATCGCGGACGACGCGATCGTGGTCAACTCCATGGTCACCGAGGGCTGCGAGATCGACGGCACCGTGCGCGACAGCGTGCTGTTCGCGGGTGTGACCGTGGAAAAGGGCGCGGTGGTCGAGGACAGCGTGATCATGCCCGGCACCACCATCAAGGCCGGGGCCGTGGTGCGCCGCACCATCGTCTCCGAGGACTGCGTGATCGCCAGGGATTGCCAGGTGGGCGAAGCCGCCGGCGATATCGCCCTGATCGGCCAGGATACCGTGCTGCCCGAGGGATACGTGGTAAAGGCGGGCCTGCAGGTCGACAACGATGCTATTTCCCGAAAGGAGGGCGCCTGATATGAACGATGTCATGGGCATTGTCTACACTTCTAAAGACGACCTCACGCTGCGCGAGCTGACAAGCCAGCGCGCGGTGGCCGCGATTCCCGTGGCCGGCCGCTATCGCATCATCGATTTCACACTCTCCAGCCTCGTGAATTCGAACATCCACAACGTGGGCATCATCGCCCAGAAGAACTATCACTCGCTGATGGACCACCTGGGCTCCGGCAAGGACTGGGATCTGCACACCCGCAACAACGGCCTGTTCATACTGCCCCCCTTCCTGACCCGTGAAAACGGCGGCGAGTACAGCGGTGTGCTGGACGCCTTGAAGGCCAACTTCGACTACCTGCGCCGCTCCCGCCAGGAGTTCGTGATCCTGACCAACAGCGATTACGTGATGAACACGAGCTTCGAGCCGATGATCCAGCAGCACATCAAGTCCGGCGCGGACATCACGCTAATGTACAAGAAGGCCACGCCCGAGATCACCGAGTTCACCTCCTCGTCGAAGAACGACCACTGCTACCTGGGCATCGGCGAGGGCGACATCGTCAACGACATCGAGATCAACCCCAACGCGGCCAGCTACAGCAACCTGTACCTGAACGTCATGATGATCAAGCGCACGATGCTGATGTACATGGTCGACCAGGTTATCTCCCACGGCAACCACGACTTCTACGCGGACATGCTGCGCCCCTATATCAGATCCGGCGCACTGAAGATCATGGCCTACGAGGAGAAGGGATACTATCGCCGTATTGAGACGATCCGCGGCTACTTCAACTTCAACATGGACCTGCTGAAGCCCGGCGTGCGCAAGGAGCTGTTCGGCACGAACCCTGTCTACACCAAGACCCGCGACTCCGTGCCCACCATCTATCGCGGCAACGCGAAGATCAAGAACTCCCTGATCGCCGACGGCTGTGTGATCGACGGCGAGGTGGAGAACTGCGTGCTGTTCCGCGGCGTCACCGTGGGCAAGGGCGCGAAGCTGAAGAACTGCGTGATCATGCAGGACGGCTACATCGAGGAGGACGTCGAGCTCGAAAACGTCATCTTTGACAAGGCGGTCACCATCCGCAGCCACAGCCGCCTGGTCGGCCCGGGCCAGTACCCGATCGTCATCGGCAAGAACATCACGCTGTAAATCATATCCCTCCGGGGGCCGCAGCGCTCCCGGAGGGAACAAAGGAAGACCCGCGGTATAACCCGTTTCAAACCCGGAAAGAATCAAACCTATAGGAGGAAACAGAGCCATGAAAATTCTCTTCGCAACATCTGAATGCATGCCTTTTGTCAAGACCGGCGGCATTGCGGACGTGATGGGCGCGCTGCCCAGGGAAATCCTGAAGGCCGGCGAAGACGTCCGCGTCATCCTCCCGCTGTACAAGGCCATCGGCGCCGAGTGGCGTGAGAAGATGCAGCATATGCTGTATTTCTATATAAACCTCGGCTGGCGCAGGCAGTATGTGGGCATTGAAACGATGGTATACGGCGGCGTCACGTTCTACTTTGTTGACAACGAGCAGTACTTTGGCCGGGACTACATCTACGGCATGGGCGGCGACGAGGGCGAGCGCTTCGCCTACTTCTGCCGGGCCGTGATGGAAGCGCTGCCGAAGATCGACTTCATCCCCGACGTGCTGCACTGCAACGACTGGCAGACCGGCCTGATTCCGGTGCTTCACAAGCTGCAGTACAAGCACCTGGAGCTTTTTGCGAACATGCGGACGGTCTACACCATCCACAACCTGCAGTACCAGGGACTGTTCCCCATCGACACCATCGAGGACCTGCTGTACCTGGGCAACCTGGCCTACACCAGCGACGCCCTGGAGTTCTACGGCATGTGCTCCTGCATGAAGGGCGGCATCGTGTTCGCCGATGAGATCACCACCGTCAGCCCCACCTATTCCCAGGAGATCCAGACCGCCTACTACGGCGAACGGCTGGACGGGCTGCTCCGCACCCGGGTGGACCACCTCACCGGCATACTCAACGGCATCGACACCGAGGAGTTCGACCCCGAGAAGGATCCGCTGCTCACCCGGAACTACACCCCGGACACCTATGACAGGAAGGTTGAAAACAAGCTGGCGCTGCAGCGCGAGCTGGGTCTGACCGTCGACGCCAATGTGCCGATGATCGCCATGATCACCCGCCTGGCCGGCCAGAAGGGCCTGGATCTTGTGGAGTGCGTGCTGCCGGAGATCATGAACACCGGCGCCCAGCTGGTGATACTGGGCATGGGCGAGAGCCGTTACGTCGACCTGTTCAGCTGGGCCCAGTGGAAGTACCCGTTGCAGGTCTCGGCCAACTTCCAGATGAACAACGCCCTGGCCCACAAGATCTACGCCGCGGCGGATCTTTTCCTGATGCCCTCGCTGTTCGAACCCTGCGGCCTGAGCCAACTGATCTCGCTGCGCTACGGCACGCTGCCCATCACCCGTGAGACCGGCGGCCTGCGGGACACCGTGCTCGCCTACAACGAATACACCGGCGACGGCAACGGCTTCACCTTCCTCTATTACAACGCCCACGACATGCTGCACGTCATCGAGAACGCCGTGCGCATGTTCCACGAGCAGCGCGAGCTGTTCAACAGCCTGGCCATACGCGCCATGAAGGGCCAGTACGGCTGGGATCAATCCGCGAGGAAGTACATCGAGCTGTATGAGAAGCTGGCCCCGGAGGCCGCAAAGAAGCCAGCAAAGAAGAAAGCAGCGCCGAAGGCCGATGCGTCAGAGGACAGCGAGGGGAAGCCCGCCACCCGCAAGAGAGCCGCCAAGCCCAAGGCCGAGGCCGCCGAGGCCGAAGCACCGGGCAGGAAGCCCGCGACCCGCAAGAAGGCCGCCAGCGCCGAAGAAGCGCCGAAGAAGCCCCGCGCGCCCCGCAAGAAGAAGGAAGAGGCCGCCGAATAACGGCGATGCTGCAAGCATCTACAGTTCGGAATAACCGATGTCAGCCGCATCGGTTATTCCTTTAAAAATGTATTGACAGGAGCACGATCATGGATAATCGCGACGAAATCATTCGCACCCAAATGGACCTGATCAGCACGCTGGTCAGCAACAACCTCCGCAACATGGCGGACGACATATGGGGCGTTCCTGCGCCCAAGCCCCCCGCTCCCGACCCGTCAAAAAAGCCTGTGGATACCCCGGAGGCTATGAACAAGACCGGGAAGACCCCTGCGCCCGTGGCCGAAGCCAAGCCCGCCGACGCCCAGCAGGCGACCGAGGAGGAGACCCCGCCGGAGAACATCGAGGACCTGAAGAAGGAGCTTGACGAGCTGGTCGGCCTTAAGGGTGTCAAGCGAGAGGTCAACAACCTCATCAATACCGTCACCATCTACAAGCTGCGCCGTGAAAACGGCCTCAAGACGGTGGACATGTCGCTGCACATGGTGTTCTCGGGCAACCCCGGCACCGGAAAGACGATGATCGCCCGCCTGATGTCCCGCATCTACAAGAGCCTGGGCATACTTCAAAAGGGCCATCTGGTGGAGGTGGATCGCTCCGGACTGGTTGCGGGCTACGTGGGCCAAACCGCCACCAAGACCAGCGCCGTGATCGAAAAGGCGCTGGGCGGCGTATTGTTTATCGACGAGGCCTACGCCCTCAACGGCAAAACCGAGAACGACTTCGGCCAGGAGGCCATCGACACGCTGCTGAAGGCCATGGAGGATCACCGGGAGGACCTGGTGGTCATCGTGGCGGGCTATGACGGGCTGATGGACCGGTTCATACACTCCAACCCCGGCCTGGAATCCCGCTTCAACCGCTACCTGCACTTCGATGACTACACCGCCGAAGAGATGATGGGCATACTGGATATGCAAATGAAGAAAGGACAGTATGTACTGACCGAACAGGCACGCAAGGACGTGGCCGATTACATCGCCGCCGCCAATACCAGTTCCATCGCCTTCGGCAACGGGCGCGGTGTGCGCAACATATTCGAGCGACTGCTGGTCGCCCAGGCCAACCGGCTGGCGCAGGCCTCGGACATCACCAAAGACGACCTGATGACCATCACCGAAGCCGACGTAGCTGCGGCCCGAAGCACCGACGAGAAGATCCTGGCCGCGGAGAAGGCCCAGCAGGAATTGATACAGTCCGCCGAAGACACCATTGCCGAGCTCCAGCGGCTGGCGAAGAACATCCCCGTAAAGCTTGATAAGCCGGTGACCGAAGGCCCGGAAGAACCGGACGTCCATGAGGACGAGGCTTAGAGTGTGTTACTAAAATGAGACATGTGCAGTTTCGAGTGGATTGGGCTGCATTTCAAGGCGATTTTCCGCAGGCTTAGTGGGGCTAAGTCAAGGGAAATCAACGCAGAAATGCAGTTCAAGACGCCGAAAATGCATCTTGGCGAATTTAGAAACACACTCTAAAGGACTATCTTTGCGTCGCGTCGCCTGCGCCGCCACAGTGGCGGCCTGGAGGCCGCCGCTACAGTACCATATCCGACAAATATTGGGGCACTCTGAGCTGTAACAGGCAGTGCATTAAGTAACTGCAATATCCCCCCGAGGGGGTTGCGGCGGATTGGTTCTGCCGGTAGAATGGATGTATTGCGATCAAGCGAGGAATGAAGATGAACGAAGCGATACTGTTGGAGAACCGGGCCTACTGGACACAGCGCGCGCCGGGCTATTCAGAGGTCAACCGGGAGGAGCTGGCGACAGAGCAGCGCGAGGTCTGGAAGCAGGTCCTGATCGAACACATCTTTGCCCGCTTCCCGGACAGGACGCCCGACCAGATCCATGTTTTGGAGATCGGCACCGGTCCCGGCTTCTTTGCCATACTCCTGGCGGAGTCGGGCTTTCAGGTCACGGCCATCGATCTGACGCCCTCCATGCTGGATGAGGCGCGAAACAACGCGGGCGACCTTTGCGACCGCATCGTTTTCCGGGAGATGAACGCCCAGGATCTTGCGTTCGACGACGAATCCTTTGATGTGGTCCTGTCCCGCAATGTGACGTGGAATCTGCTCGATACCGAACAGGCCTACGCCGAGTGGGTGCGGGTCATGCGTTCGGGCGGCATGCTGATGACCTTCGATGCCAACTGGTACGCCTACCTGTTTGACGCCGAGGCGCGAACGGCCTATGCGCAGGACCGGGAAAACAGCGTCGAGGAGGGCCTGGGGGATTACAACGTAGGCGACAACTTCGACCGCATGGAGCAGCTTGCCCGACAGATGCCCATGGCCCGCGTCGCCCGCCCGGCCTGGGACATCAAGACGCTGATGAGCCTTGGCCTGTCCGTAGAGGCCGACACCCGCATATGGGAGCGCGTGTGGTCCCGTCAGGAGAAGGTCAACTTCGCATCCACACCGATGTTTTTGGTGCGCGGTGAAAAAAAGAATTCTGATTATTCTGTATAAGAAGCTTATTATTTTGTGTTATAATCATATTATAGGGCTGTACAGAAGGATGTTTTTTTGTTATAATCATACTAAGGAAATGTTCGACAAACAGCATGTGCATTGTGCTTGCCTGAATCCGCCATTGCCGCGTTGTCGGAGGGCGACGTGCCCCGGCACGCTGTCCCCCCTCGACTCGAACTGACGGATTCATCCCGGGTAGGCTGTATATCCGCTTTGTCTACAATTCCGAATGGAAGAAGTAGAGTAACCAAAGCAGTGATGAACGAGCGTTGGATTCGACCTGAAGCAGCCTGTTTTTTTCAGCCATGCCGATGTAGATTTTCCTTCCGAACATGCCCCTCTCTGCCGAGCTGTTATTCAATACACTGCGAACATGCGCGAAGAAATACGTGACGGTTGCTATAATACATGGATAAGGTTGCTTTCACAAATCGCTTTCATGAAGCGATTGACAATGGACTGATCAGGGCCTATTTCCAGCCTATAATCAGATCCCTGACCCAGCGGATCATGGGCGTTGAATCGCTTGCCAGGTGGTTTAAACCGGACGGAAGCATGCTTTCACCTGCCGAGTTCATTCCGGATCTCGAGAGGTATGAGCTGATCAATGAGCTGGATATGGAGATCCTGCGCCAGGCTTGCGTGTTGTACGATGATATGCGGCGTCGCGGAACGCCGATATCGTGTGTGTCTGTAAACCTTTCCCGGCTGGATTTTGCTCAGAGCGATCTGTATGAAAGGATCTGCTCTGTTCTGGAGGCATATTGCGTACCTCATGAAGCAATCCATCTGGAAATCACGGAAAGCATCATGCTTGAAGACGTGGAGTCATTTGAGAAGACGTTCAGGCGTTTCAAGGAAGCGGGCTTTTCGGTTTGGCTCGACGACTTTGGCAGCGGTTACTCTTCCCTCAACGTATTGCAGAACTACAGCTTTGATGTCATTAAGTTTGACATGATCTTTTTGCGGAAGCTGTCGGGCAAGGGCAGGGACATGCTGGCCTCGTTGATCGGCATGGCAAAGACGCTGGGTATCCATACGCTGACGGAGGGAATCGAAACGATCGAACAGCGAAGATTCCTGCTTGATGTCGGCTGCGAGGCACAGCAGGGCTTCTATTATGCCAGGCCCCTTTCCAAAGAGGCTCTGATCGGTATGATCGATCAGGAACCGGGAATGCTGGAAAGCAGTGAAGATAAAAGGTACTGGGATGAGATTGGACGAGTCAATTTCGTGAATCCAAACCCGCTGAAGGAGTATGCCGACAGGCGGGTCGGCCGCCAGGATTATCGCTTCAGCAGTTATGACGGGTCGGTCGCATTGGTGGAATGCGGCAAGGAACAGATCGATTATATCTATGCCACCGAAGGCTATAAACAAAGGCTTCAGGAGCTCGGCTTTTCATCCGTGGGGGGACTTGAGAACGCCCTTGCCAATCAGCAGACGCAACAGTTTCTGATGCTTCGGAAACTGGTTCTGGACGCGCTGCAACGCGGAACCATCCAGACGGTTGAGTATGCCTATAAGGATGTGTATTACAGGCTCAGCGCGCTGTTCATCGCAAAAAGACAGGGACGCGCAATGATCCTCATGCGACTGAACACCTTTGAGGCCGATCGGGAAGTTGAGACGGCCAGGGAGATGCTGAACAACAGCAGCGCGCTTCTGTCCACCTATGAACTGGTTGTATTGTTCTTCCCGAATAAGAAAAAGGCAAAGAGGATCTATACGGCGAATAATCTGCCGGAATACGACAGGGAAGTTTCTCTTCAGAAGAGCCTGCAAAGATTCTGTGAGAATGAAATAGCGCCTGTAGACCAGGAAAGATACATGCGGTTTCTGGATTTTGGAACGCTGGAGGAGCGCGTCAGGAGCAACCCCAAGCTGTTCATTCAGAACATCTTTCGGATGCGGCTGGAGAAGGACAGGATCAAATGGTACTCAGCCCGTGTTACGCTGGTCAAGACCTTTTCTGAAACGGCGTTCATGCTGACGGTTCAAAATATACAGGACAACCTGAATTATTGGATTGACATCCTCATTGATGAGCACCCGGACATGGTGTGATCGAACGCGCACGGTCGTTGATGAAGGCTTCCGGGATGCAGTGAGGACAAGGGGAACGGAGTCTTAAAGCCCTCGAAGATATACCGGGGAACAAGTGAGATATATCAGGGGAGGTTCTATTATGAGACAGTTTCAGGCCGCTTATAAAGACCGGGATTCCTTTCGCGGCGCAATAGCGGAATGGGAGGCATGGCGCGCGGAAAATGCCTGCGGGCAGGCGCTGATCCACATCTTCTCCGATGGCGCTGACGATACGGATGTGAGGATTGTCAGGGAGGTCGTGGAGCAGGTGATGCCGGATGCGGTCTATATCGGAGCCTCTGCGTCGGGCAACATCTACGAAGGCAATATCACGACGGAAAAGCTGGTTGTCACCTGTACGGTATTTGAGAACGCCGACAGCTTTGTGCGTACCCGCCTGATTTCCATTGAGAACAGGGACGCGACGACCCTGCGGACAGCGCTGCGGGAGATGAAGGATGATCTCGTCGGCGTGAAGGCGATAGAGGTCATCATGACCATAGACACCATTCCCATTCGCGAGGTTTGCGGCATTCTCCAGGAAGAGATTCCCGAGGATATCAGGATGTGGGGCGGCGGCGCCTTCGGCGACAATATATTTACGGCGTATATCTTCGAAAAGGGCGAGGCGCTGAATACCCACGGTATCGTCCTGGCGCTGATTGGCGGCGAGGATTTCCATGTCATGAATTCATATGTCATCGGATGGCGTCGGTTGGGCGCCGCGCTGAAGGTGACCCGGGCGGAGGGAAAGGTGCTGTACGAATTGGACGGCACGCCCGCCTATCAGATCTATCATCACTATCTGAGAATACCGAATGACGATCATATCTTCTACAATGCGCTGGAGTTCCCGTTTGCCGTGGACCACAGGGATCGAATCCTGCTGCGCCACGCCCTGTCCTGCCGCGAGGACGGCTCCATCGATATGAGTACGGATATTCCTGAAGGCAGTATCGTCCATCTGACCTACGGCGACCCGGAAACCATCATGCAGAATGTTTCGCTCTGCGCGGATCAGATACATGAATTCGCGCCGGATGTCATCTCCATATTTGACTGCTTTGGCAGAAAGAGCTTCTGGGGAGGCACGGAGGGGAGCCGTGAGACGAGGCCCCTGAACAACCTGGCTCCGACCTACGGCTTCTGCACCGCGGGTGAGCTGATCCGGTGGCGCGGCAGCATGGACCATCACAATCTGTCCCTCGTCGTGGCTGCCATGCGCGAGGGCGGTCCGATCGAGAGGAATGTGCCGGTTGTCCAGGCAGAGATCAAGCAGAACGAATCAAGCATGTCGATGGTCAGCCGCCTGGTGAACTTTATCAATACGGCGACCGCCGAGGTCATTGAGGCCAACGGACAGCTGTCAATCATGGCCATCACGGATCAGCTGACAAAGCTGTTGAACCGGGGTGAGATTCAGAGGCGGATCACAAACCGCATGGAGGAGAACTGTACTGCGCCCGACGGTGAAAACGCCACGAGCATCATCATGATCGATTTGGACGATTTCAAGAAGATCAACGACACCTACGGCCATAACGAAGGCGATCAGGTGCTGATCGGCGTCACAGCCCAGATCAAGTCCGCGTTGAATGAACTCGGGAACGGGGCTGTTGCGGGACGCTGGGGCGGCGAGGAGTTTATGATCATGCTGCCGGGTATGACGCTGAAGGATGCCGCGGCTTTTGCGGAATCGTTGCGCATGAGAATCGAGAAGCTGCGCTTTCCACTCTGCGGCAGTGAGACGGCGAGCTTTGGCGTGGCGCAGGCCTTGCCGGGCGAAGACGCGGATCCAATGATCATGCGCGCCGACGTTGCCCTGTATACGGCAAAGAAGCTTGGAAAGAATCGCGTCCACTGTTCGGGCCAAAAGGAAGGAAAATGAATATCAATAAGGATCTGACGCATCACCGCAAAGGTAATACCGCCTGAATTGCGAGTTATTTCCTTAAAGAATATGACAATCGCCTCCCTGCGATATCGCAGCGGGGGCGATTGCCGCATTGCCGACACCTCTGCCTAAGGCCTTCGGGTCAGCAGTTCTTCCACAAAATCGGCCGCCGCCGCCGCGCCGCCGCATCCGCGCAGTTCCTTTCGCATGGCGAGGGCAGCCTTCATCAGGGCGTCGTTGCCGAGGGCCCGCATGACCAGCCCGCGCAGCCTCTGGGGATCGCGGGCGTCGGCTTCCGGCAGCATCCGGCCCGCGTCCATCTCCTCGACGCGCCTTGCCACCGCCCGCTGCTCGCCGGTCTGGGGATACAGCAGCTCGGGCACGCCCATGTACAGCCCTTCGGAGGCGCTGTTCATGCCGCAGTGGGTGATGAAAAGCCGGGTCCGGGCCAGCACCGCCATCTGATCCACCGACGGTTCGATGCGGATGTTCCCCGGCAGCGGGGCCAGCTGCCCCGGGTCGAAGTCGTGTCCGCAGGCGATCAGGACCTCCACAGGGGCGTCCTTCAGCGCGGCGACGCATGTCCTGTAGAAGTCCGGTCGGTCGTTGATGACCGTGCCCAGCGAGATGTACACCAGGGGGCATCCGCCGTCCTTCGGTTCGGGCGCGATATCCCGTACGCAGGGCCCGACGAAGCGGTAGTGGGCGGCGTCGAAGGTCTCGCTGCACGGCTGGAAGCGGGGCGAGGTGTAGACGACGGTGTCGGTGTCGTTGTCGTTCTGCACGATCTCCAGGGCACTCTTCACCGGGTAGCCCAGCGTCGCCAGATGCTTCGCCTCCCGGTTCAGGCGGGGCAGGCCCAATATCATGTCCGCCAGCTCCCCGGGGCTCTGCCGCATGTATTTCGAGGAATAGCGGTTGAAGGCAAAGGTGGTGGTGGAGCACAACAGGGGCAGGCGGTGCTTCATGGCCGTCAGCTTGCCCCAGAAGCAGGCGGAGTCGGAGATGACCAGGTCCGGGTGAAACGCTTCGATTTCCCGCGCCAGCATGGCGTCCATGTTCGCGGTAGTCCGGAAGGACTGCACCGACATCTCGGTGGTCGAGACCTTTTTCAGCTTCTTCTCGCTCTCTTCAGTGAGCGGCGGCAGGAAGCGGTCGCAGGGCACGAATGTCGCGCCGGTGGCCTCGATGCGCTGTCGGAAGGCCTCGAAGGAGTAGTAGCGTATGTCGTGCCCCCGCCGAACCAGCTCCCGGGCGAATTCGATCGTCGGATTGGTGTGCCCGTGGGCCGGTATGCAAAACCACATGATCTTCACGGCTCCGCCTCCTCTCCGAATACGGCCTCGGACCACTGCCGGAACGTCGACTTCGGGGGAATGGCGATGCCCCGCGCCGGATCGCCCAGCAGTATCAGCGTGTCCCCTGGCTGTATGCCGAACATCTCCCGGGCCTCCCGGGGAATGACGATCTGCCCCTTCGTGCCCACGGTGGCCGTCCAGGCGGCCCTTCCATCCGGTCTCTTCACGACAAACACCTCCTCAAATAATATGAATTATACAAATCATACTTTTCATACAATTATAGCCTGAAAATGCCGGCGTGTCAAGCCTTGCCTGACGCGCCGGCATCGAATGAGCGTTACTTCAGCATCACCTGCCCGCCGGTGACGGGGATGGCCTGGCCGGTCTCGTATTTCTGCTCCACGCAGTAGAAGATGGCCTTGGCCACGTCCGACGGGAAGCAGCCCCGGTTCATGGGCACCTTGCTCATGTAATACCTGCGCACGTCCTCGACGGTCTTCGCGCCGGGCACCTTGCCGGCGTTCAGGTACTGCACGAACAGGCCGCGCTCCGGGTCGGACCACAGCGGGCCGTCCAGGTAGTTGCCGGGGCAGATGGCGTTTACCTTGATGTTGTAGGGGCACAGCTCCAGCGCGAAGCTCTGGGTCAGGCCGATGCCGCCGAACTTGGAGCCGGCGTAGGCGTAGTTGTTCTTGCTGCCCTCCAGGCCGGACTTGGAGTTGATGGTGATGATGTCGCCGAACCACTCCGGGTCCGCCACGTGCTGGGCCTCCATGATGGCGGCGGCGTACTTGGCACACAGGAAGTAGCCGGTGTAGTTGATGTTGGTGACGAAGTCGAAGGCCTGCCGCTCCAGCTCCAGCAGGTTGCCGGCCTTGGCCACCCCCGCGTTGCTGACCATTATGTCCAGGCCCCCGAACTGCTCGACGGTCTTCTGCACCATGGCGGCGACGCTTGCCTCGTCGGTCACGTTGACCTCGACGGCGGCAGCGTGATCGCCCAGTTCGTCGGCCACGGCCTGGGCCCCGGTCAGGTTCATGTCGGCGATTACCACGGTCGCGCCTTCCTTGTGCATTTCCTCCGCGATGCCCTTGCCAAAGCCCTGGGCCGCGCCGGTCACGATGGCGATCTTCCCCGCCAGTCGCCCCTGGGTCTCGGGCCGCTTGCCGATGTTTGCCTTGGCTATGTCGATCCACTTGCTCATGTCCACCATTGTCAGTCACCCCTTCATATTCTCTGTGCGGTCGCAGTTTGAGTTCCTGCGTCCAATTATAATGTGTTTTGGCTGAAATTGCAATAGCGCCGACAGAAAAGGGAATATGACGGGAACGCTTGCAAAGCGCGGGGGCTTGCTTTATAATAGTATCATAGCCGATTGCCGCGTCGCCGGACGGGTTGGGCAAACGGGATGTCGGATGCTTATGGAGCAGGGCAGCGCCGCGAAGCTCGGGTCCCGCCGCTTCAGGCGGCTTGGGACGCCTCCTTCAACGCGGTGACGCTGTCGAAGGCGCCGGAGCGCATCCCGGACGTTGAATACGAAGGGATCAAGAGATGAAATACGAACAGAGAATTTTACTGAAAGACGGAAAAGAGGCCCTGATCAGGAATGGCAATGCGTCAGACGGCCTTGCTGTTTATGAGGTCTTTAATCTCACCCACGCGCAAACGGATTACCTGCTGTCCTATCCCGATGAAAACAGCTTTGATCCGGAACAGGAAGCGCGGTTCCTGGAGGAGAAGACCGAAAGCCCGTACGAAGTTGAGCTCGTCGCCATAATCGACGGAAGGGTCGCGGGGACCGCCGGGATCGAGCCTGTAGGGAAGAAATACAAGGTAAGACACAGGGCCGAATTCGGCATCAGCGTGCTAAAGGAATACTGGGGACTTGGATTGGGCAGAGCGCTGACCAGGGCCTGCATTCAATGCGCCCGGAATGCCGGCTACGATCAGCTGGAACTGACTGTGGTGGCCGATAACGACAGGGCTTTGTCCTTGTACAGGAGCCTTGGCTTTGAGGTATTCGGGCGAAATCCAAGGGGCTTCAACTCGCGAACCTCCGGATATCAGGAATTGGTCTATATGATGCTGAAGCTGTAGACAGGTTCGGATTCGCGGGAGACGCGGGCGGCGGAACGGATTTGCGTATCAATCGAGGGGCGGGTGACGGCGATGGCGGACAGGAACATGGACATGGCCCGGCGGATCGCCGCCGCGGTGGCGCAGGCCGGGGGCCGGACCTACTACGTGGGCGGCTATGTCCGCGACCGGCTGCTGGGCCTTGAGAACAAGGACATCGACATCGAGGTGCACGGCGTCCCGGTGCCGACGCTGGCGGCGATACTGGACAGCTTGGGCGAGCGCACGGCCATGGGGGCCAGCTTCGGCATCATGGGCCTTCGGCACTACGACATCGACATTGCCATGCCCCGGTCAGAGCGGGCCACGGGGCGGGGGCACAGGGACTTCCAGGTGTGCGTGGACCCCTTCATCGGCGAGAAAAAAGCGGCCCTGCGCCGGGATTTCACGATGAACGCGCTGATGCAGGACGTGCTGACCGGCGAGGTACTGGATTTCTTCGGGGGCCGGGCGGACCTGGCGGCGGGGCGTATACGCCACGTCAACGACGCTTCCTTTGCAGAGGACCCGCTGCGGGTGTTCCGGGCAGCCCAGTTCGCTGCCCGCTTCGGCTTTGCGGTGGCCGATGAAACCGCGGCGATCTGCGCCGGGATGAATGTGGATGCACTGGCCCCGGAGCGGGTGATGGGCGAGCTGGAGAAGGCGCTGCTGAAGGCGGCGCGGCCCTCGAGCTTCTTTACCGAGCTGAAGCGGATGGGTCAGCTTTGCCCGTGGTTTTCCGCCCTGGACGCCCTGCCGGGGGCGGCGTGGGAAGGGGTCGTGGCGATGATCGACGCGGCGGCGGCCCAGCGCCCGGAGGCGACCCAGCCGCTGGGCTTCATGCTGGCCGCGAGCTGCGCCGGCTTTGGTTCCCCGACGGCCAGGGGCTTCCTGGAACGTCTGACCCAGGCGGTGGCGTTGACGCGCTACGCGCTCGACATGGTCCAGCGCCGCGGGGACATGGAGGGATACCTGTCCGCAGACCCCGGCGAGGCGCGCTGGATGGCGCTGTTCGACGGCGCGCTCTGCCCGGAGGACCTGATCCTGCTGGCGCGGGCGGCGCACACCGGCGCGGCGGACTGGTCTGAGACGGAACGGCGGTTGCGCCGCCTGTACGCGCTGTACCGTCAGCGGATGGACAGGCCCTTTGTGATGGGGCGGGACCTGATGGCGGCGGGTGTGCGGCCGGGGCCGGAGATGGGCAGGGCGCTGGCCCACGCCCACGGCCTCAGGCTGGCGGGCGCGGAAAAGGCCGAGCAGCTGCAAAGGACGCTGGAATGGCTGGAACGGGGGGAGGATGGACATGCTTGACGTCACACTGCTGGGCACGGCGGCGCTGATGCCGATCCCCGACCGGGCGCTGACCGCGGCGACCCTCACCTGCGCCGGGCGAACGATATTGTTCGACTGCGGCGAGGGCACCCAGACGGCAGCCCGGCGGGCGGGGGTGAGCCTGATGAAGGCGGATGTGATCGCCCTGACCCACTACCACGGGGACCACGTCTTCGGCCTGCCGGGGCTGATGCAGACGATGGAGGTACTCGGGCGCACGCAGCCGCTGACCGTCGTCGGGCCCGCGGGCCTGCGGGCGGCCCTGGACCCCATACTCGAGCTGGCGGGGCACACGGGCTACCCGGTCCGCCTGACGGAGCTGCCGGACGGGGGCGTCTGCATGGGGGAACTGGCCGGGGGCTGGCCGGAGTCGGCGCGCCTCACGGCCTTCGAAACCAACCACCGCGTCGCCAGCCAGGGCTATGGCTTCACGTTGGGCCGCGCCGGAAAATTCCTGCCCGAACGGGCGAAGGCGCTGGGCGTGCCCGTGCGGCAGTGGAGCCTGCTACAAAGGGGACAAAGCGTTCAGCTGGGCGACAGGACCGTGCGGCCCCAAGATGTGCTGGGACCGGTGAGAAGGGGACTGAAATTCGTGTTTACCGGGGACACTGCCCTGTGCGACAGCCTGGTGGACGGGGCCCGGGGCGCGGACCTGATGATCTGCGAGGCCACCTACGGTGAAGACGGACAGGCGGAGATGGCCACAGCCTACGGCCACATGACCTTTGCCCAGGCGGCGGAGGCCGCGCGCCGGGCGGGCGTCGGGTGGCTGTGGCTGGCCCACTACTCACAGATGGTGGAGGACCCGGCGGAATACCTGCCCAACGCGAAGGCGTTTTTCGAAAACGCCATCTGCGGCGAGGACGGCATGTCGACGACACTTCGGTTTGAGGAATGACCGCCGCGTGAAGCCCGTGCAGTGGCCTCAGGCCGCCACAAACCCGCGACGTGCGTCATGAACCGTTGTGATGAAGGGAGCTGCGACAACATGATGAACCTGAAAATCCTGCTGGGGACGCTGCTGGCGCTCGTGCTGTGCCTGCGGGGGTTGACAGAGGGCGCGCCGACGTCTGGGGCGACTTTCTTTGATCGGCACGGCGCGCTGCACGTCTCGGGCACGGGCCTGGCCGACGCGTCGGGCGCGCCGGTGCAGCTGCGGGGCGTGAGCACCCATGGCCTGGCCTGGTTTCCCGAATTCGTGAACGAGGCGGCCTTTCGTACCATACGGGACGACTGGGGCGCCAACGCCGTGCGGCTGGCGATGTATACCTGCGAGGGCGGCGGCTACATGACCGACGGCGACAGGGACGCCCTGGAGGCGCTGATCGACAAGGGGGTGACGCTCTGCGGCCAGCTGGGCATGTATGCCATCATCGACTGGCACATCCTCAGCGACGGCGACCCGCGTACCCATGCCGACGCTGCCGAGGATTTCTTTCGCAGGATGAGCGCCCGCTATGCCGACCGGCCCCACGTGCTCTACGAGCTGTGCAACGAGCCCAACGGCAAGGGGGTGAACTGGCCTGCGGTCAGGGATTACGCCGAACGTATCATACCGGTGATCCGAGCCAACGCGCCGGAGGCGGTGATCATATGCGGCACGCCCGATTGGTCCCAGGACGTGGACAAGGTGGCCGCCAATCCCATAGACGACGCAAACACGCTGTACGCGCTGCACTTCTACGCCGCGTCGCACAAATTGGCGCTGCGGGGCAGGGTCAGAAAGGCTTTGGAGGCCGGTACGCCGGTGTTTGTCTCCGAGTTCAGCATCTGCGACGCCTCCGGCGACGGCGCGATTGATGAACAATCCGCGGCGGCCTGGCGCGAGCTGATCGTAAAATACAACCTGTCCTACATGGCCTGGAGCCTTTCAAACGCCGATGAGACCGCCGCGCTGATACGTGCCGATTGCCCAAAGACATCCGCCTGGACCGAGGACGAGCTGAGCGACACGGGCAGGTGGCTGCGCGGGGTGCTGCGGGAGGATCGGGGGAAGGGGTAGTGAGAGGATAGGGGATAGGGGTTAGGGGTTAGGGC
>JAZTZK010000341.1:0-14536 GCA_045637485.1 Clostridia bacterium
CTGCCCATGGCTTCGGCGTCCAGCGCCAGCGTGCCGGCCTCCAGGGCGTCGTTATCGCCGTACTTCACCGAGAACGCCAGCGCCGGCTCCACATAGGCCTTGCCGGTGTGGTTTTTATAAATCGCGCGGCCCATCTCGTAGCGGGTGCCCGGCCAGGAGTTGGCATAGCGCTGGCTGGGGCGCTCGTAGCGCATCACGGTCCACTCCGCGGCCTCGTACAGCGTCTTCGTGGCCCTGAGCACCTTCATGTCCAGCTCCTGGAGCATGAAGGCCATCTGGGTGTCGAAGTCCCACACCAGATCCGCGCTGCCCCTGGAGGCGGCAAAGCCCTGGAGGGCGGCCTTGCGGCCCGAGGACGTCCACTGGCACAGGCCGAAGCCCACCCTGTCCCCGGTGTCGTAGAGGTACGCGCCCCGGTCGTCCGAGCCGCCCATGCCCTGCACGTTGTAGGGAGAGAAGCTGCTCTCGGCCTGTATGCTGCTCATCAGGCCCGCGGCCTGGAAGTCGGCAAGGCCCCACTTGCCTGTCAGTATCGACCAAATCTCGTTTTCAAAGTTGATCTTGTCCTTCGGGTAGTGGCGGGAGGTGAGCCACGGGGGCGCCGGCGTCTTCGTGGGCTTGGGGGTCTTCGTGGGCTTTGGCGTCTGCGTGGGCGACGGCGTCGGAACCTCCAGGTCCGTGACGAGGTCGCCCAGATCCAGCGCACCCAGCCCGTCCAAATTCGAGGGATCGAATACGGCGTCCGGATCCGCCTCGATGATGATCTCCTCGCCGTCATCCGCCACCACGTCGGCAGACCCTGTCGACAGCAGCAGCAGGACCGCGAGGCCCAGCGCCGCTGCCGACAAGCGTAAATGATGTCTCATGCGTGTTCTCCAAAAGGCTAAGGTATCTCTGGCAGCCTACATCACGTCGGCCTCTTCATCGATGGCCCTGGTCTCCTCCAGGGACTCAAGGGGCTCTTCCGCGATATCCCCTTCGACTTCCCCGACTGCTTCGGCTTCCTCGGGGGCGGCCTCCGCGGCCTCCCCGACCGCCTCGGGCGCGGCCTCCTCGACCACCTCGGGGACATCCTCGGCCTCGACCACCAGCTCCTCCCCGTCATCGAAGGCGTCCACGCCGGATTTCAGCAGGTCGCGCATCTGATGGCCGAAGCTGGCGCGCAGGTCGGCGTTCCCGCCGGAGAACAGCGTCTCGCCGGTGCGGGTGGCCACGTTGCCCAGGGCGTCCAGCAGCACCTTGATCTGGCCAAGATAATAGTTGTAGCTCTCGCCAAAGGTCTTGACGGTGCCGGTGACGAAATCCTGGTTGGCCTGTCGGTTGTCGCGGATCTCGTTTTCGAGATTGTGCCGCTGCAGCGCCTGGTCCCGGGCAAACCGCTGCTCTTCTTCCTCCTTGTACTCGTCGAACTCGCGGTTCTTGCGGGTATAGAGATCCTTCAGTCCCTCGAACTCAGCCCGCGAAGCCTTGGCTTCCTCCTTGGCCTGCTCCAGGTCGAAGTCCTTCAGCTGAGCCTCCATCTCGCGAATGCGGCTGCTGGCGCTGTCCAGCTGTTGGGTCAGGCTGGCGTTCTCGGACTGCTGCTTGCTCAGGCTTTCCGTAAGCTCGCGAACCTTGTCCTCCAGTTCCTGTATCTTCTTGCTTCCGAACATGGTTTGTCCTCCTTTGCAAATATGGTATGAAGGGCATACCGCGCAATACGTCGCGCGTCCGGCGACGCCTTATCCGATGCGAAGCAGGTCCTTCAGGACGCCGCATCGGAGCATTCGCTTGTCGGCAGACCGGCTGTATTGCGCGATACTTACTTAAGTGTATTTTAACCCGTAACAGGCCCCAGCGTCAAGCCCATTGGACAAATTAGAATGATTTTCCTCGGCGCTATTACGGCACATACACCCGGTCGATGCGCGTCACCCTGCCCGAACGAATCGTCACGGTGGTGTTGTCGGCATAGAAGGCGTCGTTGGCCGAGTCCTGCATGGCGCTGACGATGCCGTCGTATTGGGCGGTGACGGGTTCGCCGTCGATGTCGGAGGCGTCGGTGTACACCGCCGATTCGTCCACCACCAGCGTGGTCACGCCCAATTCGGTATAGGTCGGCAGGTCGTCATAGCCGTTCACGCGCCAGGCGCCGTCTTCCGTCCTGCTGAAGTCATAGCCGTTCTCCTCGCCCAGGCCGCCGTTGATCTGCACCCGCTTCCCGTCCGAGGTCACGCTCGAAACGGCAACGGCCGAGCCCGATACCACGACGGTGTCCCCTTCGGCCAGGTTTTCGATGTCGGCTTCGGCGTACACATCCATGGCGTAGATGCGCACGGCGTTCATGTAGGTGCCGGAGGCCAGGTTCGCGACGTCGCCCCGGTCAAAGGCCACGGGATATATGCCGTCGGGCAGGCGGTTCAGGTCCACCACGGCTTCGATGGGCGCCACCGTGCGGCCCTCGTCGCGCCTGACTTCGACCGCGTCCTCCGCCGCGTCCAGGTCCTCCGTATCGTCGGCCACCTCGGCGGATCGGACGATGTATTGGCTGGACATGTAGCCGGTAAGGCCGCTGACCGGGTCGGAAACCTGGAACCAGCCATCGCCCTCGGCAAGCACCTCCAGACGCGAGCCGTTCATCAGGCTCTGTATCTGCCGGCCGGCCGTGGAGGGCTGGCGGCGCAGCGCCACGGTGCCCCGCTCGGTCCTCGTGACCACCTCGGCCTCGTAGGGCGTCACGTCCCGCATGGAATCCAGCAGCCGGTTGATCTCTATCTGGGGCGACACCGTGGCCCTCGGGGTCTTGGTGGCCTTCTTTTTCTTCTCCTTGGAGGGCTTCGTGGCGCTCAGGTACTTGGCCTGGACCCAGCCCAGGGTCTGGCCGTCGCCGGAGGGGTCCTGTACCAGTATGGCGTACCAGCTGCCGCTCTTCTTCTCGATCAGCAGCTTCTGCCCCTTGGACAGCCGACCGTACACCTTGGCGCCGGTGTCCTTCTTCGCGTACACCTTCACGCCATCCCTGTTGACATACAGCGTAAATGCGTCCGCCACCGCCGGCAGCGCCAGGGCCGCCAGCAGCGCGACGGCCAGCATGACAGTCACGACTCTCTTTATCATCATCATTTACCTCCGAAAGGGTTTGGGGCTGTCCGATGCGCCGATTCCACGGGCGCGGCATGGCGGCCTGCGCCGCCGCTGCCACGCCACATGCCACAGCGCCCGAACCGTTGTCATTCGCTCACCACATTGCTGTTGTACAGGTCGCCGGTCCGCTCCACCACGGCCAGCGCGCAGAAGTTCAGCCTGCCTTCGCCCCAATCTCTGGCCACGGTGAAGCTGCCGGAAGCGCTGCTCTTGCCGTCGGGCTTCAGCTGCGCGCCGTCGATGACCACGGTCAGGGTATCCTGGCGGAAATCCGGGGCGTCGCCGTAGCTGAGCAATAGCGCCTCAAACGTGCAGGACTGGCTGCCCAGGTTTTCCAGATGCCATTCGTAGGTCGCCAGGCCGTCGTCGGCATCCGCGCCCCTGGCGGGGGTTACGGTGAGCATCAGGTTCACAGGCGCGTCCACGCCGCCCGCGCTCTGCCAGCTTTCCGCGGGCTGTTCGGCCATCCAGCCGTTGACCAGCGCGTCCACCTGGCCGGGCCACAGGGTGCCGGCCTGGAAGTCCACGCCGTGGTCGGCGGCGAAACCCGCATAGGCGACGTCCAGCTTCGCGCCGTAGATGCCGTCGTAGGCGCCGGGATTGTAGCCCATGCCGCCCAGCAGCTTCTGGATGGTGCGCACGTTCTCGCCCCTGCTTCGGGTCCGGAGGGCGCCGGCTTCAATGGTCTCGTGCTGCTCATAGCCGCAGTCCCTGCAAACGCGCACGCGCTCGCCGTCGGAGAGGCGGGTCAGCGGGACCTTGACGGTCCAGGGCTCGAAATCGTGGTTCAGGCGCTGTATGGTCTGGGGCCAGGCCACGCCGTCGGGGTTGAGGTTCTGATCCTTCTGGAACTGCATGACGGCCCGCTCCATGCCGCCGCCGAAGATGCCGTCCACGCCCTTGGGGGTCAGGTAGCCCTGGTCGGCCAGCAGCTGCTGGACCTGGCGCACGTCGTCGCCCCTCGCGCCGCGGCGGATCGTGCCCTCGGGATCGTAGGATACCTCGCGCTCGGCGTGACCGCACACCCGGCACACCTGTCGGCGGGTGCCGGCGGAATGATCGGTCGCCTCCATGACAATTTCCCATCTGTAGTCGTGGGGCAGCATGGCGATGGACTGCTCCTCCCTGTATTTGCAATCCCGGCAGGTGCGGCTGCGCAGGCCCTTGGCGGTGCAGGTGGCTTCCTTCTCCACCTTCCACGGGCCAAAGTCGTGGGGCAGCTTGTCCAGGACCTGCTCTTCCTTGTGGCCGCAGATCTTGCACTTCCGGGTGCGGCTGCCCTTCGAGGTGCAGGTGGGCTCCTTGTTGATGGTCCACTTGCCCCACTCGTGGGGCTCCTTTTTAATGGTCTGGGTCTGCTTGTGGCCGCATACGGTACAGGTGCGGGTCCTCTGGCCCTCCCTGGTGCAGGTGGGCTCCTTGGTCACCCTCCACTGTCCGTAGGTGTGGTCGGTCCTGGGCATCACCTCTTCGTCCAGTATGCCGCACTTGACGCACTGGCGCTGGCGAAAGCCCTTATTCTGGCAGGTGGGCTTGTCGATGATCCTCCACTTTCCCCACTTGTGGTTGCAGGGTGGATTCGGGTCCAGGTACTTGCTGAGCATGAACCCGGTCTTCTTCTTGCCCTTCACCTTGATGGAGACCTCTTTCCACTTGCCCCGCATGTCCACGACATCCAGCACGGTCACCTTGTCGCCCTTGTTGAGCTTGGCGATGACCTTGGAATCGGTACTGTAATCGGCGTAGACCTTCGCGCCGTTCGTTGTGACGTACTCGGTCCAGCCCGCGGCCAGGGCACACGCGCCCAATGCCGCCAGCAGCGCGACGGCAACGAGCATCAATACAGTCTTCTTCATGTCTCTATCCTCCTGTGCGGTAGTTCCCAAGGTACTCCAAACCTGCAAGCGATCAATCGCCGGCGTCGGTCGCTTCGGTATCGTCTATCGTCGCGTCATCCCCGGTCTCATCCGCCGTCGGCGCTTCCTCTGAAGCCGCCTCGCTCTCCTCCGCGTCGGTGCGCTGCGCCGTGGAAGTCTCCTCCTCCGCTTCAACCAGTACCTCGTCCTCTGCCTCGACAGGCGCGTCGCCGTCATCCCGGTTCAGGGTGCGGATGATGGCGTCGGCCTCGGCATCGGCGTTGTCGCCGTCCAGCCAGAAGACCACCTCGACGTATTCGTCTCCGCCGTCCAGTATGTAGGTGAGGGTGTTGAACGCCACGTCCTGGTATTCCTCGACCGTGCGATACCAGGCGGCGGGAACGCCGTTGACCTCGCCGTCGGTCACCAGGTCCGTGACCTCGTTGTAGCCGCTGATCTCGTCCTCCGCGTAATCGGCCAGCGCGTCGGGATAGCCATCCTTGCCGAACTGGTAGACGTCAAAGTCCAGCAGGGTGTCGTTGCTGTAGTAGTAGGCCACCTGGTCGTCCTCGATGTCCTCCTGGGTCATCTCGCCCTCCACAAAGCCTGCGGGCACCGTGAGGGTGAACGGCGAGGTGCCCAGCCACAGCGTCCGGGTGGCGGCCTGCGCCGCGTCCCCGCCATCGCCTTCCGCCAAAGCCCCGTCGTCCTCCTCGGGCTCATCGTCCCTCCAGAGGGAGTGGAGGATCGCGTTGGCCTCCGCTTCGGCGGTCAGGCCGTCCAGCCAGAACACGATTACGACGTATTTGTCGCCGTCATCCAGCACGCAGGTGAGGATATCGTAATCCACGTCCTCCCAGCTCTCCACGGCACGGTACCAGCCCATCGGGATGCCGTTGACCTCCGCGTTCGTTTCAAACGCGTTGGCGTTGTACTCGGCGACATCCTTGGCCACGTAGTCCTCAAGCCGCTCCGGCAGGCCTTCCTTGCCGAGCTGGTAGACGTCGAAGTCCAGCAGCGTCTCCTCGCTGAGCCAATAGGCCACCTGGCCCTCGGCCACATCCGCGCTGTTCATGCCACCCTCGTGGAAGCTGGCGCTGCAAAACACGTAATAGGGAGAGGTACCCAGTCGCACCGGGACCAGGTTGTCGACGGCCAGGGTGTCGATCATGCCCTGGACCACGGCCTCGGCGTCCTCGCCGTCCAGCCAGAACACGACCTTGACGAAGCCCTCGCCGTCATCCAGCACATAGGTGACGGTCGGGTAGCTCACGCCGTTCCATTCTTCCACCCGGCGATACCAGCCCACCGGGATGCCGTTGATCTCTCCGTCCGTCACGATCCCTTCGGCGTCGCCCCTGGCGGCCGCCTCCTCGGCCACGTATTCCGCCAGCGACAGCTGGCTGTCGGCCACGCCCGACTGGTAGATGTCAAAATCCACGGCCAGCGCGTCGCTTTGCAGGTAAGCCACCTGTCCGTCCGCCACGTCCGCCTCGGTCACCTGCCCGTAGCTGAAGCTCCCGTCGACCTCAATGGTGTAAATCGAGCTGCCCAGGCGCAGCCTGTGGGTCTGCCCCGTAGCGTCCGCCTCGCCCAGGGCGAGGGGAAGCGCCGCCAGCAGCAGCGCCAGGCACAGCGTGAGGCAAATCAGCTTTGTTCTCATCTGCTTTCGCTCCTTTCCAAAGGATATAACTCCAAATTCATTATATCACAACATCCCGTTGATTGCTATCTGATTTTTCGATTGCATAAAAATTTTTACGCCTCGGCTTCAATGTCGACATACTTTTCACGCGAAAGAAGGAAGCGCCCTCCCGGAACGCTTCCCTCTTTGCGCGTGTTTTCCCAATCAAATCCTGGTGATGTTCTTCAGCTTTTCGATCTTTACGAAGGCGTACAGCCCGCGCTCGCCCAGGGTCTGTACCAGCGCCCAGTCGCCCTTCACCGCGCAGATCTGCACCACGCCGCTCTTCTTCAGCGTATAGCTGTTGGCGTCGCTGTCGGCGCGCTGATAGACCTTCAAGCCCTTGCTCAGGGTGGCGACATATTTACCCAGCCTGGACTTGTTCAGCAGGTTGGAGCCCTTCGTGTAGAACACGTTGCCGTTGTAATAGACGTCGGTATAGGAATCGTTGGAACGTACGACCAGCGCGGTGTAGGCCGGAATCGTGCCCACATATTCCGTCATTGCGGAATCGTTGTAGAGCTTCGCCGCCTTGATCGTGATGTCGCCATGGCTGGCCAGCGCCTGGGCGCAGAACATGGCCAAAAGCAACGAAACAGCCAGTACGGTAATCATGAGCTTCTTCATTTGTGATTTCCCTCCCTGCCATAGGCTATCGGTGTATTTATTGAAATTATAGCACCGAAAAAACACGGGAGGCAACAAATCGCCCGATTCTACATAGTATTTCAACACTTCCGATATATATACGGAATATATAAATATCAAAGTCGAATTTGCGCCTTTTTGCACTGTTTTTGGACGAAAATGTGACTGCTCCGTCCGTTTTTTACCATATTTCAGGTCCCGAAAAGCGAAGCCTTGACGTATCCCGAGGGGAGAGCGCCGAATTCAGCGCATAAAACATGTGGCCGTCGTCATTCCGGGTCTTCGTCATCGTCCTCGTCCTTGATTTTGCAATTTTGCAGAAAGCGGTCAAACCGCGACACCACCCGGTAGCCAATCAGGAGCATCATGACAAAAGCAAGCGCCAACAGGAAATCTGCCATGTGTAGGACCTCCTTTTCGCGTCAGAACCGCAGGAACTTCTGCACGTCCTTATCCGCGCCCAGCAGGATGATGCGCTCGTCCCGGCTGAACTGGTGGGCAGGGCCCGGCATGGGTATCACCTGGCCGTTTTTGCGAATGGCCAGTATGTTCAGGCGATATCTCTGCCGAACGGCCAGGTCAACCACGGTGTGCCCGATCCAGCTGTCTGGAATCTCGGTTTCGTAGATCGCGTATTCCGGCGAGAGGCGGATGAAATCGAAGATGTGGTTGCCGCTGTAGCGCACGGCGGCCCAGTTCGCCATCTGCTTTTCGGGATAGATCACCTCATCCGCGCCGCAGGCGAGCAGGAACTGGGCGTGCGTATCCCGGGCGACGCGCGTCAGCACGAAGGGCGCGCCGCGCTTTTTCAGCAGCGACGTGATTTCCAGCGACGCCTGCAAATCGTGGCCCATGGTGACGACGCACAGGTCGAACTCCTGCACCCCAAGGGCGTCGATCAGCGCGGGGTCGGTGGCGTCGCCGATCTCCGCGTTCGTGACGTAGGCCATGGCCTCCTGCACCCGGCGTTCGTCCTTGTCGATGGCGAGCACCTGGTGGTTCAGGTCGTGAAGCTTCTGGGCCATGTGGCGTCCGAAGCGGCCCAGGCCGATCAACAATATGTTTTTCATCGAATGCCTCCCCTCGGTTTGTATGAGGGGTATTGTATCATCCAGGCCATGAACGCGCCATTAAAGCTTCATATACAGCATTAAGATGGCATAAAGCGCGCCGCGTCTTTATGCCATCTTAATGCCCTGCCGGGATATTTTATCTTCCCTTTTATGCGATATGTGGTATAATATCTGAATAATGATAAGAAGCCGTGCCGGGCGCGTTGACCGACGGACGCGGCAACGGCGGATCCGGACATGCTTAACAGGACATGCATAATGTGTGGATGATCTCTGCAATGATATTGAGCGGGGGGTGAGCCGCCTGTCGGAGCACGAGCGGATATTGGTGTGCGTTTCCGCCTCGCCCACCAACGAGGATGTGATTCGCCGGGCGGCGGCGCTCTCAGACGCGATGGGCGCGGAGCTGATCGCGCTGTATGTGGAGGACACGGAGCTCTACGACGAAGCCCGCGCCCGGGCGGTGCACGATCATCTGTCCCTCGCGGAGCGCCACGGCGCGCTGCTGACCACGATCTACGGCGACGACCCCGCTACGGCGATTGCCGAGTATGCCAGGGTCAGCGGCATCACAAAGATCGTCCTGGGCAAGAGCCCGGAGCACAAGCGCCTGTTCGCGCCGAGGGAGACGCTGATGTCCCGGCTCAACGAGCTGGCCCCGAACGTGGAGATCATCATCGTGCCGAACCAGCTGACCGTCGACGCCGAACCGGTTCAGCCGCGCCGATTCTTCGGCAGGGGGCGCTTCTCCTTCGCCGACCTGGCCAAGGCGGCGCTGATCCTGGCGATCTGCACCGGCGTGGGCTTCCTGTTCACGGCCATCGGCCTGGCCATCACCAACGTGGTGCTGATCTACATCCTCGGCGTGCTGGCGGTGGCCTTCGTCACCACGGGCACGATCTACAGCCTGCTGTCCTCGTTCTTCTCGGTGCTGGTGTTCAACTTCTTCTTCACCGAGCCCTACTATTCGCTGCATTCCAGCCCGGATTACATCGCCACCTTCGCGGTGATGTTCACGGCGGCGCTCCTGTCCAGCTCGCTGACCAGCCGAATCAAGGCCCAGTCCATCCAGACGGCGAACAAGGCCTACCAGACGGAGGTACTGCTGTCCACAAGCCAGCTGCTGCAAAAGGCGGACGACAAGCGGGCCATACTGGAGGTCGTCCAGCAGCAGCTCTGCCGGTTGCTGGAGCACAGCGTGCTGTGCTATGACACAGACCTCGATGCGCCCATGCTCTGCGCCATCGAGCAGGACGGCGGGTTCACGGGCATCGACCTGGAGGCGGAGCGGGACGCCGCGCTGTGGGCGCGCCGGAACGCCAAGCACGCCGGGCGCACGACCCGCGTGTTCCCGGAGGCAAGGTGCCTGTACATGGCCGTGCGCAGCGAGCGGACGGTGTGGGCCGTCATCGGCATACGCGCCGACAACGCCCCGCCCATCGACGAGTTTCGCAAGAACCTGATGATTTCCATACTGGACGAGTGCGCCCTGGCGGTGGAGAAGGATCACATGACCCGCGAGAAGCAGCGCATAGAGGAAAACGCCCGCCAGGAATCGCTGCGGGCCAACCTGCTGCGCTCCATCTCCCACGACCTGCGCACGCCCCTGACCAGCATCTCGGGCAACGCGGCCATACTGATGGAGAATATGGGGCAGCTGAGCGACGAGCGCCTGAAGCGGCTTTACACCTCCATCTATGACGACGCCATCTGGCTGAACGGCCTGGTGGAGAACCTGCTCACCATCACCCGCACCGAAAACGGCGCCATAAAGCTGAACCTGCAGACGGAGCTGGTGGCGGATACGGTGGAGGAAGCCCTGCGGCACATCGACCGGGACGCGGCCCGGCGGCACATCGAAACGGACCTGCCGGAGGAAATGCTGCTGTCCCGCATGGACGCGGGGTTGATCGTGCAGGTGCTGGTGAACCTCCTGAACAACGCGGTGAAGTATACGCCCGAGGGCTCGAGGATCACCGTCGGCATCCGGCGGGAGGATGGCATGGCGCTGGTCTGGGTGGAGGACGACGGGCAGGGCGTGCCGCCCGGCGACGAGAGCCGGGTGTTCGACATGTTTTACACCGGCGTGAAGCGCTACCCGGACAGCCGCCGGGGCATCGGACTGGGGTTGGCGCTCTGCAAGAGCATCGTGCAGGCCCACGGGGGCGAGATCGGCGTGGTAAACTGCGAGCCCCACGGCGCGAAATTCTGGTTTACCCTTCCAATCGTGGAGGTCGAAGGCTATGAGCAATAAACCGTTGATACTGGTGGTGGAGGACGACGCGGCGGTGCGAAGCCTGATGGCGGTGACGCTGGACACCCAGGGCTACCGATACCATCTGGCCCGAAACGGCGCGGAGGCGCTGATCGAGGCCTCGACCCAGCAGCCCGCCGTGATGCTGCTGGACCTGGGCCTGCCGGACATGGAGGGCGTGGACATCATCCGCAAGGTGCGGGGCTGGACGAGCATGCCCATCATCGTCATCTCCGCCCGCAGCGAGGACGCCGACAAGGTGGAGGCGCTGGACGCCGGCGCGGACGACTACCTGACCAAGCCCTTCTCCGTGGACGAGCTGCTGGCCCGGCTCCGGGTGGCCCTTCGCCGGGTGAACGCGGAGACCTCGGCGGGCGGCGAGAGCGCCGTGTATGAAAACGGCGTCCTGCGCATCGACTATGCCGCGGGCTGCGCTTACATCGCCGATCAGGAGATCCACCTGACGCCCATCGAATACCGGCTGCTGTGCCTGCTGGCGCGCAATACCGGCAAGGTGCTCACCCACAACTACATCCTGAAGGAGATCTGGGGCAGCTATACCGCCTCGGACGTGGGCTCCCTGAGGGTCTTTATGGCGACGCTGCGCAAGAAGCTGCAAACCGGCGGCGAACAGCCTTATCTCCAAACCCACATTGGCGTTGGCTATCGCATGCTGAAGCAGGACGGCAGGCAGGAGGACGCGCCTTGAACATTCAGCGCAAATCGGAAGGGCTGAATCGCGAGCCCCGACCGGAGGAATGGTTGGTATTCGGCTTTCTGGGCGTCATCCTGCTGGGGACGCTCCTGTTGGCGATGCCCGTATCGACGAAGGACGGGCACAGCATCGGCTGGTTCGACAGTCTGTTTACGGCAACCTCCGCCGTATGCGTGACGGGCCTCGTGGCGGTGGACACGGGCACGACCTTCTCACTGTTCGGGCAGGCCGTGCTGCTTGCGCTGATCCAGGTCGGCGGGCTGGGCTTTATGGTGTTCGCCACGAGGGTCATGGTGATACTGGGGCGGCGAATCTCAATAAAGCACAGAATGCTGATCCGGGAATCCATGAACGGCTCATCCCTGTCCAACCTCAGCAACCTGGCGCGGCTCTACCTGATGTTGGCGCTGGGCATCGAAGCGGCGGGGGCGGCGCTGCTCGCCATCCGATTTATACCGCTGTACGGCGTTCGGCGCGGGCTGTGGTTCTCCGTATTCCACGCCGTCAGCGCCTTCTGCAACGCGGGCTTTGACCTGTTCGGAGACTTCACCAGCCTGACCGGCTTTGCCGCCGATCCGCTGGTGCTGTTGACCGTGGCGGTGCTGATCGTCCTCGGCGGACTGGGCTTCTCCGTCATACTGGAGGTGCTGCGCAACAAGGAGGGGTTCAGGAACCTCACCCTGCACACCCGCATCGTGCTGACGTTCACGCTGGTACTGCTGCTGGCGGGCACGGGCTTCTATATGCTGGTGGAGCGCGGCAGGCTGGATGTGCTCAACGCCTTCTTCCAGTCCGTGACCATGCGCACGGCCGGCTTCAATTCCTATGACCTCTCGTCCCTGACGGACGGCTCCAAGCTGTTCAGCAGCCTGCTGATGATGATCGGCGCGTCCCCGGCCTCCACGGGCGGCGGCGTGAAAACCACCACCGTGGCATTGGTGGTGCTCCTGATATTCAGCGTCGTGAAGGGTGACAGTGAGGTCAACGCCGCCCACCGCCGCATTCCCGTCGACACGGTGCGAAGGGGGCTGGCCGTGGCGGCGATGTTCCTGACGATGCAGATGCTCGGCACGCTCTTCCTTTCGATCATCGAGGGCGGACGCTTCTCCCTGGCGGACATACTGTTCGAGTGCTCCAGCGCCATGGGCACCGTGGGCGTCTCCTCGATCAGCACGCCAAATCTTCGCCTCGTCAGCCGCGCCGTGCTGATTCCGATGATGTTCCTGGGGCGCGTCGGCCCCCTGACCCTGGCCGTAGCCATATCCCGCAGGCAGAGCCGCGTCCGGGCCATCTCCAAGTATCCGGAGGAAAGAATAATGATCGGATAGATAGATGATAAAATACTGCTTTGTCGCAAGGCGATAAATCAGCATTGAATTAGGAATGAGGAATGAGGAATGGATGAGGAAATCCTTACGGATTTCTTTTATTGAAAGTGAAAACCTCGCTATAGCAAGTTGTTTTGGCCTTATGTAAAAACAAATCCCAGAGGGATTTGCGACGCGAAGATAGCCCTTTAGGGCACCATCATTCCTAATTCCTAATTATTCTGCTTTACCGAGTACAGCTCGGTAAAGCAGAATTTGTTACACCACCGGACATAACCTGCATATCCCCCTGTGTATATTCACTGCATGCCTATGCAGAAATCCACATTTTCCACACAGTTATCCACAGGAATAGGGGACAAAACCGCGATTCTATCGGGATTTCCATCAGTTTTCCACATCCGGGCTGCTCTTGCATATTATCTATCCACAGACCTTGGTCTTTTTGAAACATATTTTCACCCCATTCTGGGCATATTTTTAGCCAATTGCCGGTTTTGGCTTCAATTTCACGTCATATTTACGCGATTTGCGGGACTGGATGCTCGGTTTAACCCTGTGATAATCATTACTTTTTTGTCTATTTATTGCATAATTATTTCAGAGATATGACACTTCCATGTTTTCATTTCACCGTTCCTTCCGGATAAAACGGTATTGAACAATTGGGGCCAGTCTGCTATACTGGTTATGTCAGAGGCACGTCCCCGCGCCTGACCACGTGAAATCAACCCACAAAGGAGGCAATCGCCGTGATTCAAATCGTCGACTGGACCACCATAACAGGCTTCGTCACCGAGGTGTTCGTCAAATACGGCGTTCCCGAGGCGGACGCGGCCATATGTACCGACGTGCTGCTGGAGAGCGACCGTCGGGGCATCGAATCCCATGGCTGCAACCGCTTCAAGCCCATCTACCTGGACCGCATCCGGTCGGGCGTCCAAAAGCCCGTGACGAATTTCGAGATCATCAAGGAGACCCCCACCACGGCGGTCGTGGACGGCCATGACGGCATGGGCCAGGTGATCGGACACAGGTGCATGACGCTGGCCATCGAGAAGGCCAAGGCCTACGGCATGGGCATGGTGGTGGCCCGCAACAGCTGCCACTATGGCATCGCCGGCTACTACACCTCGATGGCCACGAAGGCCGGCTGCATCGGCATGACGGGCACCAACGCCCGCCCCTCCGTGGCCCCCACCTGGGGCACCGAGGGCATGTTCGGCACCAACCCCTTCACGCTGGGCGTGCCCACCGACGAGCCCTTCGACTTCAACTTTGACTGCGCCACCTCCATCACACAGAACGGCAAGTTCGAGTACTACGCGCGCATCGGCCACGACGTGGTGCCCGGCACCGTGATCGGCGAGGACGGCGCGCCCGTCACCGGCGACGCAGACGCGGCGCTGAAGCGCATCCGCCAGAACTCCGCCGCGCTGGTGACCGTGGGCGGCATCGGCGAGCTGCTGGGCGGCTACAAGGGCTACGGCTTCGCGCTGTTCGTGGAATTCCTGTCCGCCGCGCTCTCCGACGGCTACTACGGCAAGCAGCTGAACGGCGTGGACGAGAACGGCGAAAAATGCGCCCCCCGGCTGGGCCACTTCTTCATCGCCATCGACACCGACCACTTCATGGGCGAGGCCCTGTGCCGCAAGAAGGCCGGGGACATCATCCGCGAGATCCGCGCCTCCCGCAAAATGCCCGGCGCCGAGCGCATCTACACCGCCGGCGAGAAGGAATACGAGATCCGCCTGGCCCGCAGGGACGGCGTGCCCATCAACGACTCCGTGCAGGCCGAGCTGAACCAGCTGCGCGCGGAGACCGGCCTGGAGGGCAAGTATCGGTTCCCGTGGGA
>JAZTZK010000342.1:0-4320 GCA_045637485.1 Clostridia bacterium
TTTTGGAAGCGCATTCAAGCAGGGTTGCTGCTTCTTTCAGAGGTAGGCTTTTGATCGTAAGTATTCGAAGTAGGTTAGCCTCCCCTGAAAGGGGAGGTGGCAGCCCGTAGGGCTGACGGAGGGGTTCCGTCTCCTCTGCCCAATTGACGACATTCCCCTGAAAAGGCTTCCCTCATCCCTGCCGTTTCAGCGTCTCTATGAACGCCTTCGCGTCCGGCGCGCCGTACAGGGCGCTGCCCGCCACCAGCGTGTCGGCCCCGGCGGCCACCAGCTTCGGCGCGGTCTCCAGGTTCACACCGCCGTCCACCTCCACCATGGCATCGATGCCGGCCCGGTTCAGCATGCCCCGCACCTCGCCGACCTTGTCGATGCAGGCGTTAATCAGCTTCTGGCCGCCGAAGCCGGGGTTCACCGTCATCACCAGGGCCAGGTCGAAGTCGCCCAGCACGTAGCGCAGGCACTCCGGCGAGGTGGCCGGGTTCAGCGCCACGCCCGCAAGGCAGCCCGCGGCGCGGATCTGCTGCAGGACGCGGTGCAGATGGGTGACCGCCTCGGCGTGCACGGTGATAATCTTCGCCCCCGCCGCCGCGAAGGCGTCGATGTGCTTTTCCGGGTTCACGACCATCAGGTGGGCGTCCACGGGCAGGCCGCAACGCGCCGCCTGCCGGGCCATGTCCTGTCCGAAGCTGATGTTCGGCACGAAGCTGCCGTCCATCACGTCGAAGTGCAGCCAGTCCGCGCCGGCCTCCTTCACGCGGCAAATGTCCTCGCCGATGCGCATATAGTCCGCCGCCAGCAGCGAAGGCGCAACACTAATCATAACGATCCCTCCATCTCTGTTTCAGTTCCTCCAGCAGCGCTACATACCGCCCGTGTCGCCGGGCGTCGATACTGCCCGCCGCCACGGCCTCCAGCACCGCGCAGCGCGGCTCAGTGGCGTGATAGCAGGGCTGGAAGTAGCACTGCCCCTCATAAGGGGCAAATTCCGGCCAGCCGTCCTTCAGCGCCACCGGGTCGAACAGCTCCGACTCCAGCAGACTGAACCCCGGCGTGTCCAGCACCATGCCGCCCCCCTCCACGGGGATCAGCTGGCAGTGCCGGGTGGTGTTCTTTCCCCGCTCGATCCTCCGGGACAGATCCCCGGTCTGCAAATCAAGGCCGTACAGGGCGTTGATCATCGTGGACTTGCCCGCGCCGGACTGCCCCGCCAGCGCGTGGATCCTGCCCCTCAGCCGCGCGCGCAGCTCGTCCAGGCCCTCGCCCGTCGCGGCGCACACCTTCAGGGGCGACGCCTCCGCCCCCCGGTACTGCCGGACGATGTCGTCCGCAGCTTCCGGGGCCAGGTCGCGCTTGTTGACTACCAGCTGCGCCGATATGCCCGCCCGGCGGGCGTTCAGCATCAGCCGGTCCGCCATCAGCAGGTCCGGGTCCGGCGTGGCGGCGGCCACCACGATCAGTATCACGTCGATGTTCGCCACCGGCGGGCGCGTCAGCGCGTTGCGCCGGGGCAGTATCCGGCAGATCCAGCCGTGCGCCTCCCCCTCGCCGGGCATCATCTCCACCCGGTCGCCCACCATGGGCTTCAGCCGCTCCCGCCGCAGCTTCCCCTGGGCGCGCAGCGTGTGGGCCCGCCCCGCGTCGTCAAGGGCGGTGTAGAAGCCGCCGACCCCCTGCAATATCGTGCCGGTCGAAGTCGTCTCTGCCATTCACGATCTCCCTCTATTCAAAGTTCACCGTCCTGCTCTCCATCAGCACGCCGTCCATGGTGATGTCCACGGTGTGCTGGCCGGGCTCCGCGCTGTCCAGGGCGATGCGGTAGGTGCCGGCGTTCAGCACGCCGTGGTACACCTCGCGGATGTCGCCCGAGGGGGCGATCAGCTCCAGCTGCACGTCGCTGCCGTTCAGCGGCACCACCACCGACAGCTTGGAGATGGGATAGTACAGCACCTGGCGGGCCTGGTTGACGGTGATATCCACCACCGCCCCGGTCAGCAGCTCCTCGCCCGCTTCGACGCTCTGGGCGATCACGGTGCCCGGCAGGGCGTCCACGGCCTCCGCCTCGGTGACCGTACCCAGCTGCAGGTCCTCCGCCTCGATCAGCTTCCGGGCGTCGTCCAGCGCAAAGCCGATCAGCGAGGGCATCAGTATCCGTCGCCCGCTGACGGAGAGGGTCACCGGCTCGTCCTTGGCCTGCTTCCCCGGCTGCGGGGACACGCTGACCACCGTGCCCACCGGCGCGTCGGACTGGACGTAGTTCACGTCCACCGTCTCCACGCCCTGGGCGCGCAGCGCGTCGGAGGCGTCCTCCAGCCCCTGGCCCACGAAATCCTCCAGGTAGTACCACTGGGAGCCCCGGCTGACGGTCAGCACCACGGGCACGCTCTGCTTCACCCGTACGCCCGCCCGGCGGGACTGGCTGATGACGATGCCCTCCTCGTATTCCTCGCTGTAGCTGTAGGCGACGTCCGAATCGCCGCCCAGCTGCTCCAGCACGTCCTGGGCCAGCAGCTGCTCCTGCCCCACCAGGTCGGGCACGACGTAGGTGTTGGCCGTGTTGGAGAAGTACCACGCGCCCGCTGCCCCAATCAGCGCCACGCCGAGGACCAGGCAGAACAGCATCGTGCGGCGCAGCCGCCTGCGCTCCCGTTCCAGGTCCCTGTCCCGCTGGCGGCGGCGGTCCGTCCTGTCCTGCTTCGGGGTCGACGGGTCCTTGGGATAGGTCACGAACCCGCCCTCGGGGTGGGAGATCGACCTTCTGAGGTCGGCGGCCATCTCGGCAGCGGTCTGATAGCGCTTGGAGGGATCCTTGCACAGGGCCCGCATGACCACCTCGTCCAGGGCCTTTGATATGCCCTCCTGGTGGTCGCGCATGCTCCTGGGGGGCTCGTTGACGTGCTTCAGGGCCACCGAGACCGAGGTCTCGCCGTCGAAGGGCACCCGGCCGGTGAGCATCTCGTACATCACCACGCCCACCGAGTACAGGTCGCTCTTCTCGTCGGCCACCTCGCCCTTTGCCTGCTCCGGCGAGAAGTAGTGCACGCTGCCCAGGGCCGAGCCGGTGGTGCCGCCCTCGTCCAGGGCGGTGGTCTGGCTGGCCTTCAGCCGGGCGATGCCGAAGTCGGCCACCTTCACCCGCCCCTGGTTGTCCACCAGTATGTTCTGGGGCTTGATGTCCCGGTGCACGATGCCGTTGCGATGGGCATGGTCCACCGCCGCCAGTATGCGGATGGTCATGCGTATGGCGGTATCCGGGTGGATGGTGCCCCGCTGGCGGATCATCTCCTTCAGCGTCTGCCCGTCCACGTACTCCATCACGATGTAGCGCATGTCGCCGTCGATGCCCACGTCCAGCATGTTCACGATGTTCTCGTGGGAGACCTTGCTGGCGGCCTCGGCCTCGCGGCTGAACCGGCGCACGAATTCCTCGTCGGATTCGTACTCCGGGCGCAGCACCTTGATGGCTACGATTCTGTTTTTCTTTTGATCAAAGGCGCGATAGACGACGGCCATGCCGCCGGTTCCCACGATGGCCTGAACGACATATCGCCCCGATATGACGCTTCCGATCATCTGGCGGCTTCCTCCCCGATGACCGCGAACAGGGCGGTGATGTTGTCCGCGCCGCCGTTTTCAAGGGCCGCGGAGACCAGGCCGCGCAGCTTTTCATCCCAGTCCGCTTCCTTCAGGGCCGCGTGCAGTATGTCCTGCTCCTCGACGTAGTTGGTCATGCCGTCGCTGCACAGGAAATATACGTCGCCGGGACGCGCGGCCAGCTGGATGACGTCCACCTCCACGCGGTAGTCGGTGCCCAGCGCCCGGGTGATGATATTGCGCCGGGGATGGAAGCGGGCCTCCCGGGGCGTCAGCACGCCCTTGCGCACCATCTCCTCCACCAGCGTGTGGTCGGTGGTCAGCTGCATGATCGCGCCGTGGCGCACCAGGTAGACGCGGCTGTCGCCGACGTGGGCCAGCAGCACGTCCCCGTCCTGCTGGGCCAGGGCCGAGAAGGTGGTGCCCATGCCGCTCATGCCTTCGTTGTCAAGGGCCGCGCGATATATATCGCCGTTGGCCCGCTCCACCGCCGCGCGCAGCGCCTGGCCGGTGATGGTTTCGACGTCACGCATGTACTCTGAAAAGGCCTGCACCGCCATGGCGCTGGCCACCTCCCCGGCGTTGTGACCGCCCATGCCGTCGGCCACGGCGCAGAAGCGCTCGCCCACCCGGGGCAGATAGTAGGAATCCTCATTCAGGGTGCGGACCCTGCCGATATCCGTGATCGCGTAAACCTTCATGCGTGAAACCTCCGTATTGACGTCGTGG
>JAZTZK010000343.1:0-11290 GCA_045637485.1 Clostridia bacterium
CTGCTCTCTCAAAAACGTCTTTCGTTACGACAGAAAGGGGAAAAACAAACCTAGAACCCGTTCTCATCCCGGTGTCAAATTTTCTCAATCGCAACGGCCCTCTTGTTAGTCCTTTCTTGCCTTAAGTTGACAGTGTTACCCTTTCAGGGGAGGCAAAAAGTGTAGACGCTCTCCAAACAGCCTCCCCTGAAAGTCCTAAAGGACTTGCTTCGCTTCGAGGAGGTGGCCCCGCCACAGGCGGGGTCGGAGGGGTTCCACAGTGTCGACGCTGAGCTGTAACGTTCGCGGTGAAAGGCCTTGAAAACAGGCCACAAGACATCTTTACAACTTTCAATTCCTGTTGTATACTTTAACTGTATGACCGCTGGGCGGCGCGCCGTGCCGCGGTCGGTTTGCAGCGTATCACAATATTAAGGAGGTCGTATTTATGTTGACTGTTGAACAGGTTGCGGCGTGCGGCGTTGTGCCGGTGGTTGTGTTGGAGGACGCGGAGCAGGCGGTGCCCACCGCGAAGGCGCTGTTGAAGGGCGGCATCAACGCCATGGAGATCACCTTCCGCACGTCCGCAGCCAAGGCGTCCATCGAAAAAGTGGCGAAGGAAGTGCCGGAGATGATCGTCGGCGCGGGCACCGTGGTGAACGTACAGCAGCTGCACGACGCGGTCGAGGCCGGCGCGAAGTTCGTCGTGTCCCCCGGCTCCGACGCCGAAATCATCGCCGAGGCCATCAAGCTGGGCGTGCCGATCACCCCCGGCGTGGTCACCCCCAGTGAGATCATGATCGGCCTGAAGCTGGGCCTGAAGGTGTTCAAGTTCTTCCCGGCGGAGAACTACGGCGGCCTGAAGACCATCAAGGCGCTGAGCGGCCCCTTCCCGCAGATCAGGATCCTGCCCACCGGCGGCATCAACCAGGGCAACGTCGCCGAGTACTTCAAGAACCCGAAGATCCTGGCCGTGGGCGGCAGCTGGATGTGCACCAAGGACATGATCTCCTCCGGCGACTTCGACGGCATCGCCGAAAAGTCCGCGGCGGCGACGGCGCTGTTCAGGGAGATCAGGGGTTAACCGGCTCTACGATATAGAAAGGATTGATGGACATGGCTCTTTTGAATTACGAGGTTTTGAAAAATACCGGTTATGACGGCTTCGTGCTGGAGGACGCGCCTGAGAAGGTCATGCAATTCGGCGAGGGCAACTTCCTGCGCGCCTTCGTGGATTACTTCTTCGACATCGCCAACGAGAAGGCCGACTGGAACGGCAAGGTGGTGCTGGTGCAGCCCATCGCCCAGGGCCTGACAGAGTACATCAACAACCAGCAGGGCCTGTATACCCTGTACCTGAGGGGCAGCCAGGACGGCCAGAAGGTGGACGAAAAGCGAGTCATCTCCTCCGTCAGCCGCTGCCTGAACCCCTACACCGACTGGGACAAGGTGCTGGAGCTGGCCAGGAGCGACGATCTGGAGATCATCGTGTCCAACACCACCGAAGCCGGCATCGTCCACGACGACGAGAGCGCCTTTGACCAGGTGCCGCCCACCAGCTTCCCGGCGAAGCTGACCCGCGTGCTGTACGAGCGCTTCACCGCCGGCAAGCCCGGCCTGGTGATCCTCTCCTGCGAGCTGATTGACAACAACGGCAAGGAGCTGCTCAAGTGCGTCAACCAGTACATCGACGACTGGAAGCTGTCCGAGGACTTCCGCAAGTGGGTCAACGAGGAGAACACCTTCTGCTCCACGCTGGTGGACCGCATCGTCCCCGGCCGCATCCGCGATCCCCAGGAGGTCGAGCGCCTGAACGCCGCCAACGGCTACGAGGACCCGCTGACCGACGTGGGCGAGGTCTTCGGCGTGTGGGTCATCGAGGGCCCGGACGGCCTGGAGGACAAGCTGCCCTTCAAGCGGGCCGGTGTGAACGTGATCGTGGTGCCGGACGTCACCCCCTACAAGAAGCGCAAGGTGCGCATCCTCAACGGCGCGCACACCGGCTTCGTGCTGGGCGCCTACCTGGCGGGCTACGACATCGTGCGCGACTGCATGCACGATCCCGCCATACTGGGCTACATGAACAAGATGCTCTACGACGAGGTCATCCCCACCCTGCCGCTGGACAAGGAGGACTGCAAGCAGTTCGCGGCGGCGGTGCAGGATCGCTTCAACAATCCCTTCGTCAACCACGAGCTGATGAGCATCTCCCTGAACTCCACCAGCAAGTGGCGCGCCCGCAACATGCCCACCTTCCTGGACTATGTCAAGGAGAAGGGCAAGCTGCCGACATACCTGACCACCTCCTTCGCGATGTACATCGCGTTCTACTCCAACGACATCCAGGCTCTGACCGACAAGGGCCTGGTGTGCAAGCGGCCCAACGGCGACGAATACACCGTCAACGACGACCGCTGGGTGCTGGAGTTCTACTACGCCCACAAGGACGACAGCCCGGAGGACCTGGTCCACGCCGTGATGACCAACACCGACATGTGGGGCCAGGACCTGACCCAGGTGCCCGGCTTCGAGGTTGAGGTCGTGCGCATACTGAAGCTCATCCGCAAGGACGGCGCGCTGGCGGCGTACAAGGCCACCCTGTAAGCCATACGCTCGGGCTTGCCGCCGAACACCGGCGGCGGCCCGAGCTGTAAACAAAAAAAGATGAAGGAGGATATTCTCATGGGAAAGCTCGAACGGTTTGAGGTCGTCAACAAGGAGGGTGGCCTCATGAACGCGGCGGGGCAGATCCTTATCCTGCGGGACAAGGAAACAGGGGTCCAATACCTTTGGATCGTCAGCGGCTACGCGGGCGGCCTTACACCCCTTCTGGACGCGGACGGCAAGCCGCTGATCGACCGATAATCCACTTTATACTGCACCCAATAGACCATTGGAGAAATAACGGCATGAATAAGATCGTTCAAATCACCCCCAAGGACATGGTGGCCGTGGCGCTCCAGCCGCTGGCGGCGGGCGAAGCCGTGAGCTACGGCGCGGGCGACGTGACGCCCCTTTCCGACATCCCCATGGGCCACAAGGTGGCGCTGCGGGACATCAAAAAGGGCGAACCGGTCATCAAGTACGGCTTTCCCATCGGCGAGGCCACCGAGGACATCCCCGTGGGCGGCCACGTGCACAGCCACAACCTGCACACGCTGCTCTCCGGGGCCCACGACTACGAATACCACCCCACCCACCCGGCGCTGGAGCAGCGCAAGCCCGTGACCTTCATGGGCTACCCCCGCAAGGTGGGCCGTCCGGGCATCCGCAACGAGCTGTGGATCATCCCCACCGTGGGCTGCGTGAACGACATCGCCAAGGCCCTGGCCGAGAAGGCTCAGAAATTCGTCGGCGGGTCCATCGAGGGCGTGTACGCCTTCCCCCACCCCTACGGCTGCTCCCAGATGGGCGGCGACCAGGAGAACACCCGCCAGGCGCTGGCGAACCTGTGCGCCCATCCCAACGCCGGCGGCGTGCTGCTGCTGGGCCTGGGCTGCGAAAACAGCGGCATCGACCAGATCCTGCCCCACATCGGCGAATACGACCCGGCCCGGCTGCGCACGCTGGTCAGCCAGCAGGTGGAGGACGAACAGGAGGCCGCCATGGCCCTGATCGGGGAGCTGGCGGAGCACATGCGCAGCGACGCCCGCGTGCCCTGTCCGGCGGACCAGCTGGTGGTGGGATTGAAGTGCGGCGGCTCCGACGGCCTGTCCGGCATCACCGCGAACCCGACCATCGGCGTGTTCAGCGATCTGCTGGGCGCCATGGGTGGCACCACGATCCTCACCGAGGTGCCGGAGATGTTCGGCGCGGAGACCATACTGATGGACCGTTGCGCCGACGAGAGCCTGTTCGGCAAGACCGTGCGACTGATCAACGACTTCAAGGAATACTTTGAATCCTACCACATGCCGGTCTACGAGAACCCCTCCCCCGGCAACAAGGCGGGCGGCATCACCACGCTGGAGGACAAGGCCCTGGGCTGCACCCAGAAGAGCGGCTCCGGCCCGGTGAAGGGCGTGCTGAAGTACGGCGAGAGGGTCGCCACCCCCGGCCTGAACCTGCTCAGCGCCCCCGGCAACGATCTGGTGGCCTCCACGGCGCTGGCGGTCTCCGGGGCCCAGCTGGTGCTGTTCTCCACGGGCCGCGGCACCCCCTTCGGCTGCCCGGTGCCTACGGTAAAGATCGCCAGCAACACCCCCCTGGCTGAAAAGAAGAAGAATTGGATCGACTTCGACGCCGGCCGCCTGCTCTCCGGCATGAGCCTCGACGCGCTGGGGCAGGACCTGATGGACTGCGTGCTCGCCGTCGCCGGCGGCCAGCACACCCGCAACGAGATCAACGGCTTCCACGACCTGGCCATCTTCAAGCAGGGCGTGACGCTCTAAACCTGTTGTATCTGTTCAGTCCCGATGTATTTGCACCTGCTTTGGCGGCGTAGACGCCCCCGCTACAGGCATATCTCCTCGTAGCGGCGCCGCAAAGTTTGTCCTTTAGGGCGGCGTCTACCCCGCCATGACTGAACAGATGTGCAAAGGCTATTCTCACGGTCGTGCGCCTCTAAAACCATCGGCACTGTCGTATTATATCCTTCCATCGCCGCAGATGGCCTCGGCGCGTTGGAACACGGACGCGACGCTCTCCTTGCCGTCGTATTTTGCCATGCCGAAGGCGACCACCGCCCTTCCGGATTCCACATTCCTTTGATTGTTTGTCTCCAAACTGGCGATCAGCTCATCGATGTGGTCGTAGTCATGGCCTTCGACGATTGCCGCGAACCGGGCCCCGGCAACCCGGAACACGGGGCTGTGCTTGAACGTATCGCAGATAATGGCGCAGGCCTCCCGAATCAGTTGATTGCCCGCCATCCGGCCCTGGGCATCGTTGACCCACTCAAGGCCATAGACCCGGCAAATGACGATGGCATATTGCACCGTCTCGCCTTCCTCGATCTGGCGGGCAAGCAGCTTTGACATGTTGTCGTAGGCTACCCGATTCTTTACGCCCGTAAGGACATCCAGATTCGCCTCGCTTCGGGCGGAGGACAGCTTGCGTTCGTAATCCTGTTCATGCTTCACCTGCGCGTCAATATCATTGACGCCGATGAGCAGCACCGGCCCTTCCTGCTCCTCCACAAGCGCGGCCTTGAGGCTCATATACCGGGGCTCTCCGTCCAGAAGCAGCCTGTACTGGAAGGCATAGAAGCCATCCTTCCGGAGCTTGCCCATGATGTTCTCCCGGGTCAGCAGGGCCTGGAATTTCGGCAGGTCCTCGGGATAGATCAGGCGCGCGCCCTCCTTCTGGGATTGAGCGAAGAAATCCTCGCCCGATCTGGGCACACCCAGCCCGGCATACGCGCTGCTGGCGCGGTATTCCATATAGTGGCCCGTGTCAGGATCAATGGTATAGATGCAGACAAAGCCCTGGGTGAGGGCGTTGACCCGCGAATAGATGGTCTGCTCCGCCTGGATCAATGACAGGGCTTCCTTTTCGCGCATCTGCGCATCCACATTGCTCACGCCGACGATGATATGGGAGCTGTCGCCCGGCAGACGTACCGCCTTCATGCCGACATAGGTGGGCTTTCCATCGATCATCAGCCGGTAGGTCATTTTGAAGGTTCCCTCGGTATCCAGGGCCTTAACGACATTCTCCCTGGTGAAGGCAAGCGTGAAGGACGCTTGATCCTCCTTGTGAAGCTGCACCAATGCCTGCCTTCGGGCTTCCGCGAAGAAATCCTCCCCGTGTCGCTCCATGGCCAGATCCTCGCGCTGTGAATCCGGGGTGTACTGTATGAACTGCTCCGTATCCAGGCTGACATAATAGAGCTCGACATAATCCGCCGCCATGGCTCTGGCCATCTGGCTGTAGCTCGTTCCGGCATCGCCGTCCTCCCGCACCACCGCCAGCACCGCCACGGCGATGGCCACGGTGCCGGTGACCGGATTGACCGCGACGCGACGAATGAGGGTATGGGCGACGGTATCCTCGTTCACCTTCTCATCCAGTATGCCGATGCTGCCACCCCTGCTGCACTGAAACACGGCCCTGAAGAATGACTCGCCAGGTTTTCCGGAGAGGTCTTCGCTGTTGATTTCCCTGGTATCGTAGCTCATACCCATGGTGCGCTGTATAAAATCGCGGTAGGAGCGGTTGCAGCGGTTGTACCTCGCCTTGTTTCCGTTGACTTCGATGATGCACATGGGCAGCGTATTGAAGTATTGGCTCAGCGAATCATCGTTTTCATTGGAGATGGCGGTCAAATCGTACAGGTTAATGCGCCCGATGGAAGCGTAATATTCCGATTCCGCCGGGTTTTCATATTCCGGCATTGTGCCCTTTTCAAGCTGCGCAAGGATGCCCTCAAAGGGCAGAGGCTTTCCGAAATAATACCCCTGTATCCTCGTACAGCCGATTTCCCTCAGGAACTCCACCTGCTCCGGCTGTTCCACGCCCTCGCACACGGTTTCCATGCCAAGGCCGATGGCCATGTTCATCAATTCGGTCAGTATGATCCTGCTCTTGTCGCCTTCGTCAAAGCGCTCCATGAAGCGCATATCGAATTTGATGAGATCGAAATGGATCTGCTGCAGCACATCCAGCGAGGAGTAGCCGCTGCCGAAGTCGTCCATCCACACCGGGAAGCCCAGCTCGCGGAACCGTTCGACCTGCGCCTTCATAAACTCAAAGTTTTCGCCGATCACGCTTTCCGTGATCTCCACGGTTATCATGGAGCGGTCGATGCCTGCGTCGTCTACCCTGCGCCGTATCTGCTCGACCACATCACAGCTTACAAAGTCCATGCGGGAAAGGTTGATGGATTGGGGAACCAGATAGAGCCCGGCGTCCCTCTGTCGCTTCATCTTTTCCAGCACTTGCTCCAGCACATACAGGTCGAGCTTGTAGATCAGCTTGGATTCCTCCAGGGCGGGTATGAACTCCCCCGGGGACAGGAAGCCAAGAATGGGGTCGATCCATCGGGCCAGCGCTTCCTCGTCGCAGACCTTTCCATCCGAGGTGCGAATGATCGGCTGATAGTATACCCTGACCCAGCCTTCAGCCAGCGCGCGGTCCAGGTTGTGAATGATGTAAATATAAACCTCGCCCTTTTTGAGCATGACCTCGTCAAAATAGGTAACGGTGGAACCGAGCTCACCCCGCTTCTGACCCCCGGCAAACTTGGCGCGGTCACAGGCGATGTTGACGTCCACACTCTCCAGCGCGTTCGGATATACGCCGACGCGAATGGACATGCGCTTCCCGTCCATAGCGGTCTCACACGCCTGTATCACCTGGCGAAGCGCTTCATCCACATGCTCCTCGTCGGACACCGCCGCGAAATGGTCGCCGTTGAAGCGGCAAACCCGACGGTCTCCGAACTGCCGCGACAGGATACCGGCCAGATTCCGGATCGCCTTGTCGCCCATTTCAAAGCCATACTGCCGGTTGTAGTTCCTCAGCCCGACGATATTGAAGTAAACCATCACGGGGCGCAAGCCCTTCGAGAGCATTTCATCCCTCGCCTCCTCCGCGAGGGTGAAGAAATACCTCATGTTGGGAAGATCCGTCAGCCTGTCGTGATAAAGCTGGTGATTCAGGTCGTCGATGTAAAGCCGTATCTGGTCCCGCATTCGCTTGAACGCGCCGGTAAGGGTTCCTATTTCATTCTTGCCGCGATAATTCAGATCGACGTCGTAATCGGCGTCCGCAAGCCTCTGGGAGGCGTCGGTAAGCTGTCTCAAGGGATTGGTGATGACCCGCATGATGAGCAGTATCAGGATGACGTAGAAGATGATAACCGCCACGGAGATGATCAAAATGGCTCTGATCAGCCCGATCCAGGGGGCGTTGATCTCAGTGGTTGGCGCGACGCTCACCAGCTTCATGCCGTTGGCCAGCGTGCAAAAGGACATTTGCCGGTCCCTGCCGTTGGCGGAATAGCGGATCAGCTCGTCGCCGCTGCTCTCATTCCGGAGCAAATCCGAATGAACGCTGAGCCCAAGCTCGTCCAGATCGCTGGCGATGGGAAGATCCGGATGATAGATCACGCGCCCTTCCGCGTTCACCAGGCAGACAAAGCCCGTATCGTACACGCGAATATCGGCGATCTGCTCCACCAGCGTATCGCAGGGGATATCCATGCCCATCAGTCCTATGAGCATTCCAGCCTTGTAAATCGGCACGAAATAGGAGCATATCCACTTTCCCTGCTCTGAAGCGGATTGATAGGGGCCGATCCAGACGGGACGACCCCGGCTGACCGCGGCCTCATACCAGGTCGTGTGAAGGGTTTCCACGGGACTGAGGTGCTGAACATCCAGGGGCGACTGCTCGATAAAGCCGGTCTTGCCAACCTTCATGTAGAAAAAGCCGCGTTCATTCTGGCTGATATCCGGGTTGATGCAGTAGTAATAGGCCGTCACCCCCTGGGTATAGTCGGCGACGCCCGAAAAAAACTGTTGTATCCTGCCGCAGTAATCGCCCAGGTAGGCGTCCATGGCGGAGATCTGTTCCATCGTCTGAACGTCCGCCTCATTTCCGGCCCGGATGGCGCCGCATTCCACCAGGAACACGCTGTCCAGATCCTCGATGGCGATGTTGGCGGCAATTTCCACGGATTGTTCGATGCTCTCGAAGTATTTTTCCAGCGACTTCTGCGTGTCCTGGTCAATCAGGTTCATCATGCTTACGGAGTTCTTATCCGTCTCGTTCTGAATAATCAGAAAACTTGCCGCAAAGACGGACAGGATGCTGGTAAGTATCGCAATGATGGTAATCACCGTGATTGTTGCGCGGATCGAACGCATCTCCATTCCCCCTAACCTGTTACGACGGTAGAAAATCGCTACTGATTATCCTCTACGATGGACATTTCCCGATACATGTTTTTCACAGAACCGTTCCACGACGACTGAATCCCCCGAAGCCTTTTCGATGTGACATAGTAGCGCAGCCGGGAAAACAGCGGAATCCATGCGGCATCCTCTTGGACAATGGTGTTTTCCAGGCTCCTGTATTCCCGGATGCGCGCCTCCGGATCCGTGATGGCCCGCGCCAGGCGCACGCGCTCCATCACATCCTCCCGGGAATAGCAGAGGCTTCGGAAGACGGTGTTCTCCCTGTTGCCAAAAAAGGTATAGATAAAGTTGTCCGGATCGTTGAAATCCGCCGTCCAGAGGGCTGTGTAGCAGGCCAGCTTTCCGTTTTTCCGCTGCCGCATGAATTCGCTCTCGTTAATCACGTCAATATGCGCCCGGATGCCGATCTTATCCCACATGGAGGCCGCCAGCCTCAGCACGGACATCTCCCATCGCGTAGAGGAGGAATTCACGCTAACCGTAAGGTCGAAGCCCTCCGGATAGCCCGCTTCGATCAAAAGGCGCTTCGCCGCTTCGGGGTCACAGGGAATTTCGGGAAGCTCCGGGTTAAAGCCATAGAGTCCGTGGGGAAAAATCCCGTTTTCCACAGAGCCCCTGCCGCCATAGACCGCGGTGAGCAGAATGGCACGGTTCAGCGAAAGCTGCATGGCCTTGCGCACGCGGGCGTCGTTCAGGGGCGCGACGGTCTCATTCAGGGCGATGTAGGTTATGCCGATGCGGGGCACGCAGTACAGCCTGTCCTGATATATGTCTCCGTGGAGGAAGAATTCCGCGCTATTGCCCACCTCGTCCAGGTCAAGCACATCGATCTCTCCATTTTCAAACATCCTGCGGATTGCCTTGGAATCGGTGATGAAGCGCAGGTCGAGCCCCTTGCAGCGCGGCGCGCCCTGCCAGCAATCCGGGTTCGCGGTCAACAGCAGCCCCTCTCCCGGAATCCATTTCCAGAGGATGAAGGAGCCCGTTCCTATCGTCCAGGCCGGGTCTGTGCCGAAGCGGTCTCCGGCCTGCTCCGTCGTCTCCTGATCCAGTATGGACGCGCCCGGCATTGACAGGCAGGCCAAGAAGGCCTGAAAGGGATAGGCCAGGGTGATGGTAAAGCTCAGGTCGTCCAGTACGTCAAACCCCTCCAGCGTCTTTGCCTTGCCGCTCTCCAGGGCTTCCGCGCCTGAAATAAAGTCGGCAATGTCCCTGTTGCAGGCGTTGGGGTGGGTCAACAACCGGATAAAGGTATACTGTACGTCCGAGGCGGTCAGGGGCGATCCGTTGCTGAATGTCACGTTTTCACGCAGATGGAAGGTATAGACCCTTCCGTCGTCTGAAATCTCCCAGCTTTTGGCCAGGGATGGCAGTATCTCCATATCGCCGTTGGCGTCGCTTTCCATCTCTACCAACCGGTTGAATACGTTTTGCGCGACGGTATAGTGGATCGAAGTACACTGGAAATCCACCGTGTCCGGCTCGTCCTCCACGGCAACAAGGAAGCCCGACGTGTCCGGCTCCGTGTCCGTGGCCTGCCCCTTATCTGCCTGACGTGACGCGCACGCGGAAAGGATGCCCATGCACATCCCCAGGACAAGCAGCAGACATATCCCGCGCGTATGCCTGATCGTCGTTTTCATGGCGGCTCCTCCTTCAATCTCGGGTCGCTTATCCCTCCCCGGGTATGCGAAGGGCATCGCATCCCGGCTGTCCCGGCACATTGTCACGGTTTCTCTTGATATCATTATTCTGTTGTATCGTTCATACGGCCTTCGCGTCCGAAAGGCAATACAGCGCGTCGGGATGGCGTAAGGCAATCGGCGGGCCCAGGGCCTGTATCACATCAGGCTGATGCTCACGATGATTTGATTGATGCCTGCCCGGATTCGCTTCGCCTTCATGCGCACATCCACGGGGCCGTCATCCTCCAGCAACCGATATTTCAGCGTGAAAGCACCGGACTGGTCCAGCGCCTGTTCGATCTTTGCCTTTGAGAACACCGATTGGAACATTGCCCGGTCCTCCGGGTGAACGCAATGGGCGTCCCACTTGCCGCTATCGAAGAAGTTCTCCCCATTCTCCTTCATGATCGGCTGCTGCTCACTGGCCTGGGACGTGTACTTGGTATACATGTCCGTATCCAGATCCACCGCATAGATGCTGTGATAGTCGGTGGCCAGCGCCCGGGTGATCTCCGCGTTCCTCATGCCGTCGCCCGAATCGCTGATGGAGAGCACCGCGACGGCCACGGCGATATTCCCCGTGACGGGATTCATGCAAATGCGGCGGGCAAAGGAATGGACCACCGAGCCATCGGGCATGCGCTCGTCATAGAGCGAACGCATGCCCCTGTTGCAGCAGACCTCGACGACGTTATTCATAAAGACAGAGCTGCTCTTATGAAAGGTCCGATTCTCATAAATCAGATCCAGGCCGAAGAAGTCCTT
>JAZTZK010000344.1:0-7211 GCA_045637485.1 Clostridia bacterium
AGCTCCTCTCTCCTGGCTGGTTGTTTTCTTCGCTTCCATTATACCAGGTTTTTGGGTCTCATGCTATTTTTCTTTCGTTATCCCTTGCACTGTCGCGGTTTTCACCACTTTGGTGTGTGGGAAGTTTGAATCAGAATATACAACCGTCAATAGACATTGCAGATTAAGGAAGACACAGACATGAAAAAGCTATTGTTTCTCGCCATCGTTATGGCCCTGTGCGCCTTCATCGGCTTGGCCGAGGAAACGCAGCTGCCCACGCGGGGGCCCTCGATTCCGGCTGCGCCGAGGCGTGCGGTTGGCGTCGAATCCACCCGGCCGCCCGCGGCCTTCTCCGAGGCGGATGCGCCTTATGAGGGCGTTTGGCAGCCCTTTGAGGACGGCTTTAAGCTGTATTTGCCCCGCGGATGGGCCTCCGGGGCCATCGACGAAGCCCAGGCGGAGGCGGGCCTGTTCTACCGGGCGGGCAGCGACGACGCGTCAATGGGCGTCACCGTGGGCTACATGCCCGCCGGAACGCTTGAGACGACGGAAGCGCTGGCCGGGGACTTTGAGCGAGGCGGCTATACCTCCGTTGTACAGGGGGATCTGAATGGCATACCCGCCATAGCCTTTGAACGGCCCCAGGACAACTATCGCGGCGTCGCCTTCTTTCACCCGGTCTACCCGGATTATGTGATCTACGCCTTCGCCTCGCCCCTTGAGCTGCAGGACGGGGAGACGAACCGGATCGGGATAGCGATTCTGGCGTCGATCTCGCCCCTGGGGGTTTCATCGGATGGGTTAAAAAAATATTGACAGACATGCAGGAAAAACGCGAACCGTGCAGAATATTATTATCAGGGCGTTAAAATTGGGTTGATGGGCGCGCTGGCGCCGCCCAACGCCATAAAAGAGATAAAGGAGAGATGAACATGAAGTGTGTCTTTGTGGGCAAGGAAGTTGTCTCCGACAGCCTGAAGGCCAGGGCTGAAAAGAAGCTGAGTAAGCTGGATCGTTATTTTAATAAAGAGGCCGAGGCCATCATCCGCTTCCGCCAGCAACGCGGCGGCAGGAATATCTGCGAAATCACCGTCAGCGTGGATGGCCTGATCCTGCGCGCCGAGGAGAGCTCGAACGACATGTACCTGTCCATCGACCGTGCCGTGGATAAGCTGGAGAGCCAGATCCGTCGCTATCGCACCAAGATGGGCAAGCACCTGCGCGATCCCAAGCCCGAGGCGCCCGAAGAGAAGGTCGAGCCCGTATACGAGGAGGCCAGCTATGACGTCGTGCGCGTGAAGAAGTTCAGCGTGAAGCCCATGGATGTGGACGACGCCATCACCCAGATGGAGCTGCTTGGCCATAACTTCTTCCTGTTTATGAATGCCGAGACCAATACGATGTGCGTGCTCTACCGCCGCAACGACGGTACCTACGGCCTGCTGGTGCCGGAAAACTGATAATATACCCATGTATAGGGCGGGCGGCGCGTTTGCGCCGCCCGCTTTTAAAGCTCACAGCAGCCCGGTCAGTGCGTTGAATCCGACGGTTGCGGTTCATTTTGCGGCCTTGGCAAAGCGGTCGGCATATTCCTCGGCCGTCAGAGCGCCATCCAGGAATTGAAACATCAGCTCGGCCTGGGCGTCGTCAAAGCCAAAATCCGGCGCGATGGGCACCAGCGCGTCCGCGAGGCTGCGATAGCGGGCGATGCTCGCCTCCGACGCGAGCCATCGGCCGTTTTCGCGGTAGTCCGCCATGTAGGCCTGGAGATCGTCAAGCTGCGCCTGAAGAAGCGCCAGCTCCTCGGCGCTCTGCGCGGCGGCGATGTCCTGCTGCAACAGCGCCGCATCCTGCGCCATGTAATCCAGATCCTCCCGGTAGGCGGCATTGGCGACGGGCGTGTTCATGCTCTGACGGAGGGCCATCTTGGTCTCCACATCCGTCTTTTCCCACGCAAGGGACGCAAAGGAAAGCGCGGCCTCAAGGTTGTCGGAGTTGGGGTTGACGCAGAGCACGAAGGCCACCTGGCTGATCAGGCGCTCGCCGCCCGGTTGCACGGAAAGGGGCCAATATTCCATGCCCTCCGCCTGCGGTGCGACCACGATATCGGGCATGCCGCTGCCCAGCAGGGCCGTGCGTTCGCTGCCACCCTGTTCAAGCTGAAAATCATCCGAGGCGGCGCCGGGCTGGGAGAGGGAGGGGCGGCTGCCTGTCGTCGACAGGCGGGACCAGTCCACGCCGTTGAAGGCTTCCAGCGTCGGCAGCAATGCCTGGGGCAGGCGGTCGGCGGCGCTGTCGTCCGCCTCGATCCACAGCAGGCAATCCTGCACCAACGCGCCAAATACCATATCGCGAAGCCCCTCGGCGGGCATATCCACGTCAAACAGGCAGTATTCGCCCTCGGCGGTCAAAGCGCCGCTGTCGGCAAGCTTGCCCAGCAGCGCTATAAAGCCGGGCCAGTCTGTGGGAAGCGCTTCCCGGGAGAGGCCGGTCAGCGTCTGCAGGGCGGGGACATTCAGCATCTGGCAGTAGCTTCCGACGGCCGTAGGCACGGCGCACAGATGCCCGTCCATTCGAAGGGCCTCCGCCATTCGTGGCGTCATGTCGGAAGCGGCGGCCGCCAGCGCGTCGATGTCGGACAGGTCGGCGAAGAAGCCCGATTCGCCCAGGGACAGGTACAGAGCGGAGCGCAGATCCAGCACACAGGCGTCGTATGCCGACGGTTGTGCCTTGAGCTCGGAGAGCAGGTCCGCCTCCTCGGCGACATTTGCTACGGATACCGTGCAGCCGGGGTTGGCGATCCCATAATCCCGGGCTGCGGCCACCACTGTTTCGTCGTCGACGACGTTGGCAATGCGCAGCCGGGTGGTGAACGCGACGGAGCCGCGAATGTCGCAGCTGAGCAGCCGGCCGCTTTCGCTGAGCGCGGCGTAGCGATTGCCGGCGACGACGCCGAGACGCAGCTCCGCGGGGGCGGTGTCCAGCGTGCCGACGGCCTTCGGAGCCTCTGAGCTGCCAGGTGAAAGGGAATAGACCGTGTTGTTGATTGAATAGTACAACAGCTCCTCGGACGCGTTCCAGGCAAAATTGGCGGCGCGAAGGGCGGAATCCAGGACTACGGCATCCAGCAGCTGCGTACTGCCGTCATCCAGGGACAGGCGGGTGAGCTCCAGCAGGGATTCATCCGCCTCGCTGGGCCCGGCGACGAGCAGGTCGCCGTCGTAGGGCATGGCGGCGGTGTAGGCCGCCAGTGAACGCTCGCCCAGGGGCGTGAGCGCGTCGGCGTCAGGTTCGTATAGAAAGAAATGGAAGCGGTAGGCGTCGTCCAGGGCGGCGATGAACAATCGCCGTTCGCAGCCGATCATGTTGACCTCGTACCATCTTGCCCTGTCGTCAGCCAGAAAGCCAAGCTGCCCGCACGTGTCATAGCGCTTGATCAATGCAATGGAGCCCTCCGATAGGCCGAGCTCCAGCAGCCGGAGCCTACCGCTGTTCATGGCGTCGTTCAGGGTCAGCGCCAGCAGCACGTCGTCCTCCGCCCAGGCGGTGACGGACACCCGCACCAGCTTGTCATCGCCATCCAGACAGTCGGAGAGCGGCAGCGTCGCCCGGATGGCGCCGGCTTCGACATCCTCGCAGACGATGGACATGTCGTCGATGCGCCAGACGAGTCCGCCGCACACGGTCATGTCGGGGCATTTTTCGTTCATGGCCTCCCCGAGGGCGACGGCCGCGCCGTTCACGGCCATGATGCCGACCAGCATGGCCAGCAACAGACAGAGTGATTTTTTCATGTCGTATTCCTTTCGGGCGGTCTGAAAACGCAGCCATATAAAAGAGCCCGTACTCTGTGGAGACGGGCTCAACAGTCAGGTCATATTGAAGTTATCTGACATTGAAGTACCAGTTGAAGGAACGGACGAAGGTCCAGCGGTTGTAGCTCGGGGAGGAGCGATAATAGGTCCTCACGTAGGCCCTGTAGGCACCCTTGGGCCAGGTGTTGTACACAGCGGTCTTGACGGTGTAGTAGCCCCTGCCGGTCCAGTTGATATCCCAGGTGCTGTAGCGTACGCCCGTCGACCGCCTGTAGATCTGACCGTCGAAATTGGAGCGATAGCCGCCGTTCTTCTTGGTATAGCTGTTGCAATTCAGATAGTACCTGTGGTTCATGTAGTATCCGCGGTATGCGGTGGTCGGCCCGCTGACCAGCTTGACGCTGGGCTTGACGGCGGCAAACGCGGGCATGCAGATGCTCACGATCAGCGCCATCACAAAGACGAGAATGGCAACCCTCCTGACTGTCCTCTTCATAGGAATAATACCCCCTTAAATGAAATAATGTTTTGGAACTGGTATTAAATTACCACACTTTAACACAATTGTCAATTCCCTTTTGCCACTTTTGAAGGAGATAATTTTAAGATAGTATTACCAAACTCCTACATATTGAGTAACGCCAAAACTGTTTCCCGCGACCGAATGGTCCTTGACGACTATAGCCCCGTCAGATGCGCGTCCACCAGCTTCTGCAGGCTCATCAATATGCCCAGCTTTGCGTGCGTCCAGGTCAGGCCGCCCTGGAAGTAGACGGCGTAGGGCGGGCGGATGGGGCCGTCGGCGCTCAGCTCGATGGAGCTGCCCTGCACGAACGCCCCGGCGGCCATGATCACGTCGCTGTCGTAGCCGGGCATGGGCCAGGGCTCGGGGATGACGTAGCTGTCCACCGGCGCGGCGGCCTGTATGCCGTGGCAGAAGGCGCGCATGGCCTCGGGGGAGCCCAGCTCCACCGCCTGTATGATGTCGTGGCGCGGCTCGCTGCCGCCTGGAATAACCCGTAAGCCCAGCCTTTCATAGAGGTTCGCGGCGAATATCGCGCCCTTCAGCGCGCCGGAGACCACCGTGGGGGCCATGAACAGCCCCTGGTAGAAGGCGGGCATGATGCCCAGGTTTGCGCCCACCTCCTGGCCCAGGCCGGGGGCGCTCAGCCGGAAGGCGCATCGGGATACGCACTCGGCGCTGCCCACGATGTAGCCGCCGATGGGGGCAAGGCCGCCGCCGGGATTCTTGATCAGGCTGCCCACCGTCATGTCCGCGCCTACATCCGAGGGCTCTGTGGTCTCCACGAATTCGCCGTAGCAGTTGTCCACCATCACGTTCAGCCCGGGCTTCATGGATTTGATGAACGCGATCAGCTCGCCGATCTGCCCCACCGAAAAGGTGGGACGGGTGGCGTAGCCCTTGCTGCGCTGGATCGTCACCAGCCTTGTCCTTTCGTTGATAGCCGCACGGATGCCCTCCCGGTCGAAGCCGCCGTCGGGCAGCAGGTCCACCTGGCGGTAGGAGACGCCGTACTCCTTCAGCGAGCACTTCGATTCCCGGATGCCGATGACCTCCTCCAGCGTATCGTAGGGGCGGCCCACGGGGCTGAGCAGCTCGTCGCCGGGCAGCAGGTTGGCCGACAGCGCCACCGCAAGCGCATGGGTGCCGCAGGTGATCTGCGGGCGCACCAGCGCCGCCTCGGTGTGGAACACGTCGGCATAGACCTTTTCCAGCGTGTCTCTGCCCACGTCGTCGTAGCCGTAGCCGGTGGTGGCCGCGAAGCAGGGGGCGCTGACCCGGTTTTTCTGCATGGCGGCGATCACCTTCGCCTGGTTGTACTCCGCCACTGCGTCCACCTGATCAAACCGTTCCCGCAGGTCCCTGAGCACCTGTTGGCCAAAGTCGTAAACCGCCGGACTGATGCCCAGCGTGCGATACATTCCCTGTAATTCCATATCGTATGCCCTCGCTTCGATGATAATGCCACCTTCTATGATAGCACTGCCGAAAGGGGGATGTCAAGGAACAGAATTCAGTTAAAACCTTCCCAACCGATTGACAATCGGCGTTTCCTCTGCTATGATGTATCTATCATCGTATGTGGAGGAAATCAACATGACGCATATCAAGACCATCGAAACCCGCAACCTGTGCGACAGCGCCAAGAACGGCGGCTGCGGCGAGTGCCAGACCTCCTGCCAGTCCGCGTGCAAGACCAGCTGCGGCATCGCGAATCAGCAGTGCGAGCAGAAGGCCGACAAGTAATCACCATCGTGTCAATCCGTGAATGCCGCCTGTAAAGGCGGCATTCATGGCATATGGGAGCATGAATATATGATACATCAATACAAGCTGGGCGGCTACAACATCGTGCTGGACGTGTGCTCCGGCTCGGTGCACGCGGTGGACGACGCGGCCTATGACATCATCGCCCTGATGGACACCGGAATCGACGGCCGGGCTGACATCCTCAGGCGGATGGGGGAGCGGCAGCCCGGGCTGTCCGCAAGCGAGGCCGAGGAGTGCCTGGACCAGGTGATCGCCCTGAGGGACGCGGGAAAGCTGTTCGCCCCGGACGTGTTCGAGCCCATGGCCGGCGAGCTGAAGAGGCGCACCTCCGGCGTGGTCAAGGCCCTGTGCCTGCACGTGGCCCACACCTGCAACCTGAATTGCGCCTACTGCTTTGCCAGCCAGGGCAAGTATCACGGGGAGCGGGCCGTGATGCCCTACGAGGTGGGCAAGCGGGCGCTGGACTTCCTGATCGAGCGCTCCGGAACCAGACGCAACCTGGAGGTGGACTTCTTTGGCGGCGAGCCGCTGATGAACTTCGACGTGGTCAGGCGGCTGGTGGCCTACGCCCGTTCCGTTGAAAAAGAGAAGGGCAAGAACTTCCGCTTTACGCTGACCACCAACGGCATGCTGGTGGACGACGAGGTGATCGACTTCGCCAACAGGGAGTGCCACAACGTGGTGCTGAGCCTGGACGGGCGCAGGGAGGTGCACGACGCCTGCCGGGTGGACTATGCCGGAAACGGCAGCTGGGATCGGATCGTGCCGAAATTCCAGAGGTTCGTCGAGGCCCGGGGCGGGAAGGGCTACTACATGCGGGGCACCTTCACCCATGCTAATCCGGACTTCCTGAAGGACATACAGTGCATGCTGGACCTGGGCTTCGATCAGCTGAGCATGGAGCCCGTGGTCTGCGCCGAGGGCGATCCCGCCGCGCTGACGGCGGAGGACATGCCCTTGGTGCTCAGGCAGTACGAGGACCTGGCGCAGCTGATGATCCGCCGCCGCCGGGAGGGCCGTCCCTTTACCTTCTACCACTACATGATCGATCTCGCCGGCGGGCCCTGCGTCTACAAGCGCATCTCCGGCTGCGGCAGCGGAACCGAGTACATGGCCGTCAC
>JAZTZK010000345.1:0-1887 GCA_045637485.1 Clostridia bacterium
TCTTCTACGATCTCCTCTATAGTCTCTTCTACAGGAGTCTCCTCAGCGGGGGTTTCCTCAGCTGGAGTCTCCTCTACGGGAGTTTCCTCGGCGGGGGTCTCCTCTGTGGGGGTCTCCTCTGTGGGGGCGGCTTCCGTCGTTCCGTCGGGCGCTTCAATCACCCGGACGGTATAGACGGCGATGCTGTCATGCCCCGCCAGGCAGCTGATCAGGGCTTCGCCCACGGACAGGGCTTTTATGGTCCCGTCGGGGGTGACATCCGCGATCTTCGCTTCGGAGGAAGAAAACTCGATGGTCTGGTCCTCCGGCACCTCCATGCGACGGGCGAGTTCGGCTGTGTCCAGCGTGTAGGACTCGTTGACATACAGCAGGAAATCCGGCTCGGCCGCGTCCTCATCCTGTTCCTGCTGCAGCTCCGGCAGGTCGATGTTCTGCAGCTCGGGGATCTCGGCGTCCTGCGGATCAAGGAGGTCGTCTGCCGTTCCGGCTTCGCCGTCAGACGCCTGCCCAAAGAGATCGGATAATTCCGAATCGTCGCTGTCCAGGACTGTCGCCACGGTATCGTCAGTGAGAATCGCAATTTCATCCTCTGAAATCGCTACGGGCGTCAGTGACGCCAGCATGCATAATACCAGCAGCAACGCAATTCTTCTCTTCATGTGTCCATCCTCCCTGATCGTTATTGTGTGAAAGACAACGCAGAATGAGCTAAGGAAGCCTCTGACACAGATGGGTAACACAAAAAACGGGGCTAACCATACGACCCAGGCAAGCGTTCCCGCATTCTGTGTTACATCCGGTAGTCTATTCTCTGACACATTATAAAACCAGTTTAATTATATCGGCATTGCCAAAAATTGTCCATAGAAGGCACATTGGTTTACAACTATTTAACATCGCTTTTCCAGAATCGGTAGGGAATAGCGCCCATCACAGCCTTCCCCGCAGAAAGCCCACGGCGATGGCGATGGCTTCGCGGACCATGAAGTGGATCAGCGTGGGGCCGGTGTATTCGGCGGCGATGCCGTGCACATTCGTCAGGCCTGCCCGGCGGGCCAGGCGCATCGAGCGCCAGATGTGGTAGTTGTTGGTGACGATGCCCACGGCGGCGTCACGGTCGATCAGGGCCCTGGAAAAGGTCATGTTTTCCCAGGTGTTGGTGGATTTGTCCTCCATAATTATGCGCGCGGGATCCACTCCCCGCCTGACCAGCCCGTCGCGGATGCACTGGGCCTCCGTGACCGGCTCGCCGCTGCCCTGGCCGCCGGTGGCGATGATGACGGCGTCCGGATGCCGGTCCAGGCAGCCCGTCACGGCGTTGATCCGTCGGGTGAGGGCGGGGCTGGGGCCGTCGGCATACACGCTGGCCCCCAGCACCATCAGGTAATCCATGCCTGGCGGGGCCGTGGCGTTCATGCCGCTGATCACCAGGCCCTCCAGCGCCGCCAGCAGCGCCAGGGCGGCGATCAGCGCCGTTCGCCAGGCGTAGCGCAGCCAGCGGGGCACGGGCGCGCGGGTCAGCAGGCCCGCGACGATCAGCGTCGCGCCCGCCGCCAGCCATATCCATTGTATGCTCAGCCCGAACCGGGAATAGAAGCCGATCAGGAAGTAATAGGCGATGCAGGCCCCGCCGGCCAGCAGGTAGACGATGCCAAGGGCATTCAACATGACGAACCTCCGGATGGGTGGGAATGGTTTTATTATATAGAAAGAAGGTAAATTCTGATTTATCGAGCTTTGCTCGATAAATCAGAATTTCAGGGGTTAGGGGGTAGGTTTTAGGGGTTAGGGGTGGTGCCCTAAAGGGCTAGCTTCGCGTCGCAAATCCCTTCGGGATTTGTTTGATTCTATGGAAAAGACAGGGGTTTCTACGCTTCGCAAGCCTTT
>JAZTZK010000346.1:0-10857 GCA_045637485.1 Clostridia bacterium
CTGATCGAGGGCCGGGCGCTGCCGGAGATGAGCTATACCCTGGCAAAGATCGACAGAAACGCGCCTGTAAACGTCGATCCCGAAGCCTGGAGGCTGGGCGACATCACCGGCGCGCTGCCCCGCCTGAGAGAGCTTCGCATGAACGCCGCGCTCAGGAGGCTGACGGACGTGGCGGGCGCCTTCGCGCCTCTGGGAGGCCGGACGGTTGCGTTAACGGAACCCGTCGGGGACGAATCGCTGCCAAAGGTCGAATCCTTCAACGCACGGGACGACCTGGCCGGGCGTATTATGGCACTGGCCGGTACGGCGAAGTGGGCGGCGTTCCACCTGGACGACCGATTCACGGTGGCCACCGATGCGGCGCGCCTGTCCATGCCCATGGGCGGCGACCTGCTCTCGCCCGGCATCACGAGCGATGAGGCCTGGGAGGCGGCACTGCCGCTGCTTGAGGCCGAATGTCCTGTCGCGCTGTGGGATATCAAATCGCTGCCCATCGACCTCAAGCGGATCAACGGCGATATCACCGACGTGATGCTGGCGGCCTACGCGCTGAATCCCCAGCGCCCGGGTTTTGACGCGGAATCGCTGTGCGTCCAGGAGGGCGTCGTGGGCTGGCAGGATCATCCCGCCACGGCGGTGCGCAGGCTGGCTCTCGCGCAGCGGGAACAGCTCAGAGCGAACGATCTTGAACAGATCTACAGCCAGATCGAGCTTCCCCTGGCTTATGTGCTGCGGGGCATGCAGGACGAGGGCTTCCTGGTGGACGCGGACGTGCTGAGGGACCTGGGCGTGACGTTCAAGACGCAGATTCAACGCCTGACCGATGAGATCGCCGAGATGGCAGGGGAGCGGATCAACCTCAATTCCCCGAAGCAGCTGGGCGAATTGCTGTTCGGCAAGCTGGGCATCCCCTCGCCGAAGAAGAAGATCTCCACCAATGCCGAGGTGCTGGAACAGCTGTCGGACGACTACCCGATATGCGGAAAAGTGCTGGAATATCGGAAATACCAGAAGCTGGAATCCACCTATATCGACGCACTGATTCCGATGCGGGATGAAAACGGCCGGATCCACACCCGCTTTGACCAGGTGGGTACCGTCACCGGACGCATCAGCTCCGCCGAGCCGAACCTGCAGAACATACCCGTTCGCACCGAGCTGGGCAAGGCCATACGGGGGGCTTTCGTGGCCCGTCCCGGTTGGCTGCTGGTTGACGCGGACTACTCCCAGATCGAATTGCGGGTGCTGGCCCATATGTCCGGCGACGCGACGATGATCAACGCCTTCCTGATGGACCAGGACATCCACGCCCGCACGGCTTCCGAGGTCTACGGCGTGCCCCTGGATCAGGTGACCGGCCAGATGCGCTCCGCGTCGAAGGCGGTGAACTTCGGCATCGTCTACGGCATCTCCGAATTCACGCTGGCGAAGAACATCGGCGCCAGCCGCTTTGAGGCCAGGTCCTTCATCGACCGGTACTTCGAACGCTATCCCGGCGTGAAGGCCTATATGGACGGTGCGGTAAAGAAGGGACACGCCCAGGGCTACGTCACCACGCTGATGAACCGCCGCCGTTACCTGCCCGAGCTCACCAGCTCCAACTACGCCGTGCGCTCCTTCGGCGAGCGCTGCGCGATGAACAGCCCCATACAGGGCACCGCCGCGGACATCATCAAGCTGGCGATGATCGCCGTGGATGAAGCGCTGAAGTTGGGCGGCTTTGAGGCAAAGCTGATATTGCAGGTGCACGACGAGTTGATCGTGGAGGCCCCCGAGGCTGAGGCCGAAGCGGTTCGCGACCTGCTGCGGCGCTGCATGGAGGGCGTCATGACGCTGTCCGTGCCGCTGCGCACCGATATAACCATTGGAGGGGATTGGCGTGCTTGCAAATAAACCCTATGTGATCGGCCTGACAGGGGGCATCGGCTGCGGAAAGTCTGAGGCAGCCCGATACCTGGAATCCCTTGGAGCAGCCCATCTGGACGCGGATGAGGTATCCCGCGCGCTGACCGCGGAAAACGGCGAGGCGCTGGACGACATTCGGCGGGTGTTTGGCGACGCGGCCTTTCGGGATGACGGCACGCTGGACCGGATAAAGCTGGGTAAGCTGGTGTTTGCCAACGAGCCGGCCCGCCGCGCCCTTGAGGGGATACTGCATCCGCTGGTGCAGAGGGATATGCTCGCAGCGATGGATGCGGCAGCTCAGGCGGGGGCCGGCGTGGTGATACTGGATGTGCCGCTGCTGTTTGAAACCGGCATGGATGCCCTGTGCGACGAAACCTGGGCGTTGACTGTGCCCCGGGAGAGGCAGGTCACCCGCATCGTCGCCAGGGATGGCCTCAGCCCCGAGGATGCCGTGGCGCGCATCGAAAGCCAGATGCCCCTGGAGGAGCGAAATGCCCGGGCCACCTATGTCATCAACACGGACCGGCCCATAGAGCGCACCCAGGCCGAGCTGGAGCAGCTGTACCGGGCAGCCCAGAAGCGGGCGGAAAAAAACGGATAAACAAATATGGATAGCATCGGAGGGGCCATGTCTTCCAAGGGAAAAGGCGGTTCAGTGACAGGATCGACCCGGCGTCGCAGTGTCAGAGCGCGGCGAAGCCGGCGGCGCGCTGCCGTCGTGATCGCAATTGTGCTGCTGGCGCTGACCGGCATGGGCCTTTGGCTGGCATTCACGCAACGTCCCGAGACCACCGTGCAGTTGTATCCGATGGCATACGAGGCAGAGATTCGCGCGTGCGCCGCGTCCAACGGCCTCGACCCGGCCCTGCCCGCCGCGGTGATCCTTGCGGAATCCAGCTATATACCGGAGGCGGTGTCCGAGGCCAACGCCCAGGGACTGATGCAGCTGCTGCCCTCTACCGCCGAGTGGGTGGCGGGCAAGCTTGACGAGACGTATCGGGAGGGGAGCCTGTTCGAGCCGGACACCAACATCAAATACGGCTGTTGGTATCTGGGCTACCTGATCCGCCGCTTTAACGGCAACCTGACTTGCGCCATCGCGGCCTACCACGCCGGGCAGGGCACTGTGGACGGCTGGTTGGCCAACCCTGAATACAGTCCGAACGGCGCTACGCTGCAAACCGTACCTTCCAGCGCCACGGACAACTATGTCAAGAGGGTATTGAAGTATTATGAAAAATACAAGGAACTGTATGCGCCGTCGGCGGCTTAGCGCGTTGGCGGTGGCGCTGTGTCTGCTGCTGTCGCTTAGCGTAAGGGCGGAAGTGGCTTCCGACCTGGGCGGGGACTACCAGGCCTCTGATCCGTCCGGCGGCATCGCCTCGGACCTGGGGGGCGGCTACCAGGCCTCTGATCCGTCCGGTGGCATCGCCTCGGACCTGGGCGGCGGCTATCAGGCGACCGACCCCTACATTCAGCAGCAGCAGGCGCTGCCCCAGGTGGACATGACCAATGCGGATGTCACCATCGGCTACGTGGAGCCTGGGTACATGACCTACAGCCCTGTTGCCACCAGAATTTGGAGCATGATCAGCGTCAATCAGCTGGTGTTCGAGAGCGTGGTAGACCTGGACGAGAACCTGAAGCCGGTGCCGATGCTGGCCAACAACTGGGTCCAGGACGGCAAGAACTGGATATTCAACCTGCGCAGCGGCATACAGTTTCACAACGGCTACGAGCTGACCGCCTACGACGTGGTGCGCAGCTATCAGACGTTGATGCAGGCGGGGGAGGAAAACCCCTACTATGAGCGCCTCCAGGTGATCGAGAACATGGACGCCTCGCCAACGGACATCTACGGACTGACGGTTACCGCGAAGAACACCAGCATGATGACGCTGTATGCCATGGTATTCCCGGTGATTCAGTACGATACCCTCTACGACGACCTGCCCCGGGGCACCGGGCCCTACTGGTACATACAGGCAAACCCGGAAGGCTCCGTTCGGCTGGAGGCCAACCCGCTCTGGTGGAAGCAGCAACCGGAGATCAAGAGCATATTGCTCAGGCGGTACTATAATATCGGCGACGCCATAGAGGCAATTCGCACACATGAGATCGACATGCTGTCCACCAAGAGCCCAAAGGCATCCCTCAGCCGAAAGCTGGCGGGCCTGACCAGCATCGACTATCCCACGCTGACCTATGAGATGCTGGTGCCGAACCTGTCCGATGGCAGCCTGACCGCGGATGCCAGCGTGCGGCAGGCCATCATGTACGCCATCGATCGCTCGGTGATCGCCTCCAACGGCTATCTGGACATGGCCGTGCAGTGCGAGGTACCTGTGCCGCCCTCATCCTGGCTGTACGAGAGCCAGAGCGCCATCTACTACTACAGTCCGGAGCGGGCCCTGCAGCTGATGCACAATCTGGGCTGGTACGACCTGACCGGCGACGGCACGCTGAACAAGCATGTGGGCGTGATGGTACAGGAGCCGACGCTGTCGATCATAACCTACAACGAAAGCAGCAACAGCATCCGCGAAAATGCGGCAAACCTGATCGCCGACTACCTGCGGACCGTGGGCTTCAATGTGACGGTGACAATCTATTCCAAGGAGCGCACGCGCCAGCTGGTCAAGGATGGGGAATTCGATCTTGCGCTGGTGGGCGTGAACCTGAGCGAGGTTCCCTACCTGTCAAGCGTGCTGGGAAGCAGGGGATCGCTGAACCTGAACCACTACAGCAGCGACGACATGGACCAGCTGCTGGAGCGTGTGTATTCCGCCTCTGACGAGACCCTGTTGCAGAAGATATACAGCGATATTCAGATGACTGTGGTCAATCGCTTGCCCATACTGGGCCTGCTGTTCAGGACAGGCACCGTGCTGTCCAGTCGCTCCATCGGCGGCATGAGCGGCGTGCGCGTCTACGATACCTTCAACGGGTTTGAGTTTTTGAAGAAGGTGAACTGAGACCGCTACATGCCTGTCCGTGCGAAGCAGAACGGGAAGAAACCCCGCCCGACGGGGTTGACCGGCGTCAGGCTGATGCAGCGCAACGGTTCACCGCTTCCTTCGCCGATGGAGAATCGCTCGTTCAGCATGGTGATTTCGCAGCGCATCTCCCCTTCCCAGCTCAAGGTTACGGGCCCGAGACGCACGGCTTCGGTCGTGGCGCCGTCGGGCCTTATCATTTCGGGGGATTGCGGGGTGATGAATCGGAAGGTGACCTTTGCGGGCTTCTCCAGATCAAAGGCATCCACCAGCTGAAGAACCTTGTCCGGGCGCAGCGCCATTGCCGTGCGCTGGATGGCGCGCGCGCCAAGGCGGGCCGGCCAGGCGTTGGTCAGGTCCACGCTCAACAGGTCCCTGTCTGGACGGGTCTGGAAATCGGAGGGGCAGACGTCCGCGCCAAAGGCGGATTCCGGGGCGTTTTCACCGGGAGCAATCAGCTGGGTGAGCCCGTCGATCACGGGCAGAGACGTTTGGTTCGGCGTTTCCACGAGTATGGGTACTCCGTCCGCAAACAGCACGAGGCTTCCCGCGTTGGCCCGGTCGCCGCCGGCGTGGAGCGCGCAGGTCAAGCCGCTGAAACGGGAGATCATCACACGGTTCCGAGTCGTGGCGGCGTGCTTGAGCTTTGGCGGGTTTTCCACCTGAGCAGAGAGCATGCCCGCGCAGGACAGGTCCAGCATCCGCCCCGTTACCGTGGGGGAGGGCACGCGGCGCTGACGGTGCAGCGCCGCCCCGAGGGCGCTCAGCGCCTCATCACCGCTGGCCAGGCCCACGCGAAACAGAGCCTGCCCGGAAAGGACGGGTTTCATGTCTCCGGTGACGGGATCGATGAAGCAATCGCCGTCGATCCAGGGAATCAGCAGCGCGTCAAGCCAGTCCGAAGTGGGATAGACCTCGGTCAGGTCCAGCTGCCCGCGGGTCAGCTTTCGAAGCAGCGAGCAGAGGTCGGTCACCGCGGCGGTTTCCGCGAGGGCGTCCGTGAGCGACTGCATGCGCCGATCCCGGGCCTGTACGGCCTGGTCAATCAGCCGCAGCGCTTGCTTCATTACCGCGGCCCTGCGCCCGGCATCCGTTTCCAGCAAAACCGATGCGAGCAACAGGTCGCTGAGTATGCACAGCGGACGGTCAGACAGGGCGCTCACAGGTCCCATGAAGCGCATGAAGGGATAGTCGGAATGGGCAAGGAAAGGGGAGAAGACCCGCCTGCGCGCCTCGTATTGCAGCTTTGCGGATACCCGGGCGCCCAAGCGCTCGCCCATGGCGCGCTGGACCCATGCCAACAGCATCAGCGTCTCCGCGCATTGAAAGTCAATGCGCGGGTGCTGGTCGTCGTCGAAGGGCGTTCCCTTCGGGTTTTCAGCCCAGCTGGATTCCTCCACGATCATGCAGATCAGGTCGATGACGCGCTCCAGCCGCTGGCCGTCAGGCTCCACGGCCATCAGCGCTTCCAGCGCCTGACGCCGCCCCGTTTGCAGGCGCAGATAGGCCTCCGGGTCGGAAAGCCGCCGGGACAGGCCCATAGCGGGCAGGTCGCGGCTCATGGCCAGGTGCGCGCCCGCATAGGCCCACTCTTTGGCCGGACCGGTGGCAAGCGGCGAGGGCAGCGACTCCGGGCGTGCCATGCTGTTCAATATGTTGTAGCCGCGGAAAAACACGATATCACCCTCCGTAGAAGATCGCTCGTTATTTGTATTGGCGTGCGGCGTCGGCAATCTGCCGGATCACGACCTTGGCCTTGTAAATACGTATGCTCCCACCGAAACGGCTACAGCGAGGTTCAGAGAATCGATTTCGTCGCTCTGTGGAATCAATACGCTCTGGCCCAATTCGGCAAAGGCCGGCGGCAGGCCGGTCTGCTCGTTGCCGAACACCAGCGAGAAGGGCGGCCGGGCGTCGGAAGCCACGGCGTCGAGAGGCTGGGCGCCGTCCAGCATGAAGGGATAGAGGGGCCTGTCTGGGAAATCGGCGCGATAGTCGTCAAAGCTGTCGTAGGTCCTGACGCGCAGCTTGAAATAGGCACCCATGGAGGCGCGAAGCACATGGGGATCGAACACATCGACGCAGGGGCGCACGAGGGCCACGTCCCGGATTCCAAAGCCCAGTAGGGAGCGCATGGCCGTGCCCGCGTTGCCATTGTCCGTGATCTGGCACAGCACGGCGTGGTTATCTGAGACAGAGAGGTCGGATTCGTACTTTTTGAACACCAGTCCGGCAAAGCAGTTGTCCTTCTTCGATTCCCGTCGCAGCACCCGGTCGGCCAGCTCCTCGCGCACGCCCAGTGCCGCGCAGCGTTTGCGCAGCTTGACGACACCCTCGTTTTCAAGCCCCTGAGAATTGAGCAAAAGCCGAAGGGCGCAATCGGGCTTCGCTTCAAGCAGCATCAGCGCAGGAAACACCCCGAGCTGGTAGCTGTAATCCAGCTTTCTGGAATAGGGTTCGAGCTTTGGCATAGGGCATTACTTCCATTCTAATCGTTGTATCGCAGCCAGCCCCGCAGGTAATCCCGCAGGGCCTTGCTGTGGGTCTCCATCGGAAAGTGGCCTGCGGAGGCCAGACGATGGGTTTCCGCGCCGCTCAGCAGCGACTGGGCTTGCAGGAGGCGCGCTTCATCCATCAGCGGGTCCCGCCCGCCGAGCAGCGCCATTGCGGGACAGAAGCCCAGGCCCTCCCGGGGCGGGGTGACCGCGCAGCCCAGCATGTGATCGAAGGTCCTTCGCATGCCGGGCCGTATCAGAGGGGCGCGCATGCGATCTACGATGTAATCGTCCATGGGAAAGCCGGCCCAGTTTTCGATCAGGCGTCTGAAGCTTCCCGGTCGCAGTATGTTGTCCGCGTAGAAGCGCTCCCGGTTCTCGGCCTTTCGGAAGGCCTTTTCCACGGAAAAAACCGGAGCGATGTGGATCTGTGATTTGACGCTGTCCGGATACTGCGCGCCCATGCGCAACAGCGTGCCGCAGGCGCTGCCGTGACCGGCCAGATGCCAGAGAGACAGCGGCGCGCCCATGCTCCGGTCCACCTCGTCCAGCACCCCCCAGATCATGTTGGCGCGGGTATTGATATCCTGCGGCGCGTTTGGGTCGCTGTGGCCGAAGCCGGGCAGTTCCGCCAACACCGCAAGGCTGCCCAGTTCAGACAGCTCCGGCAGCAGCTTGCGCCAGTGGAAGGCGCAGATCATCGGCGAAGCCAACAGCAGTATGCGGCTTCGTATGGGCGTATCCGGTCGAACGACGCGAAAATGAACTCGGATGCCGGAAAAGGACAGGTAAAGGCTCTCCTCCGTCAACAACATACACCTCCGCGCCGTTTTCCTTTTGTAAATCAATGCATATATTGTATCATATCGCAAACCTTTTGACAACACGAAGGATGTGAAAGCATACGCCTCCCCAATATTTTATCTTCGCTGGAAAGTGATGTTAAATGTTCAAATTATCGCCATAAAACCGTTGACTCAATGCTTGGAATTGGATATAATCCCAACTTTGACAGTACACGAAAGAATAAGAGCCGAGAAATCCCAAGTAAGAGGCATTTTCAGCTCTTAAAAATGATTTGAGATGTTGCATGTGAAGTGTCAGTGCAAGAATTTTTTGATTATCATATTGAGTTCCTTAGGCCTGTAATGCATACGATCCAAATCCAAACCTGTCAAGGAGACGAGAGCATCCAGGGTTTTGCTGCCTTGGTAGAGCGCCAGATATTCCACATCATGGATGTTGGCGACATTCATGTTTTTGAGAGTAGCAATGAGGTTTGAAGTCGTTACAGGGGTAGCCTGGTCAGCAAGCTTACATTCCAGGAGTCTGTACACCAGCAAAGCCGTGTAGCAGATCAGGAAATGGGCTCTTATTCGAAACGGATTGCTGTGATTTACGGGCCTGCTCCGGAAGCTGGTCTTCATGACACGGAAGCAATCCTCAATCAGGTAGCGTTTTCTTGAGATGGCGAGAATATCGCGTGCAGGATCCTCTAAATTGGTGGCAATGGCATAATATCCGTCGTACCTCTCCTCCTCGGCAATTCTGTCTTCATCAAGAACATAGCGTACGGCAGCGTTTTCTCCCGTCTTGGTTTTAGCAATCCGTTTCATGAACCTGCGAACATCATTGGGGCCCTTTTTAATCTCCTCTGGATCATTTCTCTGCAGCATGATCTTCACTCGTTCAATCTGGCGGTTCCTGACTGTACGCTGATACTCCATCATTTTCCGGGAAAAAGTGACGATGACGCGTTGTTTCAGCATTCCTTTTGCCTTTACCCGCTGTACTTTCCCGTTCTTGAGCTGCTTTTCTTCATATAATCCAAGGTCCATTGCATGGTCTGCCGGAATGACCTTGTAAGCAAAATCCTCATACAGCTTCCTGTATTTATCGTCAAATCGATCAAAATCTTTCATATGCGCTATACGCACAGGCCTGTCATCGGATAACAGTCTGTAATCGCAGTCATTAAACACAGCCTGCTTGAGGATATCACTGAGCTTTTTAATGGACTGTGTCACGATAAAAGCCCGTCCTCCCATGCTGTTGAACAATCGTATATTGTACGACCCAAGTCCGGCATCCGCACAGTAGATGAAGCTCTTCCCGTTGGTCATCCTCAGTATTTCCTTCTCCAAGGGTATGGCGGTGGACTGTTCGCCCGTGTTCCCTGAATGCAGGCACATGCTTACCGGTATCCCGCGGCTATCCATGAACAATCCCATTTCCACTATGGGATTCGGCCGGTGCTCCTTGCTGAGCCCAAACTTGCGAAATCCGTTCATGATTTCACCGGTCACTTCGTCCATGACCTCTTCATCTTCCCTTTCGCATTCGAAATAGAAGTTTGTGCAGTCGTAGTACATAACGGAATCGTCACGCGGCACAATGCTGCTGCTGTGATCATACAGCCAGCGCAGGTAATCCTCCTGGTGTTCTTCCAGCAGGTCCATGAATCGCAGTATATGCTGGTACCCAAATTCAGGCTTTTCATAATAGGTATCCAACTGGTCCCAGGTAGCATATTTCGATTTTGGGTCCAGTATTCGGGCATATGTCAGAAACCGCAATATCGTATGGCTGTCAAAAGTCACCTTCCTGTCTGATGTCATGCTTTTGCAGAACCCTTTTAACTCCAGCCCCTTCATTATGGCTTGTAGACAGAAATATCCGATATTCAGCCATGTGGGCTTCGATGCTTCCGCATCTGATTTCGCCACTTTCTCATTGAAATCAGCCTTGATGTCATAACTGACCTTCCCTATGCGGTATTCTTCGTTCCATTTCCTGATTTCTTCCCGGACATACGCTTCCGGGTCATCTGTAATCTTTAATAACTCAGAGTGTTTTCCAAAATTCTTTATATTCTTCGATGTCACTTTCTTCCCGTTTCTGATGCCTTGCTGCCCGTAATAGGTCGGGTCTTTCAGACGCTTATCAAACCACAGTTTCATGACTTTCACCCTCACAGTATTCTCACCACCCATTATATCACAAACATGCAACACATGCAACACTCTGTTGTAAATTTCTTGACAAAAAAATTGCCGCCGTATCGCGACTCTTGCTCTTTTCCTTCTTGTTCAACTGTCAAAGTCCCGCGAAGGATGTGAAAGCATACGCCTCCCCAATATTTTATCTTCGCTGGAAAGTGATGTTAAATGTTCAAATTATCGCCATAAAACCGTTGACTCAATGCTTGGAATTGGATATAATACAACTTGTGTCAATACGCTCATTAGCCCCGGGCCATGACATGCGCGAAGGTACTGACCACACCTTTGCTAACCGTGCAAAGAGCTTTAGGATAGGCGAGGGTGCCCCTGGCGCTTTCGCGGCCGGCAAAACCGGCGATCATTATTTGGAGGGAAACACTCGTGAGTACTTTTATGGCGAATCCCCAGAACGTCGAGCGCAAGTGGTACGTGATCGACGCTGAGGGAATGGTTCTGGGC
>JAZTZK010000347.1:0-13890 GCA_045637485.1 Clostridia bacterium
ACCCTGCCCGGAAGGTTACAGGGAATAATTGGCAAGGCAGAGCGATTGATATATCAGAGCCAGCTCAATTACTGTAATTATATCAAATAATGGACCCATATACAACTTAATTCAGCCAGGTATAGCTGGTTTTTCTCTTTGGATGTTACCATTCACCCTTCAAGCCGATTGGCACATATCCGTAGCGGCGAGCATTGCTCGCCATACATGCCTGTGGGGGGCAATACTCGCCGCCACGGCAATTCGCCGCAAGGGTGAATGGTAACCTTTGAATTGCATGAAAAACGCACCGGCGCGTTGTCGCGCCGGTGGGTGGAGAAGAAAATACTGTGCGATGTCATTCCGCCAGCGCCGCGTTCCGCTGGGCGATTTTGACCAGCGAGAAGAACTCCTCGCGGTAGGCGTCGTTCAGCGGGGCCTGCTTCAGCAGCTCCAGCACGGTGTCAAAGCTGGCGTCGCCTTTGTATTCGCTGTTTGAGAGGATCATGCCGAACTCGGCCACCGCTGCGGCAAACTGGAAGTCACCGGAGGGGGCGTCGGTCATGGCGGTGTCGTCGATCACGTCGGTCTGCAGCTGGCTGGTCTCGCCGCCGGGCTCCTTGTAGCGGGTGGACAGGGTCAGCCATTCACTGCCCTGGGCCGCTTCGGTGAGATTGCTGCTCTGGTACTTCAGGCCGCTTTCCGCCGCGCCGTCTGCCGCGGGCACGAGCTCGTACATCACGGTGACGCAGGCCCCCGCGCCGACCTCGCCGGCGTCCTTCTTGTCATCTTCGAAATCCTGGTTCTCCAGCGCGCGGTTCTCGTAGCCGATCTGCCGCCATTCGGATACCTTCGCCGGATTGAACTCCACCTGGAACTTCACGTCGTTGGCCACGGCGTAGAGAGTCTGGGTCAGTTCCTCGCACAGCACCTTTCGGGCCTCGAGTATGGAGTCGATGTAGTAGTAGTTGCCGTTGCCGTCGTCGGCCAGGGTCTCCATCTTGGTGTCCTTGTAGTTGCCCGCGCCGAAGCCCAGCACCGACAGGTAGATGCCGGTCTGCTTCTTCTCGGTGACATAGTCGTGAAGGTCGCTCTCGCTGGTGATGCCCACATTCAGGTCGCCGTCGGAGCACATGATCACCCGGTTGTTACCGTTGGGGCGCAGGAAGCGCTGGGCCACCTCGTAGGCCTGAGCCAGGCCACGCTGGCCGTTGGTGGAGCCGCCCGCCACCAGCGCGTCAATGGCGCCCAGCAGCTTCGCCTTGTCCTTCACGGGGTTCGCGCCTTCGATCAGGATATCCTCGCCGCTGGCATAGGTGACGATGGACACGGCGTCCTTCTCGCCCAGCTCGTCCACCAGCATGGACAGCGCCCGCTTGGCGAGCTCAAGCTTGTTCTCGTCGTTCATGGAGCCGGACACGTCCACCAGGAAGACGAGGTTCGAGCCCTCGTCGGACGCCTTGGGCGCGTCGGCGGCGCGAACGCCCAGGGTCAGCAGGACGTGCGCCGGATTCCAGGGACAGGATGCCATCCGGGCGGTCACGCCGAATTTGGCGTCGCCGTCGGGAGCGGCATAGTCATAGCGGAAGTAGTTCAGCATTTCCTCCACGCGCACCGCGCCGTTGGGAATATCGTCGGGGGTATAGTCGTCGTTCAGCATGCGCCGCAGGTTGCAATAGGAAGCCGTGTCCACATCCGCCGAAAAGGTGCTCAGAGGATCCGTGGCCACCTTTTTGAAGCCGTTCTCAGCTACGGCGGCGTATTCCTCGGTGTTGAATCCTCGCGGCATGGCGTAGCCCATCGCGGGCATGGCGATATTGGCCACCAGGCCGCTCTCCATGGCCGGATCCATCTCGTATTCGTAGAGCGCGTCCTCCGCCATGGGCAGGGGTTCGCTGGTTGAGGCGGCTTTGACCTCTTCCCGGTTCAGTGATTGCGTCATCTGATTCAACATCGACGCCAGCTCACAGCCCGTGAGCAGCACCGCGACCAGCGCCAGCGCAGCGATCATCAAAACCTTCTTTTTCATGATTATATCCTCCTGTGTTTTATTGACTGGTGTTTGGACGGATGGAAGTGGCATTTGGTTCCAAATGACATATCTTCAAATAATACACGATTTGACGGATAAGCGATAAAAATTTAATTCGACAGTTTGGAAATTAACAATGCTCTAACAATGCTGTGATATGATGGAGGCATCAAACAAAAGGCGGGACAGAGGATGGCAACGGTAACGCTTCGCAAAACCCGGGAGAACCGCGTGCGCGGGGGACACCCGTGGATTTACGCCTCTGAGATCGAAAAGGTGGACGGCGCCTTTGTAAACGGCGACATCGTGGATGTGGCGGATTTCAGGGGAAAATTCATCGGCAGGGGCTTTTACAATCCCCAGAGCCAGATCTCACTGCGCATACTCACCCGCAACGACGAGCCCTGTGACCGGGCCTTCTTCGCCCGCCGTATACAGGAGGCCTGGGACTATCGAAAGCTGCTGTGCGACCCGATGAGCTGCCGGCTGATCTATTCGGAATCAGATTTCCTGCCCGGCCTGGTGGTGGACAAGTTTGCCGATGTGCTGGTGCTTCAATCGCTGTCCCTGGGCATCGAGCACATCAAGGACATGATCTGCGACCTTTTGATGGAAATCATCCGACCCGTGGGCATATGGGAGCGCAGCGACGTGCCGGTGCGACGCCTGGAGGGCCTGGAGCAGACCACAGGGCTGCTGCGGGGTGAGGTGCCGGACGAGGTGGACATGGTGGAGAACGGCATCCACTTCCTGGTGGACGTGAAGCGCGGCCAGAAGACGGGCTTCTTCCTGGACCAGAAGCAGAACCGCGCGGCGATGGCGCCCCTTTGCAGGGGCGCGCGGGTGCTGGACTGCTTCTGCCACAACGGCAGCTTTGCGCTGCATGCGGCGAAGTACGGGGCCAGGAGCGTGCTGGGCGTGGACATCTCCGAGGAGGCGCTGGAGGTGGCCCGCAGGAACGCTGAAATCAACGGCTTCGACAACGTGACCTTTGAGGCGCACAACTGCTTTGACCTGTTGCGTGAACTGACTGACGCGGGGGAGAAGTTTGACCTGGTGATACTCGATCCCCCGGCATTCACCAAGAACAAGGCCGCGGTGCCAAGCGCCGTCCGCGGCTACAAGGAGATCAACCTTCGGGGACTGAAGCTGGTCCGGGCCGGCGGCTTTCTGGTCACCTGCTCCTGTAGCCAGCATGTGCTGCCCGAGATGTTTCAGGATTTGATCAACCAGGCCGCAAGGGACGCGAAGAAGCGCATCCGACTGGTGGAGTACCGCACCCAGGGCTACGACCACCCAATATTGCCCCAATCCGTGGAGACCAAATACCTCAAAACGATGATGATACAGGTGATAGAATGAGCAATTATCCTATTTTGGAGTACGACGGCGCTCCAGGCGCCGTACTGGAACCGGACTACGAGGCGTTGGGCATCACCCTTCCGCCCCGCGTGGCTTTTCCTTTCGTAGGCGACATCGTGGATGACTATGCCCGCGAACACAATCTGCCGGTGCTGGCGGTGTATGTGACCGTCACCAAGAAGTATCCCATCTACAAGGTGTCCGACGAGGTTTGCCTCTGCCAGGCGCCCTTTGGCGCGCCCGTGGCCGCGGCGCTGATGGACTGGATGATCGCCTATGGGGCCAGGCAGTTTATCTCTGCGGGCTCCTGCGGCGCGCTGATCGACCTGCCGGAGAACACGTTCATCGTGCCGCGCCGCGCCCTGCGCGACGAAGGCACCTCCTACCACTACATGGCCCCCTCCCGCTGGAGCTTCCTGGACTACACCATGCAGGATCGCATCAAGAGCGTTTTCACGGAAAAGGACGTCGCCTTTACCGAGTGCGACACCTGGAGCACCGACGCCATCTATCGCGAGACCGTGGACAAGGTGCGTCGCTGCCGCGCCGAGGGCTGCGGGGTGGTGGACATGGAGTGCGCCGCGCTGTCCGCCGTGGCGGAGTTCCGCAACGTGCAGTTTGGACAGTTCCTGTACGTGGCCGATACCCTGGCCGACGCGGACGCCTATGACGCCCGAAACTGGGGCGAGGATTCGCTGGCCCCCGCGATGGCGCTTTGCATTGAGATCGCGGAACGGGATTGATGTCTTTGATGAATACGTTGCCCCCTGTCGATGCTTCGACAGGGGGTACGTCAATATAGGTCATTTTCCGGTCATCTTCTCCTGCTTGACCTTGTGGTCGATCACGTGGCGGGAGGCCAATTCGCTGTGGATGTCCTCCAGGCTGATGCCCATCTGGATCATCAGCACCATTACATGGTAGGTCAGGTCTGCGATTTCGTAGATCGTCTCGGCCCTGTCGCCGGCCTTGCCCGCGATGATGACCTCGGTACTCTCCTCGCCGACCTTCTTCAATATCTTGTCGATGCCCTTTTCAAACAGGTAGGTGGTGTAGCTGCCTTCCTTTTTTTCGCTCTTGCGGCCTTCGATCAGCTTCATCAGGCCCTCCAGCGTGAAGGCGTGGTTGTTTTCGCTTTCAAACAGCGTGTTCGTGAAGCAGGAATCGGTGCCCGTGTGGCAGGCGGGGCCGTCCTTGTTAACCAGGTTCATGAGCGCGTCCCTGTCGCAGTCGGCGGTGATGGAGACGATGTGCTGATAGTTGCCGCTGGTCTCGCCCTTCAGCCACAGCTCCTGGCGGGAGCGGCTCCAAAAGCAGGTCAGCTCCTTCTCGATGGAGATTTGAAGGCTCTCCCGGTTCATGTAGGCCAGGGTCAGCACGTCCTTGGTGGTGGCGTCCACCACGATGGCGGGAATCAGGCCGTGTGCGTTAAATTTCAGGGAATCGATGTCAAAATTGATCATTTTCTCATAACCTCACTGTTATTCCGTTTTCGCGCAGCGTGCGCTTTAAATCCGATATCCGCACCTCGCCGAAGTGGAAGATCGAGGCCGCCAGTCCTGCGTCCACCTTTGGAAGTCGCTCGAACAGTGTGACGAAGTCCTGTATGCAGCCCGCGCCGCCGGAGGCGATCACGGGCACGTTCACGGCCTCGCACACGGCGTCCAGCATCTCCAGGTCAAAGCCGCCCTTCACGCCGTCGGTGTCGATGCTGTTTAGCACCACCTCGCCCGCGCCGTTTGCCACGCAGCGGGCGATCCAGCCGACGGCCTCCATGCCGGTGTCCTCGCGCCCGCCCTTGGCGAACACGCGGTATTCGCCGTTTACGCGCTTGACGTCGGCGGAGATCACCACACACTGGCTGCCGTAGCGCTCGGCGGCGGCGGGGATCAGCTCGGGGTTGCGGATGGCCCCGGAGTTGACGGACACCTTGTCCGCGCCGCACTTCAGCACGCGGTCGAAATCGTCCACCGTGTTGATGCCGCCGCCCACGGTCAGCGGTATGAACACCCGCTCGGCCACCTGGCGGAGGATGTCGGTGAACAGCGCCCGGCCCTCGGCGGAGGCGGTGATGTCGTAGAACACCAGCTCGTCAGCGCCGCATTGACTATAGTATTCCGCCAGCTTCACCGGCGAGGACACGTCCGCAAGACCGAGGAAATTCACGCCCTTCACGACTCGGCCGTCCTTCACGTCCAGGCAGGGGATGATGCGCTTGGTGATCATTGCGCCGCCTCCTTGATGGCTTCCGCCAGGTCGATGGCCCCGGTATAGCAGGCCTTGCCGATGATCGCGCCGTACAGCCCCAGCGCGGAAAGGGCCCTCACGTCCTCCAGCGCGCTGACGCCGCCGGAGGCCACGATATCCATGCGGTACCTGCGCTGCAGGTCGGCGTACAGAGCCCGGTTGGCCCCCTGCATGGCTCCGTCCCGGCTGATGTCGGTGCAGATCAGGGTTTTCAGGCCCAGCTGCTGGTATTTCTCGCAGAAGGCGTCCAGGGTCATGCCGGAGAGCTCCAGCCAGCCGCGTATGGCCACTTCGCCGTCCTTTACGTCCGCGCCAAGGGCGATGCCGTCGCCGAAGCGCTCGATGGCTTTGCGGGTGAAGGTCTCGTCGGCGATCGCCGCCGTGCCCAGTATGACGCGCTTGACGCCCGCGTTCATGTACTTTTCGATGACGGTCATGTCCCGAATGCCGCCGCCGATCTCAACGAACAGGTCGGTGTTTTCCACGACCCGCTTCACGGTGCCGAAGTTGGGCGTGCCGCCGTCCCGCGCGCCCTCAAGGTCCACCATGTGCAGGTGAGTGGCCCCGGCTTCAGCAAACCGACGGGCGGTGTTCAGCGGATCGTCGTCGTAGACCGTCATCTGGTCGTAATCGCCCTTGTACAGTCGCACGGCCTTGCCGCCGACCAGGTCGATGGCGGGGAATATCAACATGATTCAACACCGTCCCATTCACAGAAGGCTTTCAGGATCCCCAGCCCCACGTCGCCGCTCTTTTCGGGGTGGAACTGGCAGCCGCATACGTTGTCCTTCGCCACCGCGGCGGTCAGCGGCGCGCCGTATTCGGCGGTGGCCATGACCGATGCGTCGCACTTCGCGCCATAGTAGGAGTGAACGAAGTACACGCAATCCCCGGGGTGAACATTGGCAAGGATGGGGTGGGGCTTGCAAATCTCCAGCGCGTTCCAGCCGATGTGGGGGATCTTCAGTTCGGCGGGAATGACCTCGGCGATGGGCCGCACCTCGCCGGGAATCAGGCCGAGTCCCGCATGCTCGCCGAACTCATAGGACTTATCCAACAGCAGCTGCATGCCCAGGCAGATGCCCATGATGGGTGTGCCCCGGGCGGCAATCTGCCTGACCAGCGCGTCCAGTCCGTTCTGGCGCAGCTTCCTTGCCGCGTCGCCGAACGCGCCGACGCCGGGCAGGATCACCCGCTCGGCGCGGCCAATCTCTTCCGCGTCTCCGGTGACGACGGCCTGGGCGCCGACGGCCTTCAGGCTATGGGCCAGTGAAAACAGGTTGCCCACGCCGTAATCGATAATTGCGATCATAGTAATCCTTTCGTCGACGGGATTTCGCCGTTCAGGGTGGGGTCGATGGCCACGGCGGCACGCAGGCTGCGCGCCGCGGACTTGAACGCGCCTTCGACGATGTGGTGGCTGTTGCTGCCCGCCAACTGCTTAAAGTGCAGCGTGACATTCGCCTTGCGCACGAAGCCCAGCCAGAACTCCTGCGCCAGCTCGGTATCGAAGGTACCGATCTTCTGGGTTGGGATGTCCAGGACATAGCCGAGGTAACAGCGGCCGGAGATGTCCGCTGCGGTGAGGATCAGCGCCTCGTCCATGGGCAATACGGTGTGGCCGTAGCGGACGATGCCGCCCATGTCGCCAAGCGCCTCGGCAAAGGCCATGCCCAGGCAGATGCCGATGTCCTCGACGGTGTGGTGGTCGTCCACGTCGGTGTCGCCCACGCATTTCACGGTCAGATCAAAGCGCCCGTGGCGGGCAAACAACGTCAGCATGTGATCCAGGAAACCACAGCCGGTGTTGATATCCGATTTGCCGGAGCCATCCAGGTTCAGCTCCAGTCGGATGTCCGTCTCGGCGGTGCGGCGGGTGATGGTGGATGTGCGCATAGGCTTGTGCTCCTTTTAATTCAAAGAAAGGATTTCTGCCAGCTTTTCAAACAGCACCTCCATCTGCGCCGGCGTGCCGATGGTGATGCGCAGGAAATCCCGGATGCGGGGCGCTTCAAAGTGGCGCACCAGCACGCCCATGGCCTTCAGCTGGCGATACAGGAAGCCGCCTTCGGCGTGGGGATGCCGGGCAAATACGAAGTTGGCCTTGCTGGGAAGCACCTCAAAACGGAGCTGCCTGAGCCGTGCGACGGTGGCCTCGCGGGTCTCGACCACCCTGCGGCAGTTTTCCGCGCAGATATCGTCTGCCTTCAGCGTGGCAAGGCCCGCGGCCAGGGTCATGCGGTTGATGCTGTAGGGATTGGTGCTGAACTTGATCTTCTCAAGGTCGGCGATCAGCCCCTCGTTGGCGATGGCGAAGCCCAGCCGCGCGCCGGCCATGCTGCGGGACTTGGAGTAGGTCTGTACCACCAGAAGGTTGTCGTATCGCGCCGTCAGCTCTACGCTGGATTCGGCCCCGAAGTCCACATAGGCCTCGTCGATCAGCACCACATGGTCGGGGTTGGCGCACAGTATGTCCTCGATCTGCGCTTTGCCCAGCGCCATGCCGGTGGGGGCGTTGGGATTGGCGATGGCGATGAAGCCGTCCAGGGCCATGTAATCGGTCGGATCGATGCTGAAATCCTCCCGGAGGGGGATCGTATGGGCCTCAATGCCGTGCAGCTCGGCGTACACCGGGTAAAAGCCATAGCTGATGTCCGGGAAATAAGCCCGGGGACTGCCGAAGGCCATGAAGGCGAAGTTCAGTATGTCGTCGGAGCCGTTGGACACGAACACGTTCTGCCGCGCCACGCCGTACCGAGCCGCCAGCGCGTCCCGAAGGTCGGCGCACACCGGGTCGGAGTACAGCTCCAGCCGCCCCGCCTCCGCGGTCGCCGCCTCGATGACGCCGGGCGCCGGGGGATAGGGGTTTTCATTGGTGTTCAGCTTGACATACTGCATGTCCCGCGGCTGCTCGCCGGGGGTGTACGCCTCCAGGGACTGGTACCTGTCGATCAGATAGCGGCTCATTCAATCACCTTCCCTGATGGAGTTGGTTTATTCAAAGCGGGAAAGCACGCTCCGCGCGTGTCCTTCCAGTCCCTCCTTGCGGGCGAAGCGGGCGATCTTGTCGGACACGGCCTGCAGGGCGGAGGCGGTGAAGTAGGTGTACTGGCTCTTCTTGACGAAGTCGTCCACCGACAGAGGGCTGTAGAACCGGGCGGTGCCGCCGGTGGGCAGCGTGTGGTTCGGCCCGGCCAGGTAGTCGCCCAGGGCCTCGGGGCAGTTGCGCCCCATGAATATGGAGCCCGCGTGGCGAATGCGGTCCAGGTAGTCGAAGGGATTGTCCAGGCACAGCTCCAGGTGCTCCGGCGCGATGGCATTGGCGATGCCGATGGCCTGATCGATGCTGTCCGCGACGATGATCTTGCCGTTCACGTCGATGGAGGCTGAGGCGATTTCAAAGCGGGGCAGCGCGCGCACCTGACGATCGATCTCCTCCCGAACGGCCTCGGCAAGGGCCATGCTGTCGGTGACCAGTACTGCGCTGGCCATCCTGTCGTGCTCGGCCTGGGAGAGCATGTCCGCGGCCACCTGGCGGGCGCTGCTGTTGCCGTCGGCCACCACAAGGATCTCGCTGGGTCCTGCGATCATGTCGATGGATACCCGGCCGAAAACCTGTTTCTTGGCCTCGGTCACGAAGGCGTTGCCAGGGCCGACGATCTTGTCCACACAGGGGATGCTCTCGGTGCCATAGGCCAACGCGGCCACGGCCTGGGCTCCGCCCACCTTGAAGATGCGGCTGACGCCGGCCACCTTCGCGGCGGCAAGTATGGCGGGATTGACGCTGCCGTTCTTCGCAGGGGGAGTCACCATCACGATCTCGCCGCAGCCGGCGATCTTTGCCGGAATGGCGTCCATCAGCACGGTGGAGGGGTAGGCCGCTGTGCCGCCGGGCACGTAGAGGCCTACGCGATCCAGTGGGATGACCTTTTGGCCCATCACCACGCCGTCCTTCTCGGCGATGATGAAGCTCGCGCGCACCTGCTTTTCGTGGAAGGCGCGGATGTTGGCGGCGGCGGTTTCAAGGACATCGATGAATTCCGGTTCCACCGCCTCAATGGCTGCGTTCAGCTCGGCGGGGGAGACCTCCAGCCCATCGAGGGTCACATGGTCAAATCGCTCGCAGTATTCCAGCAGCGCTGCGTCGCCCCGGGCGCGGACCTCGGCGATGATGCCCGATACGATCCCGGCCACGTCCACCTCGGGGACGGAGCGGGCAAAGATGTCCGAATCGGCAACCTCGCCGTATTTCATGATTTTGATCAATTTACAACCCCCCTTTGTCTATGCCTTCACCTGTTTTGCCAGACCCTGGCAGATGGCCTCAATAAGCTCGCCGTGGAACTTGAAGCTGGCCTTGTTGGCGATCAGCCGGGCGCTGATGGGAACGATGGTCTCAATGGGCTCCAGGTCGTTCTCCAGCAGGGTCTTGCCCGTCTCCACGATGTCAACAATCACATCGGAAAGACCGAGGATCGGCGCGATTTCGATGCTGCCGTTCAGGTGGATGATGTCGATGTCCCGCCCCAGCCCGTCGTAGTATTCACGGGCAATGCGGGTGAACTTGGTGGCCACGCGCAGCGTGCGTTCCGGGTTGTCCCGGAAGGTCTTCATGGCGGCCACGGCCATGCGGCAACGGCCCACGTTCAGATCCAGCAGCTCGTAGACCTCCGGCGCGTACTCCAGCAGAATGTCCTTGCCGGCCACGCCGATGTCCGCCGCGCCGCGTTCCACGTAGATGGCCACGTCCGAGGGCTTGACCCAGAAGTAGCGCACGCCGGTAGCCTCGTTTTCGAAGATCAGCTTGCGGTTTGGCTCCAGGATCGAAGGGCACTCGTAGCCCGCCGCCGCGAACATGCCGTAGACCTTCTCACCCAAGCGGCCTTTGGGCAGGGCGACGTTGATCATGCTATTCGCCATCCTCGATTCCTCCTTCACCGAACCTCAAGAGCCGCCGGTAGCGCAGCTTCTCATCCACGGCTTTCTGGGCGCGGACGCTGTAGCCCTCGTCGGTCAGCCGTTTCACGGCTTCTGTCAGCGCCATGATATCCGCGCGCTCGTCGTAGAGCACCAGGGTATCCACGTCGAAGGGCTTTGCCCCGCCGTTGAGTAGCTCCAGCTGGTCCATGTAGATGGCGAAGCCCACGGCCCTGCAGTCCCTGCCCATGCGGCGCATCATGTTGTCGTACTGGCCGCCGGAGAGCACGCCTGTAGGGATGCCCTTGATGTAGCCCATGAACACGATGCCGTTGTAATATTTCATGTCGTTGACGATGGAGAAGTCCACCCGCACACCCTTGCAGCCGTTGGCGTTCAGGATCTCGGTCACCTGCGCAAGCTCGTCCAGAGCGGACTTCGCCTCGCCTTCATTGCACCAGGGACGAAGGGCTTCTATGACCGCGCCCGCGGGGCCGTGGGCCGCGATCAACGCGAGTATGCCGGTAACATCCCTGTCCGGACATAGTCGGCGTATGCCGTCCCCGTTTTTTTCACCGATACAGGACAGCACCGCCGCGCGGCGCTCGTCATCCAGCGCCAGGGCGTCCACCATCGCAGAAACCACGCCCATGTGGGACAAATCCAGTACATAGCCAGGATCGATGGTGCGCAGGCTCTGGGCCGCGAGGTAGATGACCTCGCACAGACTGTATTGATCTATGTCGCCGATGCACTCCAGGCCCGTCTGCATGATTTCCTTGAAGCAGCGCGTGCTGCCGGAGACGCGGTAGACGTTTTCGTTGTAGTACAGCTTCTGTATGCTGCCCTGCATCTGACGGGTGTTCTTGATGATGGAGAGCGTCACGTCAGGCTTCAGCGCCATCAGCCGACCGTCGGTATCGGTGAAGGTAATGACGCCGTCGGAGACGAGAAAATCCTTGTTGCGCGCATACAGGTCATATTCCTCGAACTTGCTCATCTTGAACTGGCTGTAGCCGTAGCGCTGGTACAGACCGCGCAGGGCGTAGAGCACCCGCTCCTCAGGCTTCAGCGAATCATAGACAGGGTTCATAGAAAACCTCCGGGTTTTTGATTGGCGACATTTTAGCACGTTACCATAGTAAAGTCAAGGAAGCACACGTTAAATAAGCAATGATCCTTCGACCGTGGCGGCTTGGCTGTGTAACGTGTCGTGCAGCGACGGCGTCTGCGCCGCCAAAGCAGCGTGCGCGCGTCAACGGGACGCGGCGGCCAGTGCGTGGCCGTGACAGGATCCCAACTCCATTGTACCGCATAACAGGTGCGCCGAAAAGCACAATCGGGTGAAAAAAGTCATGAAAAAACCTTCGTCGCATTCAGAATGACTGGTCTGCGCGATGCTGTCATACTGAGCGCGGCGAAGGATCTGGATTATCGGATCATTCAAATTCCGCGGCCGGGGCGGGGGTGACCACCTTGCCGTCCAGAACAGTGAATTTCACATCACTGCTGAAGGGGTAATATTTGAACGTGTTCTTCTTGCCGTCCTTGTAGCCGATAACCAGCGCCATGGAGTAGATGCCCTCCTTGTACTGGCTGACATCAAGTGTGATTTCAAAGTCACATGCGGTGGCGTTCTGGCAGACCGCGTCGGTGTGCGGCAGTCCGGATACGCCGGCGGTGTTGGTCAGCGGATAGCCGATGCTCTGGCCGGAGGCGACCTCGGTGATCACCAGCCAGCTCTTCGCGGCGGCGCCGTCGAAGGCTTCCTCGTTGACATAGCCATAGCCCGCCAGGTACATGAGCTTGTTGTCGTCCGCAGGGGAGACAAAGCTGGTGGTGAGGCCGATTTTGCCGTTCTCAGAGGGCTCTGAAGGCAGGTTGGGCAGCTTTTTCATGGGCTGCGCCACATTCTCTGCCGGCAGCGCCGTGGGTTCAGGCGTGGGCTCCGGTGTGGGCTCGGCTGTGGGCTGCGGAGTCTTCTTAGGCTTGCGCGTCGGCTTCGGGGTTGGCTCCTCGGTAGGCTCGGTCAGGTCCACCTCGTCTTCGGGCAAGCTGTTGCCCGCGTCGGTCTCAACGGTTTCCGTTCCGGGCTCATACGGGTTGGCTTCAACCACAGGCTGGGTCTGCTCGACATAAGGCCGCATGGTCGCTTCGGGATCAAGCTTATCGGAATAGTCCAGCTTGGCCAGCGCGAAATAAATCACAGCCAGTATGATCAGCAGAATAATCAGGCCAATGATGAAATAGAGAACCGCAAGGCCCTTCGCCTCGCGCTTGCGCCCCTGCTTTAGCATAGTCAAGAACCTCCAAACCATTGCAATTATCGTATAAACAGCACACTTATAGCTAACCTATATCTTAAAACACACACGGGTTGATTGTCAATGTTTGAGGGTGAAAAGTAGAAATAAAGTTACAAATGGACGTTGATACGGCAAAAGCCGCGGTTTTCCTGATTTCGAAAAACCGCGGCTTCATGTCGAAATAATCTCACCCCGCCGCCGATGTGTACCTGGAGGATATCCAGCCCCAATATCCGTTGCAGCAGACAAAATACCACTCCACACCCCGGTTGTCCCATCGGGATTCGCCATCGGCGCGAAGCACCGAGCCTGCCCTTGCCACAGTGAGCGAATCGCCGTAGAGACTGGGTTCATCCCGAACGTGAGAGTCCCGATGAACGAATACCACGGGGAAGTCGTCAAGGGCTTCGTCTTCCCCGTCGTCGTAGATCACGTAGCTGTACCGTGAAGAAATCCACGCGTCCACCCCATCGAAGATGATGCCGTACCACATCACGCCTCGATCGTCCACGGAGTAGACATTCCTGTAGCTCAGCCAGGAGCCCTGGGTGACCACGCCCAGCTTATAGCCGTTCAGGCTGGGGTTGCTGCGGGCATTGGCATCGCCGGTGACGACGACCGTGCTCGCCAGCGCGCCGGAGCACAGCGCCAGGATCAGCGTCAGCGCGAGGATGGTGACGATGGTTTTCTTCATGGATAACACCTCCTGCCGGTCGGGATGGGGATGTTGCTATTGGGGTGCCTGTGACACCGCCCCGGGGTAGGTTATTCCCGGCCAGGGAGCCGTGGGAAGTTAATTCTTACAAAAGGCGCAGTATGAATTCGTCTGTGCAAGGCGGAGGAGGGCGGCGTAACGGGGCGCGTTGACCGATGACAACGCGGCAATGCCGAATTCAGGCAAGCGGTATTAGAGTGTGTTTCTAAATTCGCCAAGATGCATTTTCGGCGTCTTGAACTGCATTTCTGCGTTGATTTCCCTTGACTTAGCCCCACTAAGCCTGCGGAAAATCGCCTTGAAATGCAGCCCAATCCACTCGAAACTGCACA
>JAZTZK010000348.1:0-2706 GCA_045637485.1 Clostridia bacterium
GGGGTGGTGCCCTAAAGGGCTAGCTTCGCGTCGCAAATCCCTTCGGGATTTGTTTGATTCTATGGAAAAGACAGGGGTTTCTACGCTTCGCAAGCCTTTGAATATAAAGAAATCCGCAAGGATTTCATCCTTCCCTAACCCATAACCCCTAAAACCTAACCCCTCAAATTCTGATTTATCGAGCAGAGTTCGACAAATCAGAAATTATTGCTCTCAAAGGAGGCCTTCATGGACCACATCACCAGCGTGAAAAATCCCATTGTCAAGGAACTCCGCGCCCTGCGCGAACGTAAGGGACGCGAAGCCTCCGGGCGTTTCCTCGTCGAGGGCGAGGTCATGATCCGGGAGGCGCTGAAGTGCGGCCTGGTCATCCATGACGTGCTGGCGGAGGAGGGCTTTATTCCGCTGGCCGGGGAGCTGAGCGCAGCGGGGGCCGATGCCTTCGTCGTTCCCCGGAGCCTGCTGGAATCCGTGAGCGACACCCGCACGCCCCAGGGCATATGCGCTTCCTTTGAACTGCCGGAGGCGTTGCCGCTCGTTCATGCCCCCGACCGCGTCGTGGCGCTGGACGGGGTGCAGGATCCGGGAAACGTGGGCACGATCTGGCGCACCGCCGACGCCGCGGGCTTTCAGGGCCTGCTGCTGGGCGCGGGCTGCGCGGATCCGCTGTCGCCGAAGGTGCAGCGCTCGGCCATGGGTTCCGGCTTCCGGCTGCCCTTCATGCAGGCGGGAGACCTGCCCGCCGCATTGACCGAGCTGCGCCAAAAGGGCTGGACGGTGATCGCCTCCGACCTGCGCGGCAGTGACTTCTACAGCCAACCCGCCCCCGGCGACAGGTTCGTCCTCGTCATTGGCAGCGAGGCCCACGGCATTTCCGACGCCACCCGCGCCGCCGCCGGCCTGCTCGTAAAGCTGCCCATGCGGGGCGGCGCGGAATCCCTGAACGCCGCCGTGGCTGCGGGGATCATGATGTATGAGCTGACAAAAACGGACCCGTTCGTTTGAACGGGTCCGCTTGCGCGGAAAGCGCTTACACATGCAGGCTGTAGTTCGGCGCTTCCTTGGTGATGTTGATGTCGTGGGGATGGCTTTCCACCAGGCCGGCGCTGGTGATGCGGATGAACTCGCCCCGGGTGCGCAGGGCCTGTATGTTCTCGGTGCCGCAGTAGCCCATGGAGGCCCGCAGGCCGCCGATCAGCTGGAACACGGTGTCGGCCAGGGGCCCCTTGAAGGGCACGCGGCCCTCGACGCCCTCGGGCACCAGCTTCTTCTGGCCCTCCTGGAAGTAGCGGTCCTTGCTGCCGTCGGCCATGGCGGCCAGGCTGCCCATGCCGCGATAGACCTTGTAGGAGCGGCCCTGGAAGATCTCGGTGGCGCCGGGGCTCTCCTCGGTGCCGGCGAACAGGCTGCCCATCATGACCGCCGTCGCGCCCGCGGCGATGGCCTTGGGGATGTCGCCGGAGTATTTGATGCCGCCGTCGGCGATGACGGTCTTGCCGTACTGGTCGGCCACCTCGGCGCAGTCCATGATCGCGGTGATCTGGGGCACGCCGATGCCGGCCACCACGCGGGTGGTGCAGATGCTGCCCGGGCCGATGCCCACCTTGACCACGTCCGCGCCGGCCTCGATCAGGTCCCTGGCGGCGGGGCCGGTGGCCACGTTGCCCGCGATGATCTCGAGGTTCGGATATTCGGCGCGGATCTTCTCCACCATCTCCAGCACGCCCTCGGAATGGCCGTGCGCGGTATCCAGGCCGATGATGTCCACGTTGGCGGCCACCAGTGCGGCGACGCGCTCCATGGTATCGCCGGTGACGCCCACCGCCGCGCCGCACAGCAGGCGGCCGTGACTGTCGCGGGCGGAGTTGGGATACTTCTGGCTCTTCTGGATGTCCTTGATGGTGATCAGGCCCCGGAGCATGTAGTTCTCATCCACGATGGGCAGCTTTTCGATGCGGTGCTTCGCCAGTATGGCCTTGGCGCCCTCCAGCGTGGTGCCCACCGGGGCGGTGACCAGGTTTTCACAGGTCATCACGCTGCGGATAGGCTTGTCAAAATCGGTTTCGAACCGCAGGTCGCGGTTGGTGAGTATGCCCACCAGCTTGCCGTTTTCAGTGATGGGCACGCCGGAGATGCGGTACTTGCGCATCAGCGCCTCGGCGTCGGAGACCTTGTGTTCAGGAGAGAGATAGAACGGATCGGTGATGACGCCGTTTTCGGAGCGCTTCACCTTGTCCACCTGGCTGGACTGCTCCTCGATGGACATGTTCTTATGAATGATGCCCAGGCCGCCTTCGCGGGCCATCGCAATCGCCATGTTGTAGTCGGTCACAGTGTCCATCGCAGCGCTGAGCATCGGGATATTCAGTTTGATTTTCGGGGTAAGCTGTACGGTGAGATCCACATCGCGGGGCAGTACGCTGCTGCGCTGGGGCACCAGCAGCACATCGTCAAAAGTCAGACCTTCTCGAATGATCGCCATATCCTCGCCCTCCTGAATATATTTTTGTGACCGTATAAATGCGGTCACATATTTATTGCCCAATATTATATCAGCTTTCGCGGGGGTACAGTAGAAAAATAGGGTTAAATTCTGACATAAATTCTGATTTGTGGGGGAACCTAATGTAGCGGGGGCGTCTACACCGCCGCTACAATGTTGTGCCGTCTCCCCGCCAAATCAGAATTATGGGGTTAGGTTTTAGG
>JAZTZK010000349.1:0-24516 GCA_045637485.1 Clostridia bacterium
TCACGCGTTACTCACCCGTCCGCCACTCGAATTACCAACCTTCCGGCCGAAGCCCTCCGCTCGGTAATCCCCGTTCGACTTGCATGTGTTAAGCACGCCGCCAGCGTTCGTCCTGAGCCAGGATCAAACTCTGATGTTTAATCCTTCTCCACTCCGTCCCGGCTACTCACCTCGGCTCGCCAAAGCCTCCGCTTTCCCCTGACGTCATGGCGTATTACTCATAGAATTCTGACTGTTTCCCAATCCGCTTCGCCGCTCCCCACCTATGTGGATCCTCGCAGCTTCGCGTCTTGTCCTCGTTTCCTCTGTATCGTTTTCAAGGTTCGCTCGCTGTCCGTCGCCGGGAGTTTTGACCCCCTGTCTCGCTGACAGCTTTGCCAGTATAACAAAAACCATCCCCCTTGTCAATACCTAAATTTGTGAATTATCATCAAATTAACATTATTCCGGTCTTTTTCGGCCTATTTTAAAGAAAAGTTGCATAGTTTACAAAGAAATGCAGGAACAGTGCAAGTCTGTTTCTTCTATACTGTGCCGAAAAGGAGTGATCACATGGGGAAGCTGAGAGCCGCACTGTGTCTTTTATCCCTGCTGCTGTTGATTCCCGCGCTTTTGTTCGCCCGACGCATACTGCCAATTGACACGCGTCCGCTGGTCGCTGAGAAATACGCCGGTTGGTCCGGCGTGCTGAACCTCTGGATCTACGAAGGCTGGCCCTGCGGCAGCGGCAGCATCTCGTCCTGGCTGAACCGGTGTATAACAGGCTTCGAAAGGGCGCATCCCGGCGTATACGTACAGCCCCAATTTGTCGATGCCGGCGCAATTACTTCAATGAATGACAGCGGCATTCTTCTTCCGGACATGCTTTTGTTCCCGCCGAACCTTCTGGCGTCGCCGAAGGGCTTACTGTCTCTGGCAACCCCGGAGAACCTGCGACCCGCCCTCTGCCGCAGCGGGCAGTGGAACGGATCGACCTATGCCATACCCGTGGCCACAGGCGGCTACCTGTGGGCTTTGAACACTGAATTGATCAGCACCCTCCCGGACAGCTGGCATGACACGGACGCCGTTCTGTCAGTTCCCCCGCCCGAACCCTGGCGGCGCTGGGACGCGGCTCTGCTGGCGCTATGCGCTGCGCGATATGCGCCCTCCGACACTGGTTCAGCGGCAAAGTCGACGGCCTCTCCCGCAGGCGAGGTTGAACTCGGCCTTGCCGGTGGAGAAACCCCTGCTCCGACAGCATCCCCCGAACCCAATCGCGACGCGACATTATGCCGACGCCTGCCTGCGGATTTTCACTACGATGAAGACGCCTGGCGGCACTTTGTCAACGGGGAATCCGCAGCGATGCCCGTCACCCAGCGGGAGATCCGACGACTACAGGTTCTTTCAGACCAGGGTAAAGGACCCCAGTGGCAACTGAGCCCCGGAGACTGCGGTTTTACCGACCAGCTGCTGGCCATGGCGATCGTAGACCACATTGACAACGCCGACCGGCAATCCCTGTGCGCGGACTTTATTGCCTGGCTGTTGACAGATACATGTCAATCGTCCCTGTATCGCGCTTCGGCCTTTGCCGTGACAGGCGTTCTCTCCGGATACGACTCTTCGGACCCACTTGCGATTCTGGACAATTCACTCCGGGACTCCAACCTGTCTGTACCGCCAGTATTCAGCGAACGATGGGTTTCCGACGCGGAAGCGATTGTTCGGAAATTCACAGACAATATCGAAGAAGCACCGACGCTTTGGCTGGAGCTTCGAGAGCTTTTGGCATAAAATACGAACAATTATTTTCTTAGTGGCTTCCAGGCGCCGGAAAACAGTATTTATATAATAGGTAGAAACAAGGGATAAAAAGTCTGGATTTCGGGTATTGAGCGCTGGTGGTTTGTGTGATATAATAAATGGGAAAACCGCAGTCGGAGGCGCCCATGAAATCGCTGATTCCAAAAGAGATACGGGCTAAAACCCTTTCGAATATTATTGTCGTTTGCATCGGCATCGCTCTGGCGGTCACGCTGTTACATCTGGGGGAGCTCTGGGGCGCCTTCAAGGCCGTGCTCCATACCATCGCTCCCTTCCTCATCGGCTTCATCATCGCCTTCCTGCTGATGCCCATCGTCAACCGTGTGGAAAAGCTGTTCAACCAGATCCTCTTCAAGCACAAGCCCCATCCAAAGCTGAGCCGGGCCATCGCGACGATTATCGCCTACATCGTGTTTTTGTCACTGCTCTCCGGCTTCTTCTCCATACTGGTGCCCCAGCTGATCACCTCCGTCAAGTCGATCCTGCAATACATCGCCAACTTTGTATCGATGAACCGGGAAACCATCAACCAGCTGCTTCTGAAATACGAATTCCTGAGCATTGAGGGCGAACAGCTGGTAATTGCCTGGGAAAATGTGGTCTCACAGCTGATGAACTACACCTCTCTGCTGGTCAACAACCTGATGGCCATCTCCAGCAGCATCTACACCCTGGTTTTCCAGCTGCTGGTGGGCATGATCGCAGCGTTCTACCTGCTGATGGACAAGGAGAAATACTGCGCCCAGGTAAAGAAGCTCTGCTATGCCATTTTCAAGCCCTGTACCTGTGAAACGCTGATCTACTGGACCCGTCGGGCCCACAAGATCTTCTCCGGCTTTATTATCGGCAAGATACTCGATTCCATGATCATCGGAATAATCTGTTACGCCTGCATGCTGCTGTTCCGGATAGAATATCCGTTGCTGATCAGCGTCATCATAGGCTTTACCAACATCGTGCCCTTCTTCGGTCCGCTGATCGGCGCCATTCCCTGCATACTGATCCTGCTGCTGATCAATCCACTGAGCGCCCTTTGGTTCGCTATTTTCATATTGATACTGCAGCAGCTCGATGGCAACGTGATCGGCCCATTCATCATGGGCGACTATGTGGGGCTGTCACCGTTCTTCATCATGCTGGCCATCATGGTTGGCGGCGGACTGTTCGGCTTTCCAGGCATGCTGTTGGGCGTACCGGTATTCGCTCTGATTTACGCAATGGTCAAGGCCACCACCGAGACACGCCTGCAGGCCCAAGGTCTGCCCACCCAGAGCAGCGCCTATGAGGGCGCCCCTGAAAACATACCCCGGGAAATATTACGCAAAGAGGACGAAACCAATGAAGCATCTGATATTTGACTGTGGCGGCGTGATGGTCTGGCCGCGCCTGGGCGAATGGAACATTCCCTTTGGCGCTTTGGAGATTCTCGGACCGCGTGCCCGTGAAATATATACCTCAAGATATTTAAAAGCCCATCGAACAGCCGTCCACCTGCTGGACGAGGACCAGCTTGTGCCCAATGTTGAAGCGGAGCGACAGCTGCGCCGGGAATACGTTCAATCCATGAACGCCCTGATGGATTGGAATTTGTCCGCCCTTGAGATTTCGCGCCTGGCCGATGATTTTACCGACAACATCAACCGCTACGGGTTATTCGAAGATGTCGCGATCTGGTTGAAGCGCTGGAAGCCGCGATACAGCCTGGGCATGCTCTCCGACGCCATGCCTTCCCTGATCAAATTCATGGATCAGTGGGGACTGCTCGGCCTCTTCGACGCGGCCGTCATCTCCACCCAGATAGGCGCAATCAAGCCCGACCCGAAGATGTATGAAGCCATATTGCAAGGACTGAACGCCGATCCCTCTGACTGCCTGTTCGTGGACGACCGCGCCGTCAACCTGGAGGGCGCCATTGCCGCGGGCATGAAGGCCGCGCAGATGGCGCGGCCCGCATTCCTGCCCCAGACGTTCTGGGACGGCCCCGTCGTGGACAGCTTTGAAGCGATTGACAGACTGATTGAAGCATGAATCATCCGCTGCCTGAAGCCTTTCTCAACAATATGCAAGCGCTGCTGGGAGACGAATACCCGGCCTTTTTGCGCGCTCTGGACGCGCCTGCGGCGCTGGCCCTTCGGATCAACCCAAAGCGGCATGGGGCGGAGGATGCCGCCATGCCCTATATTGACGGGCCAGTGCCCTGGTGCCGGGAGGGGCGCTATCTGGCCCCTCAGGGCGAGGATCGACCGGGGAACTCTATCGCCCACTTCGCCGGAGCCTTTTATCTCCAGGAGGCCAGCGCCATGGCCAGCGCCGCCGCATTGGACGCAATGCCGGGTGAACGCGTGCTGGACCTGTGCGCCGCCCCCGGGGGCAAAAGCACGCAGATCGCCACTGCGCTGGACAATCGCGGGCTGCTGGTGTCCAACGATCCCGAGCCCTCCAGGGCCCAGTCGCTGGCGGGCAATCTTGAGCGCATGGGCGTCTCTAACGCAGTCGTCACCTGCGCGCTGCCCGGCAGGCTTGCCGATCGCTGGCCGGAGCGTTTCGACGCCATACTCGTGGACGCCCCCTGCTCAGGCGAGGGCATGTTCCGCCGGGACCCCGCCTCCAGGGATGAATGGAACCCGGCCTCTCCGGAGGGCTGCGCCCGCCGACAGGCGGAGATACTCGACCAGGCCGCGCGGATGCTTCGCCCGGGGGGGCGGCTGGTGTATTCCACCTGCACGTTCAATGATATCGAAAACGAGGGCAGCGTGCTGGGCTTCCTGGCCCGCCATTCCGACTTTGCTCCCGAGGATTTCGAGCTGCCCGGCGCGGGCCTGTCCCATTCCGGCATGCTGCGGCTTTTCCCCCATCGGCTGCGGGGCGACGGCCATTTCGTGGCGAGGCTGCGCCGCCGCGGAGAGGGCTCCTTTGCCGAAGCCCTGTCCGGACGGCCCGACCGCGCCGTTGCCGACTCCCTGGATGCCCTGAACCGCGAGGTGTGTCGCCTGGATATCCTCGAAGGCATGCAGGTGTTCAGGCAGGGCGACCGGCTCTATGCCCGGTCCCCTGCATGCCCGGAGCCGGACGGCCTGCGGGTGATCAGCCCCGGCCTGTGCCTGGCCCGCCTCGGCCGCAATCACATCGAACCCGCCCATGCCCTGGCCATGGCCGTCGACCCTGACTGCGCCCAAAGGCGCTTTGAACTGGACCAGGCTGCCGCCCGCGCCTGGTTGCGGGGCGAACCCGTGCCCTGTCACGGTGAAAAGGGCTGGACCCTGGCGCTGTATCAGGACATGCCCCTGGGCTGGGGCAAGGTCTCGGACGGTATGCTGAAAAACCATCTGCCCAAGGGACTTCGACGATGCTGAAATACCTCCTTTTTTCTGCATTTTCATCCAAAAAAACGACCAAATCAAATTGACAAACCCCATTGATAATAGTATACTATAATCATAATTAATCAATATATAATTATTGAAAGGGGATACCACAATGGCCGGAAAGTTTGTTGTCATCACCGCAAAAAACGGCGAATTCACCTTCAACCTGAAAGCCTCCAATGGCGAAGTCATCCTCACCGCTTCTGAAACCTATACGACGATGAGCGCTTGTGAAAACGGCATCGCCTCGGTGAAGAAAAATGCCGGCGCGAACATTGAGGATCAAAGCCGCGATGAATCCCTGAAGCATCCGAAATACGAGCTTTACAAGGATAAGGCCGGCGAATTCCGCTTCAGACTGAAGGCCGCCAACGGCGAGATCATTGGCAAATCCGAGGGCTACAAGGCCAAGGCCAGCGCCAAAAAGGGCATCGCCTCCATCGCAAAGAACGCCCCCGACGCGCCGATCGTGGTCATTAACCCCGAAGCGAAGTAAATACATTCGTTAAAGCTGCCCGGCGGGCAGCTTTTTTTGTTGACTCCCGCGCCGCCAGCGCTTATAATGAACCCATGAACTACCGCACATTATCCAGTGTCCACAACCACACCACGTTCTCCGACGGCAAAAATACCGCCGAAGAGATGGTACAGGCCGCGCTCGGCCTGGGCTTCCATACTCTGGGCTTTTCCGAGCACGGCCCGGCGGACTATGACGCCGCCGCCATGCCGACGGAGCAGATGGACGATTACCGCGCGGAGGTCCTGCGGCTGCGGGAAAAGTACGCGGGGCGGATCCATATCCTGCTCGGCTTGGAGCACGACTTGCTCTCCCCGGCGACCCCGGACGGCCTGGACTACACCATCGAATCCGTGCACTACGTGCAAAAAGACGGCCAGCTGTGGAGCGTGGACTGGACCCGGGAAAAGCAGGAAACCGCTATCCGCGAGCTTTACGGCGGCGATCCCTACGCCCTCTGCCGGGATTACTTTCGCACCGTCTGCGCCTCCATCGAGGGCACGAGCGCTGACATACTGGGCCACATCGAGCTGGTGATGAAGTTCAACGAGGCCCGGGACCTCTTCGACGACGCCGATCCCGGATATCTTGGCCCCGCGATGGAATGTGCCGAGCTGGCTGCCCACAGCGGGCGACTGGTCGAGGTCAACACCGGCGCCATCGCCCGGGGCTATCGCACACAGCCCTACCCCGGCCCTGTGATGCTCCGGCGAATCGCGGAATGCGGCGGGCGGATCATATTCACCAGCGATTGTCACAACAGCGATTACCTGGATTGCGCCTTCGCTGAAGCGGCACAGCTGGCCCGCGCCTGCGGCTTCAAATCCGCCTGGGAATACCGGGGAAGCGAAGCTGTGGAATACACACTCTGACAGAGGTAACGCCCATGACCAAGCGAATTGCCCTGTTTGCGGGGTCCTTTGATCCCTACACCAACGGCCACCACGACATCGTCCGCAAGGCGGCGGCCCTGTTCGACGAGGTGGTGGTGCTGATCGGCGTAAACGTCAACAAGCGCCGCGCTTTCGACGCGGAAGCCATGCGCCGGGCCATACAGCAGGCCATTGACACCGACGGCCTGAACGCGCGGTCGGTCATCCACACCGGCCTGGTGGCGGACTACTGCGCAGAGCATGGCATCCGCTGGTATGTCCGAGGGCTGCGGAACGCCGCCGACTACAGCTACGAGGAGGGCAACGCCCAGGTGAACAGGCTGCTAAACCCCGGGCTGGAAACCATCTACCTTCGGGGCGACGAAAGCGCTCTTTCCTCCAGCATGGTGCGGGAGCTGATGGCATTCGGCAAGGATATCGGGGCCTTTGTACCCGCTGCCGTGCTGCGAATGATACAATAACGACTGAGAAACGGACAAAAGCTATGAAAAAAGTTGGAATGATCTCCCTGGGCTGCGCCAAGAACCGCGTGGACAGTGAAAACCTGCTGGGCATGCTGGCGGCCAGGGGCTTTGAAATCGTCGGCGACCCCGCCGAGGCGGACGTGCTGTTCGTGAACACCTGCGGCTTCATCGAGAGCGCCAAGGAGGAATCCATCGACGCGATCCTCGAGATGGCCCAGTACAAGAAGCTCGGCAACAAGAAGCTGTTCGTCACGGGCTGTCTGGCCCAGCGCTATCCCGATGCGCTGATGTCTGAGATCCCCGAGATCGACGGACTGATGGGCGTGGCGGAATACGCCCGCCTGTTCGAGATGCTGGAGGCGGCGGAGCAAAACCTGCATCCCTGCTATACGGCCAGCGGCGTACGCTTCCTCCACACGCCCCGTGTGCTGACCACGCCGGGCTACAGCGCCTATGTGAAGATCTCCGACGGCTGCGACAATCGCTGCACCTACTGCGCGATACCCCTGATCCGCGGCGGCTACAGCTCCCGGCCCTTCGACGACATCGTGGCGGAGTGCGAGGAACTTGCCGAGGGCGGCGTGACCGAGATCACGCTGATCGCCCAGGACACCAGCCGCTACGGATGCGACCTCGGCGACGGCCACTATCTGCTGCCGGAGCTTTTGGAAAGGGTCAGCGCCATCGAAAAGCTCCACTGGGTGCGGGTGCTGTACTGCTATCCCGACAGCACCGATGACTGGCTGCTGGACGCCATCCAGCGCCTGCCCAAGGTGGCCCCCTACCTGGACCTGCCCCTTCAGCACATCGACGACGACCTGCTGAAGCGCATGAACCGGCGGGGCAGCGCCGACTGGATCAGGAGCCGCATCGCCGAATGCCGCAAGCGTGGCATCATATTGCGCACGACGATGATCGTCGGCTTCCCCGGGGAGACGGACGCGCAGTTCCAGACCCTGCTGGATTTCGTGAAGGAGGCCCGCTTCGAACGCCTCGGCGCGTTCACCTACTCCGCCGAGGAGGGCACTGCCGCCGCGAAGATGCCGAACCAGGTGGACGACGCGATTAAAAACGAGCGCCTGGACCAGCTGATGATGCTGCAACAGGGCATCTCGATGGAGGTCAACGAGGCCCGCGTCGGCGCCGAATGCGAGGTGCTGGTGGACGGGTTCGACGAGGAGCAGGGCCGCTTCTACGGCAGGAGCCTGCTGGAGGCCCCGGAGAGCGACGGCTGCATCTGGCTGGAGGCCGACAGGGAGCTGATTCCCGGCGAATACGTGCAGGTGAGGATCACCGGCGCAGACGCCTATGACCTGGAAGGAACGATTATCGAGTGAGGCGATTGACGTGAATCTACCCAACAAGCTGACCCTTCTGCGGGTGTGCATGATACCTTTATTCGTGGTATTCGCGCGCATGAGCGCCTTCTGGGCCCAGTGCGTTGCCGTGGGCATCTACGCGCTCGCCTGCGTCACCGACACGCTGGACGGCCACATCGCCCGGTCCCGCAACCTGATCACCGACTTCGGCAAGTTCATGGACCCCATCGCCGACAAGCTGCTGGTGATGAGCGCCATGGTGGTGCTCACCGCCCAGGGGCGCATGCCCGACTGGGTGTGCATACTGATGCTGGCCCGGGAATTCCTGGTCAGCGGCTTTCGGCTGGTGGCGGTGGAAAACGGTCGGGTGATCGCCGCCGGCCCCCTGGGCAAGCTGAAGACCGTGTTCCAGATGATCGCCACTATTGCGCTGATGCTGCTGGTGCCCGTGGAGGGCGACGCGCTGCTGGGTCCCGTCGGCGTGACCGTGGCCAATGTGCTGATGTACATCGCCCTCGCCCTGACCGTGGTCAGCGGCGCGGACTACCTGATAAGAAACAAAGATTGCATCAAGGATATGTAATCGGGAAAGGAAAGAATCTTCATGAACAAGTGGTCTCGCATCAAATACCATCCGAATCTGCCTCTGGGGGCGGACGGCACGCGGGTCACGGCCAGCCCGGCCCACATCCGCCTGAGCAGGGATGCCGCCCGCGAGGGCATGGTACTCCTGAAAAACGAGAACGGCGCGCTGCCCCTGGCGCAGGGCGCGAAGGTGGCGCTGTTCGGCAAGGGCACCTTTGACTATGTCAAGGGCGGCGGCGGCAGCGGCGACGTGACCGTGCCCTATGTGCGCAACCTCTCCGACGGCATGCACGCCTATCCCGACCGCGTGACGGTGTTCGAAGGGACGGACGCCTTCTATCGCGCCCATGTGGCGGCCAGCTATGCCGCGGGCCGGGACCCCGGCGCGGTGGAGGAGCCGGAGCTGCCCGACGCGCTGGTACAGAAGGCCGCAGCCTTCACGGATACGGCCATCATCTCCATCAGCCGCTTTTCCAGCGAGGGCTGGGACCGCAAGAGCGCCTTCGACAAAATCGAACGTCACAAGGGCATGTGGACCGAGGACCCCCGCTACGAGCTGACCCAGGCCATGTTCCCCAAGGGCGACTACGTGCTGACCGACGCCGAGGCCGCGATGGTCGAAAAGGTCACGGCGGCCTTCCCCACGGTGATCGTCGTGCTGAACGTGGGCAGCGTGTTCGACACCACCTTCTTCAAGGACAATCCCCGCATTCAGGCCGCGCTGATGGGCTGGCAGGCGGGACTGGAGGGTGGCATCGCCGAGGCCGAGCTGTTGCTTGGGCTGGACAATCCCTCCGGCAAGCTGGCGGACACCTTCGCCGCCACGCTGGAGGACTATCCCTCCTCGCCCGGCTTCTACGAGTCCGACGACTATGTGGACTACGAGGATGACATTTACGTGGGCTACCGCTACTTCGAGACCATCCCCGGCGCCGCCGACAGGGTGAACTATCCCTTCGGCTTCGGCCTTTCCTACACACGCTTCAGCATCTCCGAGCCCGAGGTGTGCGTCGACGGCGACGAAATCGCGGTGCGCGCCACGGTGACCAATGTCGGCAGGCTGGCCGGCAAGGAGGTCGTCCAGGTCTACTTCTCCGCGCCCCAGGGCAGGCTGGGCAAGCCCGCCCGACAGCTGGCCGGCTGGCAAAAGACCCGCAAGCTGCTCCCCGGCGAGACACAGGTCGTGGAGATCCGCTTTCCCATCGACCAAATGGCCTCATATGACGACCTGGGCAAGGTTCAGAAGTCGGCGTGGGTGCTGGAGGCGGGGGAATACCGCTTCTTCATGGGAACGGATGTTCGCACTGCGGCGCAGGCCGGCTTTGCCTATACCCTGGATACCGACAGGATCGCGGCGCAGCTCACGGCCCGCATGACGCCCACCCAGCTGAAGAGGCGCATGCTCTCTGACGGCAGCTATGAAGCCCTGCCCCTGGGCACGCCCAATGATACGGACGCCAACGCCCTTGGGCACATGCCGGATTCCGAGAGCGAATGCAGGGCGCCTGCGGTGCGCCCCATGCCTTCCATCCAACTGACCGAGAAAAATCCCAACCGCCAGCTCTCGGAGGTGGCCGAGGGGAAGATCACGCTGGAAGCGTTTATCGCCCAGCTCTCCGACGAGGACCTGGCCTGTCTGCTGGGCGGCCAGCCCAACGTGGGCATCGCCAACACCTTCGGCTATGGCAACCTGCCCCTGTTCGGCGTGCCCAACGCCATGAGTGCCGACGGCCCCGCCGGCCTGCGCATCCAGCCTGAGGTGGGCGTCGCCACCACGGCCTTCCCTTGCGCCTGCCTGCTGGCCTGTACCTGGGACCCGGCGGTCACCGAGGCCGTGGGCCGCGCCGTGGGCGAGGAGGTCAAGGAAAACAGCATCGGCGCATGGCTGGCCCCGGCCATCAACATCCACCGAAATCCGCTGTGCGGCCGAAACTTTGAGTACTATTCCGAGGATCCGCTGCTCACCGGTCACCTGGCCGGCGCAATGGTGCGGGGCGTGCAGAGCAACGGCGTCGCCGCCACAGCCAAGCACCTCGCCCTGAACAACAAGGAGAGCAACCGCAAGCAGTGCGACTCCCGGGCCTCCGAGCGCGCCATTCGCGAGATCTACCTGAAGGCCTTCGAGATCATCGTGAAGGACTACGATGTCTGGAGCATCATGACCAGCTACAACATCATCAACGGCCACCGCGCCAGCGAAAATGCCGACATGCTGACCGGCATCCTCCGCCAGGAGTGGGGCTATGAGGGCATGGTCACCACCGACTGGTGGACCGCAGGCGAGCACTACAAGGAGTGCGCCGCCGGCAACGACGTCAAGATGGGCTGCGGTTTCCCCGAAAGGCTGCTGAAGGCCCTGGAAAAGGGCGCGCTGACCCGGGATCAGATGGAGCTGGCCGCGAAGCATATTCTGGGAATGATATTGAAGCTGGACTGACGCTGATAATATAACAGGCGGGTGGGACAAGAAAAAGTCTTTTCTTGCCTCGCCTGCCTGTTATTTTTCATAATGACCCTTATTTATATATTATATATAACTGCTATATATTTTCTGTTCTGAACGCCGCATACCCCTCATACCCATAGCTGGCGTCGATGGAGTGCATAAACAGCTCGTGGTCGTCTATGCGGTCGGTCAGGGCATTTTCAAACAGTTGTTTTATCTCTGTATCCCGCACCGGGCTGCGCTCCATGGCCAGCAGGTAGTCCTCCCGCTCAATCCGCTGCCAGTCCACCACCCTGCCCAACGCCGATTTCAGCATGGCATCCAGCCAGATGCGTGCGCTACGCCCGTTACCTTCCAGAAATGGATGGGCAATGTTCATCTCCACATACTTGGCGACGATCTGTTCAAAGGTATCCATGGGCATGGCGCTTATCTTTTCGAGTGCCTCATCCAGATACAGCGCAGATGCGAAGCGAAATCCACCCTTGGACATATTCAGCTTTCGTGTCTGTCCGGCAAAGGAATAGATTTCCTCAAACAGATGCCTGTGTATGGCCTGGAGCCCGGCATAAGTGCCCACCTCGATCTGATCCAGCAGACCGTCATACAATTGCTTTGCCCTTCGCTTGCTGATCTGTTCCTCTGTACGCATCAGTTCGATGCCATCAAGACCCAGCTTATTTTCGAGCGCCATATCTGTCACCTTCCGTTCCCTTTCATTATATCACACCGTTTCAGAAAATCCATACTAATACAAAGATATCCCGCGCTTGAATCAATAGCGCGGGATATCGTCGCAATACAGCATGGCAGCAATTGGCGGTCAACCCCACCGGCCTATGCGCAATCCTCGAACATCTCGTGGGCCTGCTCCCTTGTGATCAGCACCTCGCGGGGCTTGGAGCCGTCGGCCTCGGAGACGATGCCCCGGCGGGACATCTCGTCGATGATGCGACCGGCGCGGGCATAGCCGATGCGCATCTTGCGCTGCAGCATCGAAATGGACACCTGGCCCAGGTCGATGGCGATATCCACGGCCTCGGGGAGCTTGTTGTCGTACTCGGCCTCAAAATCCTCCTTCTCCGCGTCGCTGCGGGTGGCGTTTTCCATGTGCTCCAGCATATCCGGGTCGTATTCGGCCTCGCCGGACTGCTTGATGTATTCCACGATATTGTGGACCTCGTCGTCGGATACCCAGGCACCCTGCACGCGCATGGACTTCATGCCGTTGGGCACGAACAGCATATCGCCGTTGCCCAGCAGCTTCTCCGCGCCGCCGTGGTCGATCATCGTGCGGCTGTCCACCTGGGAGGCCACGGAGAAGGCAATGCGGGTGGGGATGTTCGCCTTGATGATGCCGGTGATGACGTTCACCGAGGGCCTCTGGGTGGCGATGACCAGGTGCATGCCGCAGGCGCGGGCCAGCTGGGCCAGGCGGCAGATGCTGTCCTCGACCTCGCCGGGGGAAACCATCATCAGGTCGGCCAGCTCGTCGATGATGATGACCATCTGGGGCATCAGCTTTTCGCCCTCCTTGAGGGACTTGTTGTAGCCCTTGATGTCCCTCACGCCCCGCTCGGCGAACAGCTTATAGCGCTTCGTCATCTCCGCAACGGCCCAATCCAGGGCGCTGGCCGCCTTCTTCGGATCGGTGACCACCGGGCAGACCAGATGGGGAATGTTGTTGTAAACCGACAGCTCGACCACCTTCGGGTCGATCAGTATCAGCTTGACCTCCTCGGGAGAGGCGCGGAACAGTATCGACGCGATGATGGAATTGATGCACACCGACTTACCGGAGCCGGTCTGGCCGGCGATCAGCACATGGGGCATCTTGGCGATGTCCGCCACGATGTAACGGCCCGAGTTGTCCTTGCCCAGGCCAACGGCGATCCGGCTGGGATGCTTTCTCGCCTCGCCGGATTCCAGCACGTCCCGCAGGCGCACCATCTCCACCTTGTCGTTGGGGATCTCCACACCCACGGCGGCCTTTCCGGGAATGGGGGCCTCGATGCGCACCGACATGGCCGCCAGGTTCAGCGCGATATCGTCGGACAGCGACGTGATGCGGCTCACCTTCACGCCCGGGGCGGGCTGCAGCTCAAACCGGGTGACCGCAGGGCCGTGGGCAATGCCCGTCAGCTTGGCGGAAATGCCGAAGCTCTGCAGCGTATCCTCCAATAGCTTGGCCTTCTGCATATCCCGCTGTCCGTGGGCCGAGGTATCCTCCACCTCGCCCTGAGCCAACAGGTCAATGGGGGGATAGTTGTATACCGGCGTATCATCCTCGCAGGGCTCGGCCTCCTTCACCCGCTTCAGCTTCGGGAAGGCCTTCTTCTCGGCAATACCGGCCTCCACCTTTTCCACTTTTTCCGCCTTCTTATCCACCTTGGCGGGCATGTCGAAGGGAGGCTCGTCATCATCCGGAAGCTCGTAGGCCTCCGGCTGGATCTTCAAATCGTCGATGGAGACGTTGTTCTTCCTGTCGGCCTTCACCACCGGCACTTCCGCCGGCTTCTCCTCCGGGATGTCGATGATGTCCTCGATGATCTCTCCCTTTTCATTCATCATGGAGGGACGATCCGGCGCAAAGCTGTTTTTGCGAGCCTTGGTCGCTTTACCCTGCTTCTCAAAGGCAGCGCTCTGGGCCTCGAGGCGATCGAAATCGTCAAAGCAGTCGAACAACTCGTCCTTGACGGCCTGTTTTTTCTGTTCTGCCTTCTGGATATCCTCATTGTAGAGCTTCTTGCGCTTGCGAGGCGGGTTTTGTGTCACGGCCTGCGCAGGCGCCTCGACCTTCGGACGCTGTCGGGACGGCGTCCTGGTCTGCTCCAAGGCCTCCGGAGCGGGACGACTCCGACGGACAGGCTGGTTGGCCGCCCTGGCGGGACGGGGTTCCGAAGCCTCCATCGGAGAAGCGACGGCTGCGCGACTGCGCGCAGGACGCTTTGCGGGCCTGTCCATGGGGGTACCCGCGCCGCTCACCACATCCTCCGCATAGGGGTCCCGGGCTGGCCGACGGGCTGGTCTGACTGTGGGCTTCGTCTGAATTCTTTCAAGCCTTTGCGATTCATTCTGATCGGTCCTGCGGGCTTCGCTCAGGCTACCCACATAACGCACCGCGCGGCCCATACGGCCCGTAGCCGTCATCAGCAGCACCGCCAGCAGAAGGACTGCGATGAAGCCTCCTGCCACGCCCAGATTATGATACAGCGGCCAGCCCAGAAGCGCGCCGATCGCGCCGCCGCCCTTGCCATAGCTATAGGACTTTGAAACAAAATTTGCAAAGGTCTGTATGGTCATGCGTTCCCGGCAGATGCGCTCAGCGGAAAACAGATGCACTGCCGTAAAAATACACACGAACAACAGGGCATCACAGGTGATGACCAGCGGGGAAGGGCGCTTGCCCCGGGCCGAGCCGATGCACAGCACGCCGATCCATACCAGGATCAGTGGCAGCACGAAGGCTACGTCGCCGCCCAACGCGCACAGTATATTTTTGATTTCACCCATTCCGGTTCCAGCCTGGGGCGAGGCAAAACATATATACAACAGCAGTATTGCCACGCCGAACAGGGCCACGGCCGCAAGAATTTTACCCGGCACATTGGCATTCCTGTCCCGTTCCTCGAACTGCCTCCTGTTTACAGCTCTTGCAGTCATAGAATCAATCCCCCTTTTTTTTTGGGCTTACCCCTCGACACAAAACTCCCACCTGACCGTGTTTTAACAGGTTCAGATGGGGTTTTGTCACGATTCTGTCTGATTTGATCAGCCACCAACCAGACTCGTCACCAGCTTATTGACGTTCAGGAAATCCATTTGCATCACATAGCTGTACAACGCCGACCCGGTTCTAAGGCTGTCTGCAAATTCGGGAGAAACGATCTGTACGATCGCCGGCACCAGACACAGAACCAGCACAACCACCACAAGCCCTCGGGCGAGGCCGAACAAACCGCCCAGCAGCCAGTCAAAGCCCCTTACCATAGGAAAGGATATGACGTGATCCAGCAAATTGACCACGAGACACACCAAAACATACAGCGCAATGAAGCACAGCAAGAAGGCGAGGACATTGAACACCGCCTGCCAGATGGTCTGGTCAAGGTAATCCGCCAAGGTATTGATGCCCAGGCGCTGGAACATCTGCGCTCGGATATTCGCCTCAAATGCCTTTGAAATCACCGCGAGCTTGTTGGAAACGGATGAAACGGCACTCTGTATCGCCGATTCACCGCCCGCAATGACCTCTGAAACCGTGCTGACCGCCTGGGTATGCGATTCGAAGAAGTTTTCCGGCTCCAGGTATTGGTTCAGCACCGCCATCAGCGTCTGATTGGACAGCGCCAGCTGCGCCACCCGAGGGTAGAAGTGCTGAGCGCCGAACCATGCGCCCACAAAACCTATGGTCGTCAAAAGAGACGTAATAAAGCCCCGGTACATACCCGATATCAGGTAGAACGCGAGGATCACGATGATCGTGATATCCAATAGATTGAGATTCATCGTTTATCCTCCTTTGAAGGAATAATGTCTTCACCGTCTATAATACCCATTTTTTACCTCTCCATACGCTCTTGTCACGACAGATTCAGTATGTAGATGATGTTGCCGCTGCCCAGGATCGCCATGTTGTTCGAGGTCACGCCATATACCTTGTCAAACTGCATCGGCAGGGCGTAGGCATTCACCTTCTGGCTGCCCCTGTTTGCGATCGATACGTAGCCTTCCGTTGAAAAGCCATAGACGCGGTCATTTCGGGCAATCAGCATCTGGCAGCCGTAGGGCATGCGCACCTGCTGATCCAGGTTGGAGCGAATCATGCGAACATCCTGCATGCCCGACTGGGAATCATACTGGGCATTGGGCACGAAGGCCATCAGCGGATCGTCCTGAACCTCCTCCTCGAGCGCGGCCATGTACCAGCCATACACCTTTTTGCGGCGCGTCTTGTCCTCCTTGCCCGTGTAATCGTATATCTTCAGGAAGGTATCGCCCACGCAGCAAAAATAGGAGGATTGAAAAACCACGCCATACATCAGCTGTTCGTTGTCGTGGATCGAACCCACCATCTCCTTGCCCGGCCTGTATGTATTGACGGTACAGCTGGGCACGGTGCCGCTGGTATCCAGGCTCATCACCCACAGAAGCGATCCGTTTGAGAAAAAGCCGTATTCGATCACAGTCTGGTTGGTGAGCGTGATATTGTTCACACGCCGACCTCCCGGCTCCATGAGGACAATCGTGCTGTTGTATTCCGGACCCAGCAGGACGGCGATATAGCGGCTGCCAACACAGGCGGAAAGTACCTCCGATTCCATGGCGCCGCTGTAGGAGGGTGTGCCGTTCTGACCGTCAATCACCGTGAACGAGGACTCCGACCATGCGGCTACGCCGTTTGCGCTGGCCCGAAAATCGGCGTTTTTGCCGATGAGGTAGGACCATTTGATCTTTCCCTCCGTCGTCACGGCATAGATATAGCTTCCATCGTAGTACACAAATCCATCGTTTACCACATCCAGCCCGAGATTGTTGGACAGCTTAACAGCCTTGTAGTCATAGGAGCTGCGATGGGTGATATTGCTGAGGATCCGTCCGCCCACCAGCGCGATGACGCAGACAAATACCACGATCAACAGAGCGATTGCCCATGGAAGGCGCCCCTTTAGGTTCCTCTCCATGGTCTTCTCCCATAATTTTTTTTGACGCAGGCATACGCAAAACAGAGGAGGCCTTCTTTCGTCAGATGCCAATCAAACGTATTTCGGCCAGTATCCCTTGTATACCATACCGAAACTAATTATAATTGAAGTTGATACCCGTTGCAACGACGCTGCTGTAACAAAACCGGGCAAAAAGCGTATAATTCTGCTGCAAATTTCAAACCAAAACCACATTGCAGCAGTAGTTATCCAATCTCTGACAAATTTGAATATAAATTGGAGTTTTTATCATGTCAACCAAAATAAAAAGAAACAAAAAGCCTGGAAAGGGCGGCAAAATTGCCCTTGGCCTATTTGCCGCGCTGATGCTGATTGTCATCATCACGGCTTGCGTCGGTTTGATCAACGCAAGTCTGCTGCGCATACGACGCGCGGAGGTCGTCCTGCCTGACCTTCCCAATGGCTTTGACGGCAAGACGATTCTCTACGCTTCGGATATCGATATCCTCGGCATAAATACCCCGGCCCGTGCAGGGGCGCTGTTCAATCAGCTGCAATCTCTGCATCCGGATCTATTGGTACTCGGCGGGGATTACAACGCCGCCTCGCTGCTGAGCCAGCTGAACCGTTCTGAAAGCAGCAGTGATAATTCAACCCAAATACTGAAATCCCGTTCGGATTTCTTCTATTATATAAGCGCTTTCCAGGCGCCTCTTGGAAAGTACGGCATTGCCAACACCGAAGACGTTCAGTGGCAAAGCCTCCGCAGAGAGATGGAAGAAAACGGCATAAGGCCCTTGATCAACGAAAAGATTGACATTCACTCGAACGGAGATACCCTGTGGCTGGCTGGCATCTGCGGAAAGGTTTCAAGCCTGAACGACGCAGGCAACGCCTTTTCCCGCAATGACTGTGTACTGGTCTTTGCCGAGGGACCGGATATTTTTCCTGTATTGCTGACCAGTGAAGCTGCGGACAGCGGTCCCTGGGCAGATATGGCCGTCTGCGGGCATACCCACGGCGGTCAGATCCGTCTTTTCGGAAAGAGCATTCTCTCCCTGTCCAGTGCCAAAAAGCGCTTTCTCAGAGGATGGAATACTCAGAGCGGCATCCCTATACTTACCAGTCAAGGTGTAGGCTGCGAAGGGATCAACCTGCGTCTGGGCACAGAGCCTGAGGTATGGCTGATCACACTCAGGAAGACATAATGTTTCACGTGAAACATACATATTCCGACGCCATCCGATATCATTTCAGAATTTACCATGTTTCACGTGAAACATTCTGAATATCGATAACATTGATGGATTATAATGGATAAACCGCATTGAATGACGTGGGAGGTTCGCCATGATGCCCTATATTTGCTCCGCCTGTCCGAGAAATTGCCATGCGATTCGCGGAGAAACCGGCAATGGATTCTGCCGTATGGGCGCGGACCCTGTGATCGCCAGAGCTGCGCCTCATTACGACGAAGAACCCGTCATCAGTGGAACAAACGGCTCCGGCGCCGTTTTCTTCAGCGGCTGCGCGTTGCGCTGTCGGTTCTGCCAGAACTATCCCATCTCCCACGATGGCTTTGGCGAAATCGTAAGCGTGCGGCGACTCAGGCAGATTTACTTTGAACTGATTGATCAGGGTGTCCACAACATCAATCTCGTCAACCCCACCCACTTCTCCGAAGCCATATTTCAATCCCTGGAAGGCGGATTGCCCGTCCCCGTGGTCTGGAACTCCGGCGGATATGAAAAAGTGGAGAGCATAAAGCGCTTTGAAGGGAGAATACAGGTCTATTTGCCGGATCTCAAATATATCGATTCCAGCTCAGCCCAAAGGTATTCCGCCGCCAGGAATTACTTCGACTATGCCGAACCCGCCCTGAAGGAAATGCTGCGTCAAACAGGCCCTGTGGAACTGGATAAAGACGGCTTCATCCGCCGGGGCACCATCGTGCGCCACCTGATATTGCCCGGCTGCGCACGGGAATCGATGGCGATACTTGACTGGATCGCTGAAGAATTGCCCGGCGCCTGGATCAGCCTGATGGCCCAGTACCTGCCCTTTGGCGACCTGCGCGGCCTGGATGAACTGAATCGCAGGCTGACGCAGGAGGAATACGACATGGTCGTCGACCACCTGATGGACCTGGGGCTGGAGGATGGCTTTGTGCAGGAGCTTTCCTCCTCAGACGAAAAATACATTCCGCGCTTTGACCTTACAGGGGTAAAAGTCATCCAATAGAGAGGAAATACACGCATGGAACTGCGCTATTCTCCGCTGTTCAGCGGGTCGAGCGGCAACGCAACCTACGTGGGCTGCGATGACGCCCACATATTGGTGGACGCCGGCATGTCCGGAAACCGGATAACCGGAGAATTGATGCGCATGGGTATCGATCCCAAGTGCCTGAGCGCCATACTCGTCACCCATGAACATGCCGACCATATCAAGGGCATCGGTATACTCTCCAGGAAATACGACCTTCCCATCTATGCCACGGAAGGCACCTGGCAGGGCATGTACAACAAAATTGGCGCCATCAGCGATAAAAACCGCATAATTTTCGAGCCGGAACAGGATTTCTTTATCGGCTCCATCGATATCACGCCCTTTTCCACGCCTCATGACGCCAATCAGTCGGTGGGGTACACCTTTGAGCTGAACGGCGCAAAGCTGGCCATTGCCACAGACCTGGGCTGTATCAAAGAGAGCTGGCTAAAATACGTCGCGGGTTCTGACGCCGTCATACTTGAGTCCAACTACGACCCGGACATGCTCCGGGCCGGTCCCTATCCCTATGAACTGAAGAAGCGCATCACCTCCCGCAAGGGCCACCTCTCCAACGACGACGCGGGACACGTGGCCGTGGAACTCGTGCGCAACGGCGCAAGCCAGATCATACTCGGCCATCTGAGCAAGGAAAACAACTTTCCCGAGCTGGCCATGCGCACCTGTGAACTGAACCTGCAAATTGCCGGAATAGAGCCCCATGTGGATGCTTCGATCTACGTCGCCAAAAGGGATAGCTCAACGGGCATGTTCAGCATTTCCTGCGAAATGGTATAGATATGAAACACCCTACATATACAATAATACTAAACAAAAAGGAAAACCGATATGAATATCAGAAATCATCCAGCCTTCAGACTCTTGCGTCTATCCGACCTGTTTCTCCCCCTGGCCTTCCTTGCCGCGTGCCTGCTGGGTTGTGGCGCGGCAGCGCTCGGTCTGTTTGTAGCCTGGTATGCCACCAAGCTGTGCGCCCTTGCCACCTCAGACGGTCTGCAGGCCGCCTTTGCCACCCAGCCTTCCATGAAATATGTCCAGGGAAGCGCGCTGGTATCGTTGGTCTGCCAGCTCCCCGGCGCGGCGCTTTCCGCATTGATACTCTACCTGATACAGGGTGCGCGCCCCCTGCTGCCTTTGATACCCTGTGGATTGTTTCTAAATATAGAACGTGTGTTCTATGAATATTTATACGCAGTGGGGGATAAAAAAAGCGCCCTGGCCTGTCGGTGCATCACCGCTGTCCTGGTGTTGTTGGGATTGATTCTGGGCATACAGCCCCAACAGGGCGCCTTTGATATTTCCGCCGCAGAGCCCGTTTGGCTGCTGAGCACCTGCGGCCTGTCAGCGCTGATCGGTCTTTTCATCAGCCTTTCACTGGGCGGCAGGTTTCAACCCGTGCCCAACGCCGAGGTGCTCAGGCGCGCGCCGCTGTCGATGCTTCACGCGGGACTATACCCGGCATTGGCCCTGCCGGCGCTGACCCTGCTGTGGCCCGGACGCTTCATCCCGGCGTCACTCTTCGCGGGGCTGTTGCTCTATGAAGCCTGTCGCACGCCCTTTCGCCGCTCACCCCTGGAATCCAGGCCGATGAACCGACTGCTGTTGGTCGTAGGCGGCGCAGCCCTGCTCGGCCTCGTCACCTTTCAATTCCTGTTGAAAACACCGATTTCAGAACCCATTTCCATGACCTGCGCCGCGCTGCTGATCGCCGCGCTGTGCGCCTTTGGATTGTTTGGAAACCTCACACGCCGGGATTAATATACAGGGACATGTCCTCATCCCAGACATGTCCCTGTTATTTTATTTTCCCACACAGAACTGCTCAAATACCCGGTCGATGACCGCTTCGGTCACATTTTCACCGGTGATCTCCGACAAAGCCGACAGCGCCTCCCTTATATCGATGGCGGCGGTGTCCAGAGGCATCCCCGTCTCTATAGCGCCAATGGCGTTGTCCAGGCTGTCCGCCGCGCTTTGCGCCAGCTCGATGTGCCTCTGGGTCGTAAGCTGCCCGTTGTTTTCCTCGCCCACAGCGATCCTTCGCTTCAATTCATCGATCAGCCCGTCAAGCCCCGTGCCGGTTTGGGCGGAAATACCCATAATCATGGAGTTAGTCAATGCTTCCAGCTGTTGTGCTGTCAGCACAGCCGGAAGATCGCTCTTGTTCAGGCAAATGATGGCCCGTTCGTCGGCGGACTTCACCAGCTCGACGTCCGACGGATCCAGCGCCTGGGCGGCATCCAGCACGATCAGCACCACGTCCGCGCCCATAGCCGCCCGTTTCGCCCTGTCCACGCCGATGCGCTCAATGGGATCCTGGGTATCCCGCTGACCGGCAGTGTCGGATATCTCGGCCATCACGCCTCCGAGGCTGATGCGCTCCGTCAGCACATCCCGGGTCGTGCCGGGAATGCTGGTGACGATCGCCCGCTCCTGGTTCAACAGCGCGTTCATCAGCGAGGATTTGCCCACGTTGGGCCGCCCCGCCAGCACGATGGAAGCGCCCTCCCGCAGCAACCGGGCGCTGCGGCGGTCGCTGCGCCCGCGTATTTCCCCGGCGATCCTCCCCAGTTCTTCCGCGACCTCCCTTGCGGTGGCCTCCTCCTCGACCTCCTCCGGAAAATCCGTGGAAGCCTCCAGCAGGGCAAGCACGTCCTTCAGACGGCCCGAAACCTGGCGCACAAAGCCCGATACGCCGCCCTCCAGCTGTCTGAGGGAGGCCCTCGCAGCCGCCTGGCTGTTCGCGCCGATCAACTGCATCACCGCCTCGGCCCTGGCCAGATCGATTCGTCCGTTCATAAACGCCCGGCGGGTAAATTCCCCCGGCGACGCCATTCGTGCGCCCAGCGCCAGAACGCGACCCAGCACCGCGTTTGCGCTGGCGCTGCCGCCATGGCAGTGGATCTCCGCCACATCCTCGCGGGTATAGGTGGAAGGGGCGCGCATCAGCACCGCCATCACCTCGTCCAGCGTGTCGCCGCCTTCGTCCACCGCCCTGCCGTACATCAGCCGATGGGACTCAAAATATTCCCGCCTTGCAGCGGGAATAAACATTTGCTTCAATATAGACTCGGCTTCGCCGCCGCTGACGCGCACAATGGCGATGCCGCCGGCGCCGCCCGCCGTGGCGATGGCGGCGATGGTATCCGCTTCAGAATGGTTCATGGTATCAGTTCGTCGCTCCGGTGCGCACCGGCAACACCAGGTGCAAATAGTCCTGGTCGCCCAGTGGCGTGATGACACAGGGACTGATGGCGTTGTTCAGGTTGATCTCGATCTGATCGGCGTCTATGAATCGCACCACGTCCGTCAGATATTTGACGTTGAAGGCGATGTTCAGGTTCGCGCCCTCCTGTTGGATCTCAAGCTTCTCATACACATCCCCTATCTGGGAATGGGCCTCTATAGCCATCTCTCCGTCGGCGATCTTCAGCACCAGCAGGTTGTTGTTGCCCTCCCTGGCGATCAGCGCGGCGCGATCGATGCCCCGACGGAAGGGCTCCAGCTCCACCACCACCCGGGTTGCGAAGCGATTGGGCAGTATCTGGCGATACTGTATGTATTCGCCCTTCACCAAAATGACGAATATCTCCGTCTTCTCCAGCTTGATATGCAGCTTGTTGCCGCCAAAGGAGAGCGTGGCAAAGGCCTCAGGATTGTCCGAGAGCAGCTTGCCAATGTCTCCCACAGCCCGTCCGGGTATGATGGCCGACAGCTTTTCCAGCACGTCACCGCACTTGGCCCGCTTCAGCGCCAGCCTGAAGCCGTCCAGCGCCACCATGTTTACGTCACCGTTTGCGATCTCCAGCAGGCATCCGGTCAGCACCTCCCGCGCATCATCCACGGCGATGGCGAATTCCGTCTTCTGGATCATGTCCTTCAGTATATCCTGGGGCAGTGAGACCTCCTTTTCGCCGCTGATGGACGGCAGGGCGGGGAAGAGGTCCGCGTCGTGGCCGGAAATGTTGGTGCGGTTACCCGCGCCCCTTATGGTGAAGACAAAGCGGTCATTCATCGAAATTTCAATGTCGCACTCGGGCAGGCGGCGCACAATTTCATTGAAAAGCTTGCCCGGCACTACGCCGCGCCCCGGCTCGGTGACATAGGCTTCCATTCGAGTGACGATGGTGATGCGCTCATCCGAGCAGGTCAGTATCACTTCATTCATATCGGTCTGCACCAGTATGCCTTCCAGAATTTGGTTGGTGGTGCGTCCGGGAAGCGCCTTTGTAACAATTTGAAGCGCTTCTGTCAGCGTATTGGCCGAACAGGTAAATTTCATGGCTTTTTCCTCCCTGTGGTGTCTTTTTCTAATCCGACCGGATGCCGGTAACAGTGGATGCTTCCATTAATATATATAAATATATATTCAGTAGTAGCAGTAGGGCTGTGCATACTGTGGAAATCCATTCCGAATCCCTGCCATAAGGGACTTTTACCATCCACAGCGGTTGTGGATGGCGTGTGGAAAACGGAGGGCTTGTCCACAGCACGATTCAGCGCCCCTCGATCAGGCCCATGAGCTCCTCCACCCTTTTTCTGAAGGAGAAGTCGGCGTTCATGGAGGCGGCGATCTTGTCACAGCCGTGCATGACGGTGGTATGGTCCCGCCCGCCGAAGGCCTTTCCGATGCTGGTGGTGGACAGCGTGGTCATTCGCCGACATATGTACATGGCCACCTGCCGGGGCAGCGCGATCTGCTGGCTGCGGTTTTTTCCGGTGATGTCCTGGGCGGTGGTGTCGTATTGCCTTGCGACCATGTCGATGATCAGCTCCGGCGTCACGGCCCGGGTGGCCTGAGAGCCGATGCGGCCCGACAGCGTATTCCTGGCCATCTCCAGGGATATGGGTGTTTGCATCAGCTCGGCGCGGGCGTTCAGGCTGTTCAGGCAGCCCTCCAGCTCGCGGATGTTGCTGTCCACGCGGCTGGCGATCAGCTCAAGCACGTTGTCATCCACCTGGATCATTTCGGCCTCGGCCTTCTTGCGCAGGATGGCGATACGGGTCTCGATATCGGGGCGCTGGATATCGGCAATCAGGCCGCCTTCAAAGCGGGAGCAGAGGCGCTCCTCCAGGCGGGCGATGTCCTTGGGCGGCTTGTCGCTCGTCATGATGATCTGCTTGCCGGCGGAGTGCAGGGTGTTGAAGGTGTGGAAGAACTCC
>JAZTZK010000350.1:0-12260 GCA_045637485.1 Clostridia bacterium
CAAAAGCTTCCCCTGAAAGTCCTAAAGGACTTGCTTCGCTTCGAGGAAGTGGCCCCGCCATAGGCGGGGTCGAAGGGGTTCCACCGCGTCGACACTGAGCTGTAACCTGATTCCCCCGGAGGCCATGAAAGGGGAGGCATAAGGCGTTTACAAACCCCGCCCTTTATGATACAATATCGCCAGCTTGATTGTTGAATCATGGGAGGCGATCATATTGAATTTCGATGCTTTGACGAAATACCTGGATTCCCTGAACACCGTGGGCGTGCCGGGGTGCGACCTGGCGGTCTATCGGGATCACGAGCCCGTTTACAGGCACATGGCGGGGTGTCGGGACGTGGCAGGCGCGGAGCCTGTGCGGGGAGATGAGCTTTACTGGCTGTATTCCTGCACAAAGGTGTTTACCACCTGCGCCGCGATGCAGCTGATCGACAGGGGCGCATTGAGCCTGGACGATCCGGTGAGCGCCTACCTGCCGGCCTTCGGCAGCCTGACGGTGCGCCAGGGCGACAGCCTGCGCCCGGCCAGGACGGTGATGACCGTGCGCCACCTGATGAGCATGCAGAGCGGCCTGGATTACGACATGACCACCCCTGCGGCAAAGGCGGAGCTGGAAAGGACGAAGGGGCTGGCCACGACCCGCCAGCTGGTGGAGGCCAAGGCCCGTGACCCGCTGTGCTTCGAGCCGGGCACGGACTTCCTCTACAGCCTGAGCCACGACGTGCTGGCCGCGGTGATCGAGGTCGCCTCGGGCATGAAGTTCTCGGAATACCTGCGCGAGAACATCTTTGCGCCCCTTCGGCTGAAGAACATCGGCTTCTTCCCCTCGGAGGCGGAGGTCGCGCGGATTTGCGCCCAGTACGAGTTTGACGACGCCAAGGGCGCGGGGATCCCCTGCCCGACCGAGGCCAACAGCTATCGCTTCGGCCCCAACTACGAAAGCGGCGGCGCGGGGCTGTTCAGCGGCGTGGCGGACTGTATCGCCTTTGCCGACGCCCTGGCCTGCGGCGGTGGGGCGCTGACCCGCCCCGAGATGATCCAGCTGTGGAGCGCCAACCAGCTCGGGCCGAAGAGCAGGGCCAGCTTCGACGAATGGCATCGCCTGGGCTATTCCTACGCCCTGGGCGTGCGCACCCGGGTGACCACCGCCATCGGCGGCCGAGGCCAGATCGGAGAATTCGGCTGGGACGGCGCGGCGGGCAGCTGGATGATGATCGACCCCATCAACCACATCTCCGCCTTCTACGCCATGCACGTGCGCAACTTTGACTACTGCTATGACGTGATCCATCCGAAGGTCAGAGACCTGATCTACGAGGGCTTCGGATTCTGACGCCGTTGTCGGGATGCGCCCTAATACCCCCTGACCCGAAACCCCCTCTCGTGGGGAATCGGGTCTATTTTCGTGACCGTGGCGCGGTCGATGTCGAACCGGCCCTTCAGCCGGGAAAGCAGCCTTTGAAGCTGCAGCGGACCGCCCTGGACCTCCATCTCCACCGTGCCGTCGGAACGGTTGTCCACCCAGCCGGTCAGGTACAGGTCCCGGGTGAAGTAATAGGCGGTGTAGCGAAAGCCTACGTGCTGCACACGCCCGCTGAAGATCACATGCCAGCGCGTCATAGCGGCCACCTCCCTTTCGAAGAAGATTATACCCCACAGTCGCGGGGAATTCAACCGCCGCTGCATAAAGCGCATTGACAATCCAACGCGGATGCGGTATTATGAAGTGGGTTCGTGTATGGCCCGACAAGTGATCTATACGGGAGGACGCCTATGAAGCTGCAGCTCGCCCTGGACGACCTTTCATTGAAGGATGCCATCGCGCTGGTGGCGCGGGTTCGGGACCACGTTGATATCATCGAGGCCGGCACGCCCCTCATCTACGGCTACGGCATGGAGGCGGTGCGGGCCTTGAAGGCGCGCTTCCCCGATAAGCAGGTGCTGGCCGACATGAAGATCATGGACAGCGGCGCACTGGAGACGGAGGAGGCCATGGACGCCGGCGCGGATTACGTGACCGTGCTGGGGGTCAGCGAGGACGCGACCGTCCGGCACTGCCTGGAGACCGCCGCGCGGTACGGCCGGGAGGTCGTGGCGGACATGATCTGCGTGCTGGACCTGCCCGGGCGCATACGGGAGCTGGAGGCGCTGGGGGTTCGGGGCCTGGCGGTGCACACCGGCGTTGACCAGCAGGCCGCGGGGCGCACGCCGCTGGACGATCTCAGGCTGATGACCGCCTGCGCCAAGAGGGCGAAGATATCGGTGGCCGGGGGCATTCGCCCCGAGACGGTGGCGGAATACGCCGCCTACAGGCCCGAGGTGGTGATTGTGGGCGGGGGCATTGCCCATGCGCCCGATCCGGTGGCCGCCGCCGCGGCCATCGCCCGGCAGCTGCGGGCATTTGAATGAGCGACAGATTATCGGAGAGACGGCAATGGAATACGGGAAGATGCTGAGGGGAGTCATCGACGAGCTGGCGACCAACGCGGACAGAGTCTCCGCCGACCGGCTGGAAGCGCTGGCCGACGCCATTCTCGGCGCGAAGCGGATATTCGTGGCCGGCGCGGGCCGCGCCGGCTTCGCGGCCAGAGCCTTCGCCCTTCGGCTGATGCACCTGGGGCTGACGGTGTTCTTCGTGGGCGAGCCCACCACGCCGTCCATCGGCCCCGGCGACCTGCTGGTGATCAACTCCGGCTCCGGGGAGACGGGATCCCTTGTGGTCATGGCCCGGCGGGCCAAGGGCTTCGGCGCGAGGCTGGCCACCGCGACCATACATCCCGAGGCCACCATCGGCAGCCTGGCGGACGTGGTGGTGCCCATTCCCGGCGCCACGCCCAAGAGCGGGCTGGCGGACACCGTCGCGAGCATACAGCCCATGGGCAGCGCTTTTGAGCAGATGAGCTGGCTGTGTTTCGACGTGGTGATCATGATCCTGATGGACCGCATGCACAGGGACGCCGACGAGATGTTCAGGCTCCATGCGAACCTGGAATGACGGCCCGGCGCAGACAATCGGCGCTGTAAATCGGCGTCGCAACAGGAGGGATAAACCGTGACCTTCAAAGACATATCCACGGGCCTGCAGCACGTCGGCATGCCCACAAACGACATTGAAAGGACGATTCGCTTCTATGAGGCCCTGGGCTTCGAGGTGGCGTTTCGCACAGACAACAAGGGCGAGGAGGTCGCCTTCCTTCGGCTGGGCGATCTGACCATCGAGACCTACCAGAACTACCGGGCGGCAGGGGTCAATGGCGCCTGGGATCACGTGGCCATCAACGTGACCGACGTGACCGAAGCCCGTCGACTGGCCGACGCATTGGGCCTCGAGGTGATCGAGGAGGGCGAGCTGCCCTTCTGGGACAACGGCGTGAAGTACTTCACGGTCCTGGGTCCGAACCGGGAAAAGGTGGAGTTCAATCAATACCTGTAAATTGCTGTGACGGATGTGAAGGATGGTCTGTCTATGAAGTTAAAGCGCATGGGACGATGGGGCATCGGCGTGTTGATCGCGCTGCTGGCGCTGGCGGCAACCTGGGCCGGACTGGCCGAGGCGACGCCGGAGACGCCGACGGTGAAGCCCCATAATTATATATTGATCATTGACAACAGCCTCAGCACCACGGGGCGGCACTCGCTGGGCAGCGCCACGGACCCCAAGGGCCTGCGCTTCGACGCCGCGCAGCTGGTATACCAGAACGTGGTGTCCGCCGCAGACCTGGGCAGCCGGGGCAAGCTGGGCGTGATCGTGTTCTGCGGCCCGAAGAACTGCGTCAGCTACGGTCCGTTGGACATCGACGACGCGGCCCTGGACAACCGAATCGGCAGGTATCTCAACGCCGCGGCCAATGAGAAGCGCCGGGACGTCTACACCGACATCCGAACGGCGCTGCAAAAGGCCGAGGAGATGCGCGCCGGCTTCGAGGGGGATACCAGCGTCATACTGCTGACGGACGGCGTGAACGACCTGACCAACCGCTCCGATCCCTTCAGTCGGCCCGAGAACATCGCGGCCAACGAACAGTCCGCTGAAATCGTGGCCGGTATGCGCGCCCAGGGCGCGGACTTCCACGTCATCGCCCTGACCGCCCAGGAGAACGTGGCGAATACCGACGCCTTCATGGTGTTCATCAACACCCTGGCCGAGGCCGGCGGCGGCGTGGTGGGCGCGGACGGCGAATACAGCAACGTGCTGATAGCCACCCAGGCCGATCTGAACAGCAAGCTGCTGCAGATGCTGATCAAGGCCGAGAGCGCCTCCGAAGAGATACAGACCATCGTGGAATATACGCCGGTGGACACACCGTTCACCGTGCCCTACAACGGCATCACCGACGCCACGGTGAACATCACCTTCATGCCCGAGGACAAGCCCCTGCTGGAGCGCGTGGCGCTGGTGGACCCGGAGGGGCAGAGCCATACCCTGTGGGACGGGGAAGGGGCCCACGACGACGCGCGCATCAACGTCACCGAGAGCCGCAGCTACATCATGCTGGACATCATCGAGCCCGAGGCCGGGGACTGGAACATGATCGTGACCAGCCGCGAGGCCAGGGACGACGATTCCCGGGTGATGATCAACGCCGTGGTGCGCTTCAACCACAACCTGCAGGTGAACGTGGAGATGGCCGATACCGTGCCGCTGGGCGAATCCACCCGCATCGACGCCTGGTTCCAGGTCTACGACGGCGAGCAGTTTTCGGATCTGACGGACAGCGACATCTACGCCCAGTCCAGGGCCACGCTGACGATGTTCACCCCCGGCGGAAACAGAAAGACGGTGGCCATGAAGCGGGATGGCGACCGCTACACCGTGCGTTTCAAGCCCAAGGTGGCCGGCAATTGGAAGGCCGAGGTGAAGGTACAGAACCCCTATGTGCAGCAGACGCTGAAAGACATCGGGTTCCATGTGGAAGCGCCCGTCGTGACGCCCGAACCGACGCCCGAACCGACGCCCGAACCGACGCCCGAACCGATCCCCGAGCCGACGCCCGAGCCGACGCCCGAGCCGACGCCGGAACTGACGCCGGAGCCTGAAGCGGAATCGACGCCGGAGCCTGAAGCGGAACCGACGCCCGAACCGACCCCCGAACCCACGGCGACGCCCACGCCACGGCCTCGCCAGACGCCTGTGCCCACGCCCGAGCCCACACCGGAGCCTGAGGTGGTGCCCATCACCAGCCTGGCCTTGTCCATTGAGCCCAGCGTGACCACCGAGGCGGGGGAAACCTTCCTTACCGGCGACAAGGTCACCTTCTCCTGGACGCTGGACGAGGAGACGGATGCGCTGGAGGCCGTGCTGCTGCAGGGCGAAAAGCCGCTCGGAAAGATGAAATCCGGCATGAGCTTCGACACCAGCTTCTTCAAGGAGGGCGTGGATTACGCCTTCCAGGTGACGGCCATGCCGAAGTATGGCGAGCTCATGGGGGCGGAGCCCACGGTGCGGACCCTGACCTTCCAGGCCGCGCCGGCGCCGATCACGGATGAGGAGATACTGCTGGATGTGCAGCCCCAGGTCGAGGACATCGACGAGACCGTGTACGTGGATCGGAACGCCGAAGAGATCACCCTGTCATGGAGCTTCACCCGATCCACCGAGGGCGTGACGGCCCGGCTGCTTGAGGACGGCGCGCCGCTGGCGGAGGGCCTGCAATCGGGCGATACCGTGGCGCGCAGCCTGCTGAAGGACGGGTCGGAGTACGCGCTGGTCGTCAGCGCCCTGCCGAAGAACGGCGCGACAGCGGGCACGGCGCCCACGGAAAAGGCGCTGGCCTTCCGGCTGTATCCGCAGCCCGTGGCGGTAGAGGGCCTGACGATGGATGTGACGGGCGGCGCGGAAAAGAACGGCGTCAGCAAAGTCAAGGGCAACACCGTCCAGCTGACGTGGAGCGCCGGGGGCAATATCGACCACTACGAGCTGACCGTGACGGACGCCAAGGGCAACCTGGTGTCCCGGGAGAACCTGCCCGCCTCCAGCACGAGCTATACCCTGCGCAAGGGCAAGGACGACGCCAATGTGGAGCTGGCGGCGGTGCCCCGCTATGCCGACGCAGGGGACGGCACCGTCGCCCGGACGCGCATCACCGTGCACTCGCTGTCGTTCCTCGAACGCTTCTGGGTTATCATCGTCGCCGCGGCGGTGCTGCTGGCGGGCGTGGGCGTGGCGCTGTTCATGCTGCTGAAGGACCGCAACGCCAAGCGCGTGACCGGCACGCTGCGCGTGCGCTGCGACGCCCTGGGACTGAACCAGCTGCTCACCTTCCTCGACGACCGCAAGGGCGTGAAGCTGGACGAGCCGATCACCCGCCACCCGGAGCTGGCGAAGCTAAAGGGCAAGCCGGCCTATGCGCTGCTCGCCAACGTGAAGGTCAACAACGCCGTCACCGATCGGAACGGCCACGCGCCCGGCGAGAGCGAGGAGGAGGAGCCCCGCCACCGCGGGAACGCCCGCCTGATGCGCCTGACGGTCACCGACCCGCAGACGAAGCAGGATACCGTGCGCTACGTGGGCCGCTATGACGTCGAGCCCGCCACCATCACCCTGTCCGACGGCGGGCAGGCCTATGAATTCACGTTTACCGGGGCATAGGATACAATGGGCATTTTCTAAAGTCTGCATGGCGCAGGCGACCGGATACAGCTCAGAAATGAAAAGACCCCTCGCTTTGTCCGGCATGGCGGCGAACCTCAGGTCAGCCGTGCTGAACGGAGTGGGGGATCTTTTCTGCCTTGGCGTTTGATACTAATTCACGGTGATGCTTATGCGCGCAGCTTTGCCGCTGGCGGCGGTGGCGGTGACGGTGACGGCGCCCTTCCTGACGCCGGTGACCTTGCCGGTTTGGCTGACCGTGGCGATCCCGGCGTCGCTGCTCTTCCAGGTCACCGTGTCGGTGGAATCCGAGGGGGTCAGTTCGGCCTTCAGCTGCAGGGTCTTGCCGACCTTGACCGTCCTGGAAGGCGCGGAGATGGCGACCTTTGTCGCGGGAACGGAGGGCACCCTGATCTTGACGCTGGCCTTCAGGCCGTTGGACGTGGTGACGGTGATCTTTGCGGTGCCTGGCGCGACCGCCCTGACCTTGCCGGTCTTGCTGACGGTGGCCACTGCGGGCTTGCTGGACCTCCACGAGAGCGTGCTGCTGGCGTACCAGGGGGATAAGGTGGCCTTCAGGGCCAGCGTCTTGCCCTGCTTCAGGGTGACGGTGCCCTTTTTATTCAGTGTGATGGACTCGGGTTCACCGATATCGATATCGCCCTCTGAGTCCGTGGGCGAGGGCGTCACGGTGGCTCCGGGCGAGATGGTTTCGTCGGGCGACATGGTATCCCCGGGTTGGAGGGTGACCATCGGCGTGACCTCCTGGGCCTTGATGACCTCGCCGCATATCTCGCAGTGCTTGCCCTTGGTCAGGCCGGTGGAGGTGGTGGTGGCGGGTTTGGCGGCGTCGACCACAACCTTCAGGTGCTTGTAGATATCCCGGTTAATCTTGACGCTGACGGCCCAGCTGGCGGCGTAGGTGCCGCACTTTGCGCGCACTACGACGGGGCTGCCGTTGAACGCGGTATTGTCGATGAATTCAACGGTGCCGGGAATGCTGATTTTCTTCAGGGCGCTGCAGCCGCTGAACGCATACGGGCCTATGGTCTTTACGACGACCTTTTTGCCCCATATAACCTTATTGAGGCGCGCGCAGCCCGCGAAGGCGTTGTAGGCGATGGTCTCGACGCTGTCGGGGATGGTAATGGAGGTCAGAGCGGCGCAGTTCTGGAACAGCCCGCTCTTCAGCTCGGTGATGTTCAGCTTCAGCTTGACGCTGGCGAGCTTCGCGCAGCCGGCAAAGGCGCTGGCCTCCAGGTTGACCACCTTGCCGGGAACGGTGATGTGCTTGAGTTTCGCGCAGTCGGCGAAGGCGTTCTGGCCGATGACGATGGTGCTGGAGGGAATGTCGAAGGCGGTCAGGCTGGCGCAGCCTCTGAAGGCCGAGCTGCCGATGCTCTCCAGGCAATCCCTTTTCGCCTCCCATTTGACCTTGGCCAGCTTTGCGCACCCCTCGAAGGCGCTGGCGGAGATGGTCTGCACGAAGGCGGGGATGTTCACGGACTGCAATGACTTACAGCCCGTGAAGGTCGACGGGCGGATCTCGGTAAACTCGTCGGTGCCCTTGGGCAGCCGCGCCTTGGTGAGGCTTTCGCAGTTGGCAAAGGCGTTGGCGCCGATGCTGACCACGGTATCGGGCAGCTCGATGGCCTTCAGGCTGGTGCAGCCGGCGAAGGCACTGTCGCGCACATTGACGATCTTGCCCTTGATGCCGCCGGCGATGGTGACGGTGGAGAGTTTCCTGCAGTTTTGGAAGGTACTGGTATCGATGGTGCGAACCTTGTCGGAGATCTCGGCATGGGTCAGGTTCGTGTTCATGAAGGCGGACGCACCGATGCTGCGGACCGCGGCGGGAATTGTGAAGTGGGTCAGGTTGGTGCAATTCTGGAAGGCGCCGACGCCGATGCTGGTGATGCCCTCGGCCATTTTGACGCTGTTCAGCAGCGTGCAGCCGTTGAAGGTGTAGTCCTTGACGGCGACGATTTGCCTGGGCATGGTCACCTTGGTGAGGCTTGCGCAGCTGTTGAAGGCGGATTGGCCGATGTCCTTTACGGTTTTATAGGGCAGCGTCATGTCGTGGAGCTTGGCGCAGCCGGAGAAGGCGTTGTCCCCGATGGTTTCGATCGGGCCCCACTCAATCTTGGTCAGGCTTGCGCAGCCGTTGAAGGCATAATCGGGAACGACCGTGACCTTCTTCGGCAGCTTGATGCGCAGTATGCCGGTTCCGGCAAAGCAGTATGTGCCGATGGATTCCAGCTTTGAGGGCAGCGTGATGCTCTTCAGGTTTATGCAATTGTAGAATACATAATTTCCCAGGGATTCCAGCTTTGAGGGCAGCCTGACGCCGGACAGTGTGGTGCAGCCGTTGAACACGCTGTCCGGCAGGCTGAGGATGCCGTCGGGCAGGCTGATCTCCTCCAGCGTGGTGCAGCCGTAGAAGGCGGATGCGCCGACGCTGGTCAGCGTGTCCGGCAGGTCGATCTCCACCAGCTTCGAGCAGCCATAAAAGGCGCTGCCCCCGATTTCCGTCAGCGCGGTCGTGCCCTTGATGTGAACCAGATGCACACAGCCGCTGAAGGCTGAGTTGCCGATGCGGGTCACTTTACCGGGCAGCTTAACCCTGGTGACATATTTGCCGCCTTCGCCGGTGAAGGCGCGGTCGGCGATGGCGGTGACGGTGATGCCGTTGACCTTGTTCGGGATATCCACGTCTCCGCCCGGCCCGATGTAGGTGACCGCGCCGTCTTCTGTGATGCTGAAATGTGTCTGCGGGGTCGCGTTGGCGCTGGACAAATCGCCTTCATCGGGCTGCGCAACGCCTGTGGACGCCTGCGGATCGGGCAGGGAAAGGCCCTCGGACAGGGAAAGGTCGACGGATGGCGGCTCGAGGGCGATCCCGTCCCCGATTTCCACCTCCAATTCGGGGGCGCTTGCCGCGTCAGCCCCGTCATTCTCGGTGGCCTGGGGCGCGTTCCCCGGGGATTCAGGGGCGATACCGCCGCTCTCGGCCCAGGCGGTGATCGCGATGCAAAGCGCCAGCAGCAGCGCCAACAGCGTGGATGCTCTCTTCATGTGGATGACTCCTCTCCGTGCCCGCGATTGCGTGGGAATGGTGTTCGTGGATAAACGATATACCTATCTATTATCATTATACCCGTTTCCGATGGGCGCGTCAAGGGAAGACAGGGGCGTCAGACCGGGACAATTCAAAAGACGGGGGATTCAGAAAAAACAGCAACACGACAGGGGCGGCGCTTCAACCATAAAAGCGCCGCCCCTGTATATGGGTCAGTCAGCAAAAGCCTTTACTGAAGATCAGTCGTCCTCCCGCTCGGCCAGTTCCTCCGCCCGCTTCTCAGCCTCTTCAATCTCTTTGGCGATGGTTTCGGCGTCGTAGCGGACGATGACGGTGTTGTACTTCACCAGCATGTGGTCCAGTATGGCCTCGTCGGCCTCGTCAACCAGCATGATCAGGGCCATGTCGCCCTCCTCCAGCCTCTGAGCCACCTGCTCGATCAGGTCCTGGCTGTCGAGCTTGTCGTCGGCGTCCACGGCGTCGCCAATCAGAGCGCCGGCAGCGCCGCCCAGCAGCGCGCCGAGGGGGCCGCCCAGCAGACCGATCAGGCCGCCAATCAGGCCGCCCTTCACGGTGTCGTTGGAGGTGAGGTATTCGGAGGTGAAGTTGTCGCAAAGCTTGAGATCGCCATTCTTACGCTTCACCAGGGACATCTGAAAGATGGTGGTGCCGTTGATCCTGGGGGTCTCGGCCAGGGTATTCAGGGCCTGGCGGGCTTCGCTCTCAGCGGCAAACATTGCGCCTACGATATTGTACATGTTACATACTTCCTTTCATGTAAGAGTCGGTGAGTGAAAGGGAAAATTCTTTGCACCTTATATATAATTATACAGGGAAATGGTAAGTTGTCAAGCCACAATGCGCAATTTTACAGGGAAAAACGCTCATTGCACGTATATTCAGTCCTGTCAAGGAATACTCCCTCAGTCTGGGATTTTTTTACAATCGTGGGATTGAATAGCGAAGGGATATGTGTTATCCTCGCTGTATAAAGCAAGGCTCCTTATGAAGAGCTGATGCGAGCGCTCCAAAAAGATTTGAGAGCGCGGTGCGCGCGTTGAATACACGACAAACGGCACCTATTCCCTGTAACTGAAAGAATCCATTTCAGGGACATCGAATTTGACAGGATCACCTGTCGGGTTTGATGTCCCTGTTTTTTTTCACCACCTGGTCAAGGATGAAAGGAGCGGAACAACATATGAAAACCATTATCCTCGTTGACGGAGAGAACATCAGCGCGAAGAAGGCGACACAAATCCTCGCCATCACCAACCGGCTGGGAAAAATCGTGGAGCGGAAGGTATACCATCATAAGGGGGATCAAAGCACCCGAGAGTGGACCGACAGGGCCAGGGGAGGCGCCTACAAGGACATCCGGCTCTATGGACCACCCGCAAAAGACAAGGTCGACCGGAAGATGCAACGGGATGCAAGGGCGTACATGAAGCGGCAGGAGGTCGATACGGTGTGCATCGTCACGTCAGACGGGGGATTTCGCTGCCTTGTGGAGGATGCACAGGTTGCAGGCAAGAAGCTGTGCTTCATTGGTGCGAAGCAAGCCTCCCAAAGGCTGCGCAATGCCGGCGTGGAGTTTATGGAGCTGAAGTGAGCGCCATTGTATCAGGAAGGCTTATTGGCCAGCGGCCTGCGTCATCCGCTCATTCAGCGCGTCCACGGCGTCTCGGGCCTGTTGGACGGGATCGGCGGTGGGCTGGGCAGCGCCGCTGTCCTGAGACCTGACGCTCCTCAGCTGCGCTACCGCGAGCCAGGCCACCACCAGCGCAACGATGAGAACCAGCACCAGCGTCAGCCCGGTGCCGCGACCGGCATCATTTCCCTTCATGGGCGCCCTCCTTTCTGAATACAAACCGTTTGCTGATGATGTAATTGCCGACGATGACCAGCACCTGGGCGACCACCTTGACGGCGATATCGTTCACCCCCAGCACGGATATGCCAAGCCAGAGCAACGCCTCCTCCATGATCAGCGTGGCGACGCGGCCCAGCACAAACGCCGCCGCCTCCCGGGCGATTCCCCGCCGGTCGCGGGCCTTTTCCACAAAGACCCAGGTCCGGTTGGTGACGTAGGCGAACGCCACGCACAGCACCCAGGACAGCGCGTTGGCCGCCAACGGCGTCATGCCCAGGGGATGGGCAAACAGCCAGTAAAGGCCGATGCTCAGGAAAAACGTAAGTCCGCCGAAGAAGAGGTAGAGCAGGGGCTCCTTGTATTTCCTGTAGAAGGGCTGTAGCGGTGACAGCGGCTTCCATGACATGATGCGGTCAAAGATATCCATATGTGTGACCTCCTGCAGTCGACGGGGAGTGGAAGTCAATGCCGTTGGAACCGTCTCCATGTAGTGTAGGGTCAGGTCAAGACGAAAAGGCGCGGTGACCAATAACAACCAACACCCAAGCCATCCCGGGGACTTGGGTGTTGGTTGGGATGGGAGAAGCGTCTGACTGGTTGCGTGACCGTCACACGGTTATGCCAATTTGAATTCGGCAATCAGCTTGTCGCGATATGCCGGGTCGCTGGTCACGCGCGCCACATCTTCTGTTCTGCCAAGATCGAGAAGCCTTTTGATG
>JAZTZK010000351.1:0-2740 GCA_045637485.1 Clostridia bacterium
AGGCGTATCGCCCCGGTGCCGAGCAACCCGTGACGGCCGCGCCCGCCGCGGCCGAGGCCCCTGCCGCCGCTCCCGCCCAGGAGCTGGCCGAGGCTCCCGTGGCCGTGGGCGATCTGAAGATCTCCCCCAGGGCCAGGAAGCTGGCCGAGGCGAAGAAGGCCGACCTGAGCCAGGTCGTGCCCACCGGCCCCGACGGCCGTGTGATCGAGCGCGACGTGCAGGCCCTGATCGACGCGGGCAAGCTGATCGGCGCGTCCGCCGCCGCGCCCGTTGCCTCTGCCGCCGCCGCGCCCGCAGAGCTGGGCGTGCCCTGCGACGACAGCTACACCGAGCCGATGAGCAACATCCGCAAGGTCATCGCCCGCAGCATGGTGGCGTCCCTGTCCACCATGGCCCAGCTGACCCACAACATCTCCTACGACGCCACAGAGGTCAAGGCGGCCCGGGCGCTGTACAAGGCCAAGGGCGAGCCCTTCGGCATGGATAAAATCAGCATCAACGACATCATCATGTACGTGGTGGCCCGCACGCTGATGATGCCCGAGCATCGCGCCCTGAACGCCAACCTGATCGACGACGGCAAGACCATGAAGTATTTCCGCGGCGTCAACCTGGGCATGGCGGTGGATACCGAGCGCGGCCTGATGGTGCCCACCATCTTTGGCGCGGACAGGATGACCCTGAAGCAGCTGTCCGACACCGCCAAGAAGCTGGCGAAGGAGTGCAAGGAGGGAAAGATCAATCCCGACTACCTGTCCGGCGCTTCCTTCACCGTTTCCAACGTGGGCTCCCTGGGCATCGAGGCCTTTACCCCCGTGGTAAACCCGCCCCAGACCGGCATACTGGGTGTCTGCGCGCTGAAGGACGCCTTCCGCATGACGAACGGCCAGATCGAGGTCTATCCCAGCATGACGCTGTGCCTGTCCTACGACCACCGCGCCATGGACGGCACCCCGGCCAGCAAATTCCTGCGCGACCTGAAGGTCAACCTGGAGAACTACAACCTGATCCTGGCCAAAGGATGAAAACGAAAAATTAGAAATTAGGAATTGATGGCCCGGCTATTCATTCCTCATTCCTAATTCCTAATTATATCAGCAACATAGCTTCTCATAGAAAGAAAAGGAGTGTAATGTATCATGTCCAAGCAATTGTTCGTCGATCCGAACGAGCGGCGCGCTACCGGTAAAATCCACTTTGAGGACATTCCGGTTTGCACCTACAAAAAGACCGTCAGGGACGAGGTCGGCAACTTCACAAAAGAGCAGCTGGTCAACATCTACCGCGACATGCTGACCCTGCGCGAGTTCGAGACCATGATCAACGAGATCAAGATCAACGGTCAGTACTGCGGCGTGGCCTACAACCATCCCGGCCCGGCTCACCTTTCCATGGGCCAGGAGGCCGCCGCCGTGGGCGAGGCCTTCCACCTGGATGTGAACGATTTCATCTTCGGCTCCCACCGCGCCCACAGCGACATCCTGGCCAAGGGCCTGTCCGCCATCGAGAAGCTGTCCGACGAAGAGCTCATGGACATCATGAAGAACTTCCTGGACGGCAGGACCTATGAGGTCATCAAGGACGAGCCCCACGAGAGCGTCAAGGACATCGCCATCAACTTCCTGCTCTACGGCGCCATGTCCGAGATCTTCGCCCGGGAAACCGGCTTCAACCGCGGCCTGGGCGGCTCCATGCACACCTTCTTCACACCCTTCGGCATCTATCCCAACAACGCCATCGTCGGCGGCAGCGGCACCATCGCCATGGGCGCGGCGCTGTACAAGCGGGTTAACCGCAAGCCCGGCATCGTCATCGCCAACCTGGGCGACGGCTCCCTGGGCCGCGGCCCCGTGCTCGAGGCCCTGAACATGGCCGGCATGGGCCAGCTGACCCAGCTGTGGGACGACGAAATGAAGGGCGGCCTGCCGGTGATGTTCAACATCGTGAACAACCAGTACGGCATGGGCGGCCAGACCGTGGGCGAGACCATGGGTTACGACATGCCCGCCCGCATGGGCGCGGGCTTCAACCCCAACCAGCTGCTGGCCGAGCGCGTGGACGGCTTCAACCCCCTGGCCGTAATCGAGGCCTATGGCCGCAAGAAGAAGCTGCTGCTGGAGGGCAAGGGCCCGGCGCTGCTGGACGTGGTGACCTACCGCTTCGCCGGCCACAGCCCGTCGGACAGCTCCTCCTACCGCACCAAGGAGGAGATCGAAGCCTGGCAGGCCCAGGACCCGATCATCGAGTACCGCAAACAGCTGATCGAGGCCGGCCTGTGCACCGAGGCCGAGTGCGACGCCATCGTCGAGCACGTGAAGGACACCAACCTGCGCAACTTCAAGCTGGCCATCGACGAGAAGATCTCCCCCCGCATGGACCTGGCGGCCCATCCCGACGCCATCGCCGACCTGATGTTCACCAACGGCCATGTGGAGTCCTTCGGCGACGCGGGCCAGAAGTGCGACGTGAGCATGCCCATGGCGGACAATCCCCGCGTGCAGGCCATCGCCAAGAAGGAGCGCTGGGGCTTCGATAAGGACGGCAAGCCCGTCAGCAAGAACAAGGTCTACCAGCTGCGCGACGGCCTGTTCGAGGCGATCATCGACCGCTTCTACAAGGACCCGACCCTCGTCACCTACGGCGAGGACGTGCGCGACTGGGGCGGCGCGTTCGCGGTGTACCGCGGCCTGACCGAGGCCCTGCCGTACCATCGGCTGTTCAACACTCCCATCAGCGAGTC
>JAZTZK010000352.1:0-9375 GCA_045637485.1 Clostridia bacterium
TCCTCAAGGACTCGCTTCGCGTCGGGGAGGTGGCCCCGCCACAGGCGGGGTCGGAGGAGTTCCACCGTGTCGACCCTGAGCTGTAACATTTTGCAAACGAATTTCGCGAACTGAACCGGGTTTTGCTTGACACAGTGGTTATTATCATATATAAGGAACTGTCACGAAATTAATTGTCCATTTGGGCGGATGATATAATTCCATTTTTCATTCGGGCCAACGAATTCAATGTTGAGTTTTTCTTTCTGATCCTCTGTGATTTTTTTGCCGCGTTCATAATGGTTTTCATCAACGCGGCATATTACCGACAAGCCTTTTTCGGTAGTTGTTGAACCAATAAGATTCACTATGGTTTCTACATCAATGAGCGGCTGTCCCTGCCAATTTTTTGAAATATAACAAAACAACCGGTGTTCAATCTTGTTCCATTTAGAGGTTCCTGTTGGAAAGTGTGAAACATGGATTTCCAACTGCGTTTCATTTGCCAGCTGTTGAACATAGTACTTCCAGAGCCAAATCCGGCAGCCGTTGCTTCCTCCACTGTCGCAAGTTATATAAAGGCGTTTCGCATCCGGAAATGTATTCTTTCCAACACAACGCCACCATTGAGCCAAACTTTCCCCGGCAAACTCGGGAGTATCATGGCTGATGCCGAGATTAACGAAGCCGGTGTTGTCATTTAAGACATAAACCCCATAGGGAGCTACTTTCCCAAGCTCTGGTAGCGGAAAGTCGTGATCCAGTACCTTCCTTGGATGGTTGACAGGACGATATTCAGCACCGTTGTTTTTGAAGTTCCCTACATTCTCTTTTTTCTTTGTGTCGACGGAGATAACTGGCTCCCCTTTGGACAAGAATTCCGCTGATGTATCGTTTATAAAGCAGAATTGGGCATCTCTGTCAGGATGTTGCTCGCCGACCTGGTACATTTTCTGATTTTGCTGTTTACTGTAACCAAGGGCATCCAATGCTCTTGAAACGATATTTTGACTGACTGTGATTCCAAATTTGACCAATTCGCCGGCAATCTTCCTCAAGCTCCAAGTAGTCCACCGAAGCGGTTTTTCGGGATTGCCGTAGGTATCTCCGTTCTGTGTTATGATTTCTTCAATTTTCTCATAAAGCAGCGGGTTCTTATCGAGAGTTCTTTTTCGCCCGGCACCCGGCTTTCGGATGCGGTCGTTTCTGCCACCTTGGGACGTTTTCTCTTCAACAGGAGATGTAATTTCGTCCATTCCTGAAGTAATCGTATTGCGGGCGGAACCGGTTATTTCGTTTACAAATGTTATGCCTCCATGGCCAAGGACAGAAGCGGCGCTGCCATATAAAATCCGCCTTTGTTTTTCGTCCAGGTACGGCGTTAAATCCAATAAAATTTGTTTTACAGCAGCCTTTGTTTCAATACTTGCAACCATCTGTAGCCCCTCCTTCATGGACTACAGATATTATAACACACTGTCACAAAATAAGATAGCCATGTTGTTACAATATGTTTAATTTATTTTGTGACAGTTCCTAATTAATGTCGCATGTGTAAATGCGTAACTATTGAAGGAGGTCTAACCATGAAGAAACTGACTGCGCTGCTCATCGCCATGCTGATGGTTCTGGGCATGTTCACCGTCGCGATGGCGGACGCCGCTCCGGCCTACAAGATCGCCATCATGACCGGCACCACCTCGCAGGGCGAGGAAGAGTACTACGCCGCCAATTCCCTGGTGGAGCAGTATCCCGACAAGGTCATCCACGACACCTATCCCGACGCCTTCTCCTCCGAGGTTGAGACGACCATCTCCAAGCTGATCGCCTTCGCCAGCGACCCCGACGTCAAGGCCATCATCTTCGTGCAGGCCGTGCAGGGCGCTACCGCCGCCTTCACCCAGATCGCCGGCGACATGGGCCGCGACGACATCCTGCTGATCTCCGGCGTGCCCGCCGAGGATCCCGCCGACATCTCCGCCGTTTCCGACATCGTGCTCGCCAACGACGAGATCGGCTGCGGCTATCAGGTTGCCGACCTGGCCAGCCAGTGGGGCTGCGAGGTGCTGGTGCACTACAGCTTCGCCCGTCACCTGTCCTACGAGACCATCGTCGCCAAGCGCGACGCCATGAAGGCCACCGCCGAGGGCTACGGCATCACCTTCGTCGAGCGCGACTGCCCCGACCCCACCGGCGACGCGGGCATGTCCGGCGCGCAGGCTGCCGTTCTGGAGGACATCCCGAAGGTCATGGAAGAGTACGCCGGCAAGAAGGTGTGCTTCTACTGCACCAACTGCGGCCTGCAGGTGGCCCTGCAGCAGGCGATCGTCAACGAGCCGAACGCCTACTATGCGCTGCCCTGCTGCCCCAGCCCCTACCACGGCTTCCAGGAGGCCTTCGGCCTGACCGCCACCTATGGCGACATCGAGGGCGCCATCAAGAACCTGGCCAACTACCTGAACGAGCATGACGCCACCAATCGCTTCTCCACCTGGAGCCTGCCGGTGAACATGTCCATGATCAACGCCGGCTTCGAGTACGCCTGCGCCTATGCCGAGGGCAAGACCAACGGCAAGGTGGACATGGACGTGCTGAACAAGTGCTTCGCCAACGCGGCGGGCGGTGAGATCGAGCTGGGCACCTACGTGGATGCCTCCGGTAACGAGTATCCCAACTACCTGCTGATCGCCCTGGAGCCCATCAACTTCGCGGACTACGTGGGCTAAGTCCTCTCAGGGCCAAGTCCTCTCATGGACAACAGCTGTCCGGGACACCGGCTTCCGGCGTTCCGGGCAGCTTTATTCATATCGGTGAACCGCGCCAGCGAGGCGCTGCGGATGGGTTTTCCAATGGACGCGGAGGCAGGCTGCGCGACCGTCGGAAAGCGCACCCGGGCTGCATAGCCCTGCGGCACTGATACAGTGAATGGTGCATGATCGGCGGACCGCCGTTGCGGCGGCCTCGCCCGCGGCGGGGACATCCGAGGGATGGCCCCGACAATCATTTATTCAATACATCCGCCCCTTTCCTATTGGGATGGGGGACGGGAAGGAGTTGTAACTGTTGGCAAACGAATATGTGCTGGAAATGAACCATATCACCAAGCTGTATGGTTCCAACGCCGTGCTCAAGGACGTGACGCTGCGCATTCGCCCAGGCGAAATCCACGCGCTGCTGGGCGAGAACGGCGCGGGCAAGTCCACGCTGATGAACGTGCTGTTCGGCATGCCGGTGATCCACTCCACCGGCGGCTTTCAGGGCGAGGTCCTGTTTGACGGCCAGAGCGTGCGCATCGCCTCGCCGATGGACGCCATGAGCAAGGGCATCGGCATGGTGCACCAGGAATTCATGCTGATCCCGGGCTTCAGCGTCACTGACAACATCAAGCTGAACCGGGAGATCACCAAGCCCTGGCCCGTCAGCCGCGTGCTGGGCAAGGACCTGGAATTCCTGAACACCGATGCCATGGCCAAAGACGCCCGCAAGGCGCTGGACGCCGTGGGCATGAGCATCGAGGAATACACGCTGGTCAACGGCCTGCCCATCGGCCACATGCAGTTCATCGAGATCGCCCGCGAGATCGACAAGCTGGGCATGAAGCTGCTGGTGTTCGACGAGCCCACAGCCGTGCTCACCGAGAGCGAGGCCCAGCAGCTGCTGAGCGTCATGAAGAAGATCGCGGCCCAGGGCATCGCCATCATATTCATCACCCACCGCCTGGATGAGGTCATGGACGCCGCCGACACCATCACCATACTGCGCGACGGCACGCTGGTGACCTCCCTGCCCAAGACCGAGACCACCGCCGAGAAGCTGGCGGGCCTGATGATCGGCCGCGGCACAGAGGGCGCCATCACCATAGAAAAGGACGCGCGCGAGCTGAGCGGCGAGGTCGCCATGAGCATCCGCAACCTCTGGGTGAACATGCCCGGCGAGGTGGACCGGGGCGTGAGCCTGGACGTGCGCCAGGGTGAGATCCTGGGCATCGGCGGACTGGCCGGACAGGGCAAGATCGGCATTCCCAACGGCATCATGGGCCTGTACGAGGCCCTGGGCGAGGTGACCTTCAACGGCCAGAAGCTGCCCCTGGGCGACGCGCAGTCGGTGCTGAAGGCCGGCCTGGCCATGGTCAGCGAGGATCGAAGGGGCGTGGGCCTGCTGCTGGACCAGTCCATCGAGGACAACATCGTATTCACCGCCATGCAGGTGCACGGCGACTTCCTGAAGGGACCGCTGCGCCAGAAGGATTCCAGGGCCATCCGCAGGCACGCCGAGGAAATGATAAAGGAGCTTGACATCCGCTGCACCTCGCCGACCCAGCCGGTGGGCACGCTCTCCGGCGGCAACCAGCAGAAGGTGTGCGTGGCCCGGGCCCTGACCATGAAGCCGAAGTTCCTGTTCGTCTCCGAGCCCACCCGGGGCATCGACATCGGCGCCAAGCAGCTGGTGCTGGAGACGCTGGTCAAGCTGAACCGGGAGCAGGGCATGACCATCGTGATGGTCTCCTCGGAGCTGCAGGAGCTCAGGAGCATCTGCGACCGCATCGCCATCGTCGCCGAGGGCAAGGTGGTGGACATCCTCAGGGCGGAGGATTCCGATACCGCCTTCGGCCTGGCGATGTCGGGAAAGAGAGCAAAGGAGGGTGAGAGGGCATGAGCGAACGCGTCGAGGAAAAGGGCAAGAAGAAGCGGGGCAGCCGCTTTATTACGTCGATCGTGCTGTTCGTGCTTGCCGGCATCATGCTGATCGGCTCGATCAGCGGCTATGTCCTGCGCGGCAGCGCGTCCACCCGGGCCAACCTGGACCGCATGCGCACCAGCGCGGTGCTGCACGCGGCGACCGAGGGCCTGGTGGACAACATCGCCCAGACGGCCCGGGCCGAAAAGCTGAAGGAGCTTCGGGCGGACAAGAACTTCCGCAAGCGCGGACTGGACGAGGTCAACGGCATCTGCGACGCCGCCATGGAGGAGGCGCGCGCCGAGGCTGAGAAGCTCTACAGCAACCCGGTGGTCGAGGATACCGCCGCGCTGGAGAGCGCCATCGAAAACATGGAGGCCGTGCTGAGCAACTCCGGCAAGCTGGAGGAGAAGGAGCACGCCGTCTACGGCCAGATCTACCTCGACCTGGTGGACAACATCTCGGACTGGGTCGGCATCGCCGGCCCGGAGGCGGACGACGACGCCGTCGTCGAGGCGCTTTCCGGGGTCGCCCCCGCCATCAAGGACGCGGACAAGGCCCACCTGAAGCCCGGCTTCGTGAAGCTGGCGCGGGATGAGGCCCAGAGCCAGCAGGCCGCCCAGGACGCGGAGCTGCAGGGCCAGCTGATTTCGATGATGACCGGCGCCATCGCCGATTGGTCCGAGTATGTGGGCCTTCAGGGCGACGCGCTCTGGCAGAAGCTGACGGCGGAGGTGCCGGAGCTGGCGGGGAACGAGCGCTTCAAAGACGCGCTGCTGGAGACCGCGGCGGTGCATATCGCTGCGGCCGAGAACGGCGAGACCGTGCCCGAGGCGGCGGAGGCCGAGGCGGGCGCGGATACCGTCAGCGAGACCCAGGTGGATTACGCATACTTCATCCCCAGCGCCGAGCTGGCGAAAGACATGGAGGACAACGAGGCGGCCTTTGAGGCGCTGGACCAGCAGCTGGTGAAGATCATCCCCGATCTGGGCAGTCTCACCGGCAAGCTCCAGGATTCCCTGCGGGAGAACCTGGAAAAGGTGCTCTGGCCGGGCAGCCTGGATTTCACCACCCTCTACAACACCTATATGGCCAACAAGGCCGGCGAAGGCCTGAGCGCCGGGGCGGCCAGGACGCTGAAGCTGGCTTCGATGGCGGAGGCGCTGCTGCTGGGCAGCATCGCGCTTACCCTGCTGGGACTGGTGCTGCTGTTCTGGGACAGCCTGACCCAGCGCTTCGGCGTGCCGCGCACCATCATCACGCTGTTCTTCATCTACCTGTGCCTGCTGGCGGAGCTGTACAACATCAGCGTGCGCATGATGCTGGGCAACGTGCTGGAGCGCATGACGATGTACGGCGTGCTGGTGCTGGCCATGATGCCGGGCATACAGTGCGGCATCGGCCTGAACATGGGCATGACCATCGGCTGCATCTCCGGCCTGTTGGGCATCGTGCTGTCGCTGCAATTCGACATGGTCGGCTTCCCGGCCCTGCTGTTCGCCTGCTTCACCGGCGCGGTGATCGCGCTGCCCCTTGGCTGGGCCTACTCCAAGCTGCTGAACCGCATGAAGGGCAATGAGATGACCATCTCCACCTACGTGGGCTTCTCCTTCGTCTCGCTGATGTGCATCGGCTGGATGATGCTGCCCTTCAACAACCCGAAGATCATCTGGCTGCTGAGCGGCCGCGGCCTGCGCGTCACCCACAGCCTGCTGGGCAGCTTCGCCCACCTGCTGGACAACTTCCTGAGCTTCCGGCTGTTCGGCATCAACGTGCCCACGGGCGGCCTGCTGTTCCTGGGCGTCTGCTGCTTCATCATGTGGCTGTTCTCCCGCTCCCGCACCGGCATCGCCATGACGGCGGCCGGCTCCAACCCCCGCTTCGCCGAGGCCAGCGGCATCAACGTGAACCGCATGCGCACGGTGGGCACGGTGCTGTCGACGATGATCGCCGCGGTGGGCATCGTTATCTACTCCCAGGCCTTCGGCTACGCGCAGCTGTACACCGCGCCGCGCCAGCTGGGCTTCATTGCCGCCAGCGCCATACTGATCGGCGGCGCTACGGTGAGCAAGGCCAAGGTCAGCCATGTGCTGATCGGCGTGTTCCTGTTCGAGGGCGTGCTGGTGTTCGGCCAGCAGATCGCCAACTCCGTGGTGGCGGGCGGCGGCCTGAGCGAGGTCATGCGCATCATGATTTCAAACGGCATCATACTGTATGCCCTGACGCAGAGTGGAGGTGCCCGTCGTGACTAATCAAAACAAGGTGCTGGCCCACGTCAGCAAATATGCGGTAACCTATCTGTTCATCGCCCTGAGCACGCTGTTCATCATCGTGTCCGGGCTGGATACCAACTACGTGGCCAGCCAGCTGCTGCTGCGCCTGAACCGCAACGCCTTCATCGTGCTGGCGCTGATCATACCGATCATCGCCGGCATGGGCATCAACTTCGCCATCACCATCGGCGCAATGGCGGCGCAGATCGGTCTGCTTCTGACCATCAACTGGGGCGTGACCGGCCTGCCCGGCATACTGCTGGCCGCGGCCATCACGCTGCCCCTGGGCGCCTTCTTTGGCTTCCTGATCGGAAAGCTGCTGAACAAGATGAAGGGCCAGGAGACCATCGGTTCGCTGATCCTGGGCTACTTCGCCAACGGCGCGTACCAGCTGCTGTTCCTGTTCATCTTCGGCTCGATCATCCCCCTGAACGACAATGTGACCATCGTCGGCGCGTCGGGCGTCCAGAACACACTGAACCTGACCGGTAAGGTGGGCCTGTACATGGCGGTCGACGGCATCGCCTCCATTCCCTTCCTGACGGCGCTGTACATCATCGCCGGTGCGCTGGCGCTGTCGACGGTCGTCCAGTACGTCCGGGGGAAGGTCTCCGTGAAGCGGCTGGCGGTCACGCTGGCGCTCTCCGCGATCCTGGCCGTCGTGTTCAGCCTGCCGCCCGTGGCGGCGGTGTTCAACGGAACCCGGGGCCGCGAGATCAGGCTGCCCCTGGTGACCTGGCTGCTGATCCTGATGCTGTGCCTGTTCAATTCCACGATCATGCGCACCCGCCTGGGCCAGAAGTTCCGCGCCGTGGGCCAGAGCCAGACCGTCGCCAACGCCTCCGGCATCAACGTCGACCGCACCCGCGTGATCGCCATCATGATCTCCACGGTGCTGGCGGGCTGGGGCCAGATCATGTTCATGCAGTCCGACGGCATCGGCACCTTCCAGACCTACGCGGCCCACGAGCAGGTGGGCCTGTACGCCGGCGCGGCCATACTGGTGGGCGGCGCGTCCATCGACCGGGCCACCAACCTCCAGGCGCTGGTGGGCACCTTCCTGTTCCACTCGCTGTTCATCACGGCCCAGAGCGCGGCGTCGGTCATGTTCGGCGATTCCGCCGTGGGCGAGTACTTCCGGGCCTTCCTGTCCTATGGCGTCATCGCCGTGGCGCTGATCATGTACGCCTGGCGCAGCGCCCAGCAGCGCAAGGCCGGTCAACTGAACCTGGCGGAAGAGATGAAGCACTAAATGCTGAAACTGATTCTCGCCATGGCGTGCAGCGCGCTGGTGTCTGTCGTCATGCGCATCGGCTCCGAGGGCGACCAGCCCCGCAAGCCCATGCTCGCGGTCAACTATGTGACCTGCTTTGCGGTGTCGCTGCTGTTTTTGCGCAGGGGCGTCGTCAGGGACGGCCTCGGCCTGGCCGCGGGACTTGGACTTGCGGGGGGCGCGCTGTACCTTGGCTCGTTCCTGCTGCTACAGCGCAACATCCGGGAAAACGGCGTCGCTTTCTCGTCGCTGTTCATGAAGCTGGGGGTGGTCGTGCCTGCGATACTGGGCCTGACTCTCTTCCATGAGCAGGCCACGGCGACCCGACTGGCGGGCATCGCCATGACGGTCGGGGTCGCGCTGCTGCTCAGCGGCAAGCCGGACGCCGGAGGCCTGAAGCAGAGCAGGCTGCCCTGGCTGCTGTTGCTGATGCTGACGAGCGGCATGGCGGAGGGACTGAGCAAGGTCTACAACGCTTATGGCAATCCCGCGCTGGAGGGCCACTTCCTGTGCTTCACATTCGCCTTCGCGCTGCTGCTCAGCGCGGCGATGTGCCTGCGCCTGGGCCAGAGGCCGACTCCCAGGGACGTGCTGTTTGGGCTGTTGCTGGGGTTTCCCAACTACTTCTCCAGCCGGTTTTTGTTGATGGCGCTGTACGAGGTCCCCGCCAGCGTCGCCTATCCCGCCTACTCCTGCGGCACCATACTGATCACCACCGCCTGCGGGCGGCTGCTGTTCGGCGAGCGGATCAGCCCGCGCCAGTGGGTCGCGCTGGGCATGGCCCTTGCGGCGCTTGCGCTGCTGAATCTGTAAAGGGCGGATCGTTACAGCTCAGCGTCGACACTGTGGAACCCCTCCGACCCCGCCTATGGCGGGGCCACCGTCCACGGGCCTACCGGCCCCATCTCGCTGAAAACTCTCCACCGGAGAGTTTTCCGGGCGCTCGATGCCCCTTTCAGGGGGGCTGTTTGGAGAGCGTCTACACTTTTTGCCTCCCCTGAAAGGGGAGGTGCTGAGCGAAGCGAGGCGGAGGGGTTCCGAATAATCAGGACTTTGACCTGTAACGGCGGATCTGTAAAAGGAACAGATTTAACGCCAGCGAATTTGACGCTGGCGTTATTCTATGCTATAGTTATAGCGTATGCGCGGGATGTCCGCGCAAATGCCAATTAC
>JAZTZK010000353.1:0-2134 GCA_045637485.1 Clostridia bacterium
CTGCAAACCGACCGCGGCACGCCGCGCCGCCCAGCCGTCATACAGTTAAAGTATACAACAGGAATTCAAATTTGTAAAGATGTCTTGTGGCCTGTTTTCACGGCCTTTCACCGCGGACGTTACAGCTCACCGTCGACACTGTGGAACCCCTCCGACCCCGCCTGTGGCGGGGCCACCGTCCACGGGCCTACCGGCCTCATCTCGCTGAAAAATGTCCACTGGACATTTTTCCGGGCGCACGATGCCCCTTTCAGGGGAGGCAACCTCCAACAGTCTCCCCTGAAAGGGGAGGTGCCGAGCGAAGCGAGGCGGAGGGGTTCCGAATAATCAGGACGCTGAGCTGTAACCCGCGGAACGCGAATGGCATTGGGGACGATTGACCGAAATGCGTTGACAGAAAACGGTTATTCATTTATAATGCAAGCAGGGGGCCGATGAGCCTGGAACGAATACTGATATTATAAACGGAGGGCGATGACTATGGATCTGAAACTGAAGGACAAGAGCCAGTGCATGTATGACGAGATTTCCCTGGGCGAGGTCATGCTGCGGCTGGATCCCGGCGAGACCCGCGTGCGCACCGCGCGCAGCTTCAACGTCTGGGAGGGCGGCGGCGAGTACAACGTGGCCCGCGGCCTGCGGCGCTGCTTCGGCATGAAGACCGGCGTGGTGACGGCGCTGGCCGAAAACGACGTGGGCTACCTGGTCGAGGACTGCATCCTCCAGGGCGGCGTGGACCCGATGATCAAGTGGGCGCCCTACGACGGCATCGGCCGCAAGGTACGCAACGGGCTGAACTTCACCGAGCGCGGCTACGGCGTGCGCGGCGCGCTGGGCATCTCCGACCGCGCCTATACCGCCGTCTCCCAGCTGAAGCCCGGAGACATCGACTGGGAGGAGATCTTCGGCAAGCGCGGTTCCCGCTGGTTCCACACCGGCGGCATCTTCGCGGCCCTGTCCGAGACCACTGCCGAGGTCACCATCGAGGCCATCAAGGCCGCCAAGAAATACGGCACCATCGTCTCCTACGACCTGAACTACCGCCCCTCCCTGTGGCGGGACATCGGTGGCCAGGCCAAGTGCCAGGAGGTCAACAAGGAGATCGCCCCCTACATCGACGTGATCATCGGCAACGAGGAGGACTTCACCGCCTGCCTGGGCTTTGAGATCAAGGGCGTCGACAAGAACCTGAAGAAGCTGGACCCCGCCGGCTATGCCGTCATGATGAACGAAGCCGCCGCGATGTATCCCAACTTCAAGGTCATCGCCACCACCCTGCGCCAGGTCAGGACCGCCACCTGCAACGACTGGTCCGCCATCGCCTGGGGCGAGGGCAAGACCTACAAGGCCAAGGACTATCCGGCGCTGGACATCTTCGACCGCGTGGGCGGCGGCGACAGCTTCGCCTCCGGCCTGATCTACGGCCTGATGACCACCGGCGACGTGGAAAAGGCGGTCAACTACGGCGCGGCCCACGGCGCGCTGGCCATGACCACTCCTGGCGACACGTCCATGGCACGGCTCAAGGAGGTCGAAAGCCTGATGGGCGACGGCAGTGCCAGGGTGCAGCGGTAAAGCCTCACAAAACGGATCGGGCTGTTCTTGCAGTCCGATCCGTTTTGTCGGTGTGTGCCGTCATGCCGCGCTGCGCAGCTCTTCAACGTAGTCGATGTATTCCTCCTGGGTGGGAAAGGCCATGCGGCTGCCGTCCGGGAGGAAGCCGGTATAGCCCTGGCTGGTGTAATAGCCCTTGGGTATGAACATATCTGCCACCTCATTTCCTGGAATTGCCGGCGGTCTGCCGGGGAAGGGCGCTGCCCTTCGTTCAATGACAGGATAGCATACGGGCTGTACAAAAAAACGCCCTCGATGGGCGATTTTGCGATTTTGGTGTCCTGAATATTACCCTTGATGAAATGACCGGCCGAATCGCTCGAAACCGCGACATAGTGTATTTGGAAACACGCCCCACGATCTGCCTTGAAGGGAGGCGAAGCGTCGTGAAAAAACGGCTTGCCGTGAGTCTGTGCGTCGCTCTGGTGATCGCGCTGCTTGCCCTTTCCGCGACTGCGGAGGAACCTGAAACGAGAACGGTGCGCATCATCGCCACCGGTGATTTGCACGGCAAATTCGT
>JAZTZK010000354.1:0-62667 GCA_045637485.1 Clostridia bacterium
TGGTGCCTGTCCAACGAGATCGACGGCCCCTGGCAGGTGGGACAGAACACCGGCGCGGCCTACGGCCATCTGGCGCGCGAGGCATCGAAGGCCATGAAGCTGGTCGACCCCGACATCCAAACCGTGCTGGCGGGCTCGTCCAGCCCTTCCATGCCCACCTATCCCGATTTCGACGCCGAGGCGCTGGATCAGGCCTGGGAGTATGTGGACTACCTCTCCCTGCACACCTACATCAGCAACCTGAAGGGCGACACGCCCAACTACCTGGCCAAGACGCTGACCACAGAGCTGATGTTCAGGCAGATCGGCGGGCTGTTCGCCTGGATGAAGGCGAAGAAGCGCTCGTCGCACGACCTCTATATCTCCTTTGACGAGTACAACACCTGGCACACCGTCTCCGGAAACGAACGACTGGAGAAGCCGCGCTGGGGCATCGCCACGCCGCTGCTGGAGGACAACTACGTCATGGAGGACGCCGTGGCGCTGGGCAGCCTGCTCATCACCATCCTTCGCAACTGCGATATCGTGAAGATCGCCTGCCTGTCGGAGCTGGTCAACTGCATCTCCCACATCCGCACGCGCACCGGCGGGGGGTGCTGGGCGCTGCCGCCTTACTACGCATTCCTGCATTACTCGAAATACGGACGCGGCACGGTGCTGAACGTGCGGATCGACTCGCCGAAGTATGACAGCACGGATTACACCGACGTGCCGTACCTGGATGCCGTTCCCGTGCTGAATGACGACGGGCGCATCACCGTGTTCGCCGTCAATAGAAGCATGGATGAAGTCCTGCCATTGGAGGTCGGGCTGCGCGGCTTCAAGGATTCGTATGTCGTGGAAGAGGCGATCGCCCTCTCTCACTCCGATCCCAAGGCGACAAATACCGAGGACGCCCCGGACAACGTCCGGCCCCATGCCGGGAGCGCCGCTTTTGAGGACGGCCTGCTGCGCGCCGATCTCGCTCCCCTTTCCTGGAATGTCCTGCGATTGAAGGCACGATAAGCTTTCCGTCGCCAGAGGAGGTTTGCTTCCATGAAGAACATTTTGATCTACGGCGACTCCAACGCATGGGGCTATGACAGCGCCCGGTACGTCCCGGAAGCGGACGCCTTTCAGCGCATGACCGAAGCGGAGCGCTGGCCCGCCCTGGTGCGAAGCATGCTCGGCTCCGACCATCACATCATCGAGGACGCCCTGAACGGCAGGACCCTGGTGTGGGACGATCCCTACATGCCGGGTCGCAACGGGCTCAAGGGGTTGCAAACCGCGCTGGACGCCCATGCGCCGCTGGATCTGGTGGTGATACAGCTGGGCTGCAACGAGCTCAAGGATTATTTCAACCTGAGCGCCGCCATGATCGCCAGGGGAATGGAAATGCTGGTCCATGCGTGCGGCGTCTCCTACTATGGCTATCCCGCGCCGAAGGTACTGCTGATCGCGCCGGCGCCGACGCACCCGGATATCGCCGCAATACGCGCCGGCTCCAGCTTCGGCCCAACAGCCTATCCCAAGAGCTGCGAGCTCGGAAAGCTGTATCGGGCGATCGCGCAGCAGCATCACTGCGGCTTCATCGACTGCGCGGAGCTCGGTTTCGAGATCAACACCGTGGATGGACTCCACTATTCTCATGCCGACCACGCAAAACTGGCTCCCGTTGTGGCGGAGAAGATACGCGAGATGCTGTGATGAATAACAGGAGGCTGCAAACATGGAATCCAGGCAGATGAATTTTGACGGGTGGAAGTGGCTCAACGAAAGTCGCATGATGGAAGTCAACGGTGAGATTGCCATTCTTGCGCCCGCACGGACAGACTGGTTCAACAATCCGGTGCCGGAGAATGGCACGATTCCCGCGCCCGTGGCAAACGCGCCCTTTTTCTATACGGAGGTCATCGGAGATTTTGTCTTCCGCGCCAGGGTTCGGCCGAACCACCGCTACACCTACGACGCCTGCGCCCTGATGGTGATCAAGGATGAACAGATGTGGGCGAAGGCCGCGTTTGAGGCGTCCGACTTCGGCACCAGGGCGGCGGTATGCGTGGTCACCAACGGCGTCTCGGACGACGCCAACGGCTCCAATATCGATCAGTACGTCGTCTGGCTCCAGATCGCTCGTGTGCGCGACGTCTTCTGCGTCCACTACTCTCTGGATGGCGGACGCTTCGACATGGTGCGGCTGTTCCGCCTGCCCGTTGGCGACAGCGTCAAGGTCGGCCTCGAAGCCCAAAGCCCGGCCGGGAAAGGCGGCCTGCGCCTGTTCAGCGATGTGACACTTGAGAAAAGAACCGTCCAAAACCTGCGCGCCGGCGCGTAGGAACCTCATTGAAAACAACATGCGCGCCGATAGCGGAAAGCGGCTGGCGCGAAGCGTGTTTTGCCTGGATAAGAACACGGAGGATTGAGAAAAATGGGCTGTGAAATCATTCAAATCAACGCAAACACCTGGAGGATCGAGGACGAAGGCGTCCGCCTGTTCCTGCTTGCGGGCACTGAGAGGGCGCTGCTCATCGACTCCGGCATGAACCTGAACAACGCGAGGGACATCGCCGCTGGGCTGACTGACCTTCCGCTTTCTCTGCTGAACACTCACGCGGACAGGGATCATATCGGCAGCAACGAACAATTCGACGCCTTTTACATGCATCCCGCGGAAGAACCCGTCTACCGACGCTCCGGAAAGCCGGGTACGGTCATTCCCATTCGGGAGGGCGATTCCCTGAACCTCGGGGATCGTGAATTGAGGATCATCCATTTGCCCGGCCACACGCCCGGCAGCATTGCCGTGCTGGACGTTCAGAACAGGGTGTTGATCAGCGGGGACCCCATCCAGGCGCATGGGCGCGTCTTCATGTTCGGGGATCATCGGAACATGGAGAATTACATTTCAAGTCTTGAACACCTGGAGGGCTTTGCCGATCAATTTGACGAGATCTGGCCGTCCCACGCGGATATCCCCGTCTCCCCGGCCATTATTCGAAAGCTGCATGACGGCGCGCAAGCTGTTTTGGATGGAACGATTCAGGGAAAGCCGACAGAGTTCTTTGGGCAGCGCATCGTCGTCTATGATTTGGGCTTCTGCACATTGCTGTGCGGCGACACAAAAGGAGGATGCCTGTGAAAAAGGTGGCGGTAGTATGGTCCAGCCCGAATACAGACGGCCTGACGGCGTCGGCAAAGGATCAGTTCGTACGCGGATTAATCGATGCGGGTTCGGAGGTCAATGAGATCCATCTGAACAGGAAAACCCTGGAGCATTGCCGGGCCTGCGGGAACGGCTGGGGAACCTGTAATAAGAAGGGTGCGTGCGTAATTCAAGATGATTTTGTCTCCGTCTATCAGACGCTGGCTGAGGCGGACGGCATCGTGTGGATCAGCGCGGTCTACTGGTCGGACATGACGGAATGCTTCAAGGCGTTCTTTGACCGGCTTCGCAGATGTGACGCGACACACAATCACTTTCTGGCTGAGAAGCGCTGCGTGCTCATCGCCTGCGCGGGCGGAACGGGAAGGGGCACGCTGGAATGCCTGACGCAGCTGGAAAGAGGCCTCACCCATATGGGCATGCGCGCGTATGACCGCATCCCTGTGGTACGCTACAACAGGAATTACATCCTCCCGGCGCTGTATGAGGCCGGAAGGGTCTACGTAGAGCGCCTTGAGAACGGATTCGATATGTTTTATTGACGATCATTTCTAAGAGATCAAGGAGGTCAACCTCATGCGCTATCAAAAACTTGGCAGAACGGGATTCGATATTTCCGCGGTCAGCTATGGCGGTGTGGTATCATCCCAGCATTTTGACAAGGCTGTGATCCCCGGCGACGGGCAGGGCATGTCCGATCACTTCGTCTCATGGGCCATAGAGCATGGTGTGAATTACTTTGACGTCGCGCCCGGCTATGGGGATGCGCAGCTGTTGATGGGAAACTCACTCAGGCAATACAGGAAGAATGTCTTTCTGGCCTGTAAGACAGCCCTGCGCGACAGAGTCGGCGCTGAGCGGGACATGATGGAATCCCTTAGGCTGCTGCACACCGACTGGTTTGATGTCTATCAGCTTCACGGGCTCGTCACCATGGCGGAGCTGGAAACGGTATTCGCGCCCGGCGGCGCGATGGAGCTTCTGCGCGACATGCGTGAAAAGGGCATCGCTCGAAAGATCGGCATCACTGTGCACAACGAGTCCGTCGCACTGAAAGCGCTTGAGTTGTACGACTTCGACACGGTGCTCTTCCCCTTCAACTGGCATATGCACATGGCGCACGGTATGGGAGAGAAGCTTCGGAACGTCGTGCGTCAGAAAGGCGCGGGGCTGCTTTGCATGAAATCCATGATTGAGCGTGCCTGGGGCGAGGACGAGCGCTATGCGTCGAAGTATCCAAAGTCCTGGTGCAAGCCCATCGATATTGACGAGGAACCGGAGCTGCTGCTCGCGGCGGTCAAATACGCGCTGTCGTTGGGCGTGGACACGCTGATTCCTCCGGGTAACTTCGAGCATTTCCGTTTCGCGGTCGACCATATCGAAGAAGCGCTGGACAACCCCCTGTCGGAAACGGAGAGAAACCTTCTCTCCACTCGCCTGCCGGTGGTTCGCGATCTCCCCTTCTTCGATCAGGATTGCTATACGCTTTGACAAAGGAGGCATTCCATGCAAAATGTTTTGATCACCGGCACCGGCAGGCCGCAGGCGTTGGGCTTTAATCTGGTCAGGCGCTATCTGGAGCACGGGGACAGGGTGTTCGCGTGTGTTCGCAGGCCGACGGAAGCATTTTCCGAACTACTGAACCAATACCCCGAAAGATTGACCGTCCTTGTGATGGATATCTCGGACACGCCGTCCGTCAAAGCTGCCTTTGATCAGACCGCGACCGAGACAGATCATCTCGACACGATCATCAACAACGCGGTGACGACCGCTCCCGACTGCAACAGCTCCGTGATGGAAGCCGATCCGGACCATATCGCCGCCTCGGTGAACGTGGGCGCGGCCGGTCCGCTGCGGGTCATACAGGCGTTTTATCCGTTGCTGAAAAATAGCGGGATGGGGCTGGTGGTCAACATCTCCTCCGAAGCCGGCAGCATCGGCGCCTGCTATCGGACGAATATGACGGATTACGCCGTCACGAAAGCCGCGCTCAACATGATCACCAAGACAATCCGGAACGCATGGGAAAATGAAAGGAGCCTGAACATCCTCTGCCTGCATCCCGGCTGGATGCGCACCAATCAGGGCAACGAAAAGGCTCCGCTGGTGCCGTATGAGCATGCCGAGGCGCTGCGTCGACTATTTGAGGAGAAGCGCTTCGTCAAGGACGGCGACCTGTTCATCACCTATACCGGGGAAGCCTATCCATGGTAAGCCAACAAACCATAAGAGGAAAGCGGAGAAAGCACCATGATCTCAACGCCTATGAGCGCCTATGACATAGGAAGGCTCTCCCTGGAAACAGATCGTACCATCTTCAGCCTACCGGCTGATCGAAGGGGCGGGCTTTTGTGATAACAAAAGACAAGGCTTTCTACAAATCATTTGCCACCCTGACCATTGCCTTAATGCTGGAGCAGGCGGTTATCCTTTCTGTCAATCTGGCTGATAACGTCATGCTGGGTTCCTACAGTGAGAACGCTCTTTCCGGCGTTGCCGCGGTCAACCAGATTCAATTTGTTCTGCAGCAGCTGGTTTACGGCATAAGCAACGGCATGATCGTACTGGGCAGTCAATACTGGGGTCAGGGGCGAACAGGAGAGATCCGCAAATTATCCTCCATCGCGGCGCGCTCTGCCCTGGTGCTGACATTGACGTTGTTTTTTCTGGTCTCGCTTTTTCCGCGTGGCGCCCTGCTACTCTTCACGAGTCACGAGGCAATCATAGCCGAAGGCATCGCCTACCTGCGAATCATGCGGTTCTCTTACATGGTGTTCGGATTGACTACAGTATTGCTGGGTACGCTGCGCATCGCAGAGTCGGTTACCATAGCGCTGCGCGTGTCCGTCATCTCCCTGATCGTCAATATCTCCATCAACTATTTGTTGATTCCGGGGCGTTTCGGTTTCCCGGAGCTGGGCGTCCGTGGGGCGGCCTTTGGGACTCTCGCCGCAAGAATAATTGAGTTCATCATTGTCACCTTATTTATATTCAATAGTGACAACGGGCTTGACATACGCCCCGTGGATTATCTGCACATCGACCGGCGGATGCTGAAGGATTATTTCCGTGTCAGTTCGCCTATCATTTTTGCCGCAATGGTCTGGGGCCTCAACAACGCGCTTCAAACAGTCATCCTCGGGCACATGGACAAGAGTGCTATCGCCGCTCAGTCCATCAGCTCCACGCTTTTCCTGCTCCTGAAGGTGGCAGCTGTAGGGGCGGCGTCTGCGGCTTCCGTACTAATCGGAAAGGCAGTGGGCGCGGGCGACATGAAGAAAGTACGCGAATACACACGCACACTGCAGATCCTGTTCATAGGCATTGGCACGATGTTGGCGCTGCTATTCACCGCGATTCGCTTCCCGCTCCTGAGCGTTTACAACATATCCGACGAGACGCGCCACATGGCCAACGCATTCATGACCATACAAACCGTGACAATCTTTACGATGTCCTATCAAATGTGCGTGAACGCAGGAATCATCCGCGGCGGCGGCGATACCGGCTTCATACTGAAGCTGGACATGATTTCCATTGTTGGAATCGTCATTCCCCTGTCTCTGCTCGCCGCATTCGTCTGGCATCTGTCGCCCATCGCCGTAACATTTATACTGAACTCTGATCAGATATTCAAGTGCGTACCGGCATTTGTAAGGGTAAACAGCTATAAGTGGGTTAAAAGGTTAACCCGGGAAAGCTGAACGCAGGACCATATGCCTATACCCATGGAGCATACGCCAAAGATCAGGTTCAGCTTCTGCTTGAAATCGTCGCTGAGCCTGTTTCCGCAGGCCGCACCGATGATGCCGCCCAGCACAACTGCCAGCACGTTGCAAATCACGCCAATGGGCATATACTCATTCCTTGTAGCAAAGTCCCTGACAAGCTGGAATTTAGCATTATGCTGTCAGTTTCTCAACCTTCGCTTGTCCGGTAGAAAATCATTCTGCCTTATCAGCCATTACTTCGTAGAAGTTGAACAGGTACAGGCTGGACGGGTTGAGCCAATAGGTCGTGATCCGTCCGCCGTAGACTTGCAGCGCCTGGTTGTTTCCGGCGCCAGCGGATTTGATGTAGTAACCACCATCGGCCTCAATCAATTGCCAAAGGCTCAGGCGGTCATCCTCGGGAGCGTCGGTCAAAGAGAGTCCGCCGCTGTCGCCACATGTGAGATACCGCCCGTCCTGACCGGTGAACATCAGCAATCCTTCGTCTGCTTCGTGCGCGGCGAAGATGAGGGCATCATTGGGGAGCACGTCCACCAGCGCATCACCATAGCTGGCGATTTCGGCAACATCCATGCCGTCACTGTTTCTATGATCCGTCAGCGTGCAGCCCTGTGCCTCGCTATAAAGCACGTAAACGTGCCCATCCTGCGGCCTGTCCACAAGCTCCGCAACGGTTCGCCCTTCATAGGCAGGCATGGCGGCCGGGTCTTCTGAGTAGATGATAGACCAACTCCAGTTGAAGGCTTCCGGCGAGAGGCCTCCGACGCGTTCAGTCACTTGGGCAATGTATTCTTTAATGACATCCTGTATCGTGCCTTCATTTCCTTCTTCCAGCTGAGACCACAGTGCGTCTTCCGCCGAGAAAGACCTTAACCCGCAGCGCTCATTCCCAAGGATGTAGTTGTTGACCGCGACCAGATAGAGCACATCCGGCTGGAATGGCCGTCCATTGGCAAAGCTGTCGATGACGACCCGCTTACCGGAGGGTTTTGACATATCGTAACGGAAGTTGACGCCTCCGCAGATGATGTTTGTGAATGGATCGTTTGTCGCCAAATAGTAAGGCGTTCCCCTTAGCACTCGACAGGTCAATCTCTGAGACGCATTTTCTTCCAGCACGGCGAGAATATCCCTGCCGTACATAGGCAAGATCAGCTGATTGTTGGCGAAGCTGTACAGGCGGTACACATCGCGTGTGGAGACGGGACCACTTCGGGGAATATAACCACCGTTGGCCGGTGAAATAAATGAGGCGTCCACATCGAGGTGATCAAGTCCTGTTGCGGCTTGCAGCGCTTCAAGGCCGGACTGGCCGAATTTCTCCTGCATGCGTTCCGTACCGATAGCCATCACAGCCGCGTTGACCAGGTCGACCGTGTCGCTCTGGGCGGTGTAAAACTCCTCAGAGCCATCCCACTCCCCGGTCAGCTCACCAACGGGAAGATCCAGCGTGGCGTCTGCCAGTTCCGCGTAGGGGCGTATTTTATTCTGAAGGTCAGGATCGGGTGGATAGTTTGCGAGGCTCAGGTCTTCCGTTTCGTCAAGCTTGCAGCTGAGCCCGCCCTGCGCATCCTCCGTAAGGCGGAAGACAGTCTTGGTCAGTGCATGCCCGCCGCCGTTTACGATGAGCACCTCCCGGCCCGCCTTATCCGTGACGGAGGTGCAGGAATAAGCGGTAGAATGGTCGTGGCCAAGGATCAGCAGATCGATGCCTTCCGTATTTTGGATAATGCGCATGCCCTGGTGTTCAGAATTGAGGCCAAACACCGTCTCTTTGTCCGCGTCCCCCAGTCCCCCATGGTAGGACACGATGATGATTTCACATCCATCCTCACGCATCTGCGCGATATAGCGGGCGGCTTCCCATGCCTGGTCATAATCCGGGTTGTTGGGGTGGGCAAACTGGATGCCCGGGTAATTGACCGGAATATCCCAGCGGGTGATGTCGCTGTTTCCAAGCCCCAATACGCCAACCTTATGCAAGTGCCCGTTCACCGTTACCTCGCGGACGATGTAGGTGCCAAAGGCGTTTTCTCCCCGCTGATGGACACCGTCGGTGCCGTCGTAGCAGGCATTGGCCGCCAAAACGCGCACGCCGCATTCATCGAGCCAATCGTACACCCGGCACATGGTGGCCCAGGGATAGTTGAATTCATGGTTGCCCAGCACCATGGCGTCATAGCCAATTTCCTTTAGGCACAGCGCCATGGCCTCCGGCTCGTTTCCGGGGTGCTCGGCACGCAGGAGATGCTCTTCCGATACGGGCGTGCCCTGGAAGAGATCTCCATTGTCGATCAGGATGACCTGCTCCGGTCCGTAGGCATCGCGGATCTGCCGGACGGCGGTGGACACGCGCAACATGTTCTGTTCCACTTTGCCCCCGGTCAGCAGGTTGGTTTCCCAACACTTCCCGTGCATATCAGTGGTGGACAACACCACCAGTTCGGTTGAGGCGCCTTCCGCGTATGCGAGCGTTGAGAGGCAAACAAGCCACAGCGCCAGGCATACGATAAAGAGGATTACCCGTGTTCGGTGTTTCATTTTCAAACCTCCTTGTGATTCCTTTCGATTCCGCTTCGTCGGCCCCGTCCGCATACACCGCCGAATCTAAAGCTAACCAGAAGCAAAATCAAATCATCTCAAATTTCCACATACATGGATGAAGTGTACGGCCAGAAAAACCGCTCCGGCGACCGTCAGAGGTGTGCTCTGTCTCCAAAGGCCAATAGCCACGTATTAAAGCGGCGGCAGCGCCACGATAAACAGCATCATGACGAACAGGCTTTGATGACCGGCGAAATACAGCGCCCAGAAGCCGAGATATTGATCCCGGAACAGTTTTATCCAGCGTGCCATGGATTCCTCTCACTTCCTTATGAACCGTTCGTCTCCGGCGTGGTCCTCAATGCTCACAAACCGCTCCACGGTCAATTGGCGCCCTTATAGCGCAGATTTACTGTGATAGCCATATTCCTATCTCCTATGATATCATTCTCTTCTCGAATCGGAGCATCCCATCCGGGAACTGCTCATCAATCTGCTCTGCCACATCAGGATCGTTCGGGTTTGGACTTCGCACGCACATAGGGATTCTCAATTCTGTCCGAGCGTGTCAGATGCTCTTTTCGGCGACGACGATGGCGTTAGAATCCGGGAAGGGCACTTCGTTTCCGCGCTCGTCCGTCAGCGATACCAGCGGCGAGAGGTGCTCCACATAGCCCGTCTCCAGCAGGGATCGTGCCTCAATGATCTTGAACCCAAGCCCTTCAAGTTTCCGCCTGAACTCGTCCAGCTCGTAGTAGCCGAAGCACTCCTGGCACTCATGGGCGAAGGATTCGCTACCCCAGGTGTAGGTGTACAGAAATTCCCGGCCATAGTTGATGTCCGTCAGCACTTCTTGGCGGGCTTCGTCGATTTCGGAGACCTTTTCATCGTCGCTCAGCCCGTCCATGCCGTGAAAGTCCTTCAGGAACTGCCTGAAGAACGTCATGCCCTCCGCCGTCTTGAAGCGGATGCGGAGTCTGCCTCTGCCGGGGGTTTTGACGCCGTCGCGGATGATGATCCGCCCGCCGGGCTTCAGGGATTCGGCGGCGTTGCGAAGGGCCGTTTCCAGCGACCGCATGTCAAAGCGTCCCCGGCCCAGGTCGGTGTAGGAGTAAATTTCGTGCAGTATGGAAGAAAAGATGATGTTGTCCACCCTGCGGGGGAAAGGGGCATCCACGAAATTGTGGACCTCGGCCGTCCAGCGCCGATCCATGGCGGCCTTCCTGCGCCGGAGAACCTCGATGACGTTCTGGGAAATGTCCGTGCCGATGACCTCCAGCGCCGGGTACCGCGCCTCCAGCGCGTCCAGCAGCACGCCGCCGCCGGAACCCACGTCCAGCGCACTGTCTCCGGTCACAAAATCCAGTATGGACAGCTTCGTGCTGTCCTCGGCGCTGTTCATCGTGGACAGGTATTTCTCCTCGTTGTTCAGCCGGTCGAAGGCGTCCCGGCGGAAGCCGAAGGTGTCGTAGAGCATGGTGATGCTCTTTTCATAGGTCAAAAGCCCGGACCGCTCTGCTTCCACGCAGAAGTCAATCAGCCTGGCGCACACCGGCGTGAACCGGATACCGACCCGCAGGCATTCTCCGGACGGCTCGACGCTGAGCGCTACGTGCTGCCCGTAGCCATCGGGATCCTCCAGCCAGCGCTCGACGATGCGTTGCTTGTAGGTGTTCACATGCTTTTTTCCGTCGTAATCGTAGTACATCGCGTCGGCCAGCGGCTTGAAATTGAGGTACCTGATGCCGCCGTCCCCGGCTGCCTTCGCCGCCAGAGCGGTTAGCCGAGCCGCGCCGCGCAGGCCGAAGGGCGACAGCGCCGACTCGAAATACCACAGGTCGAAGCGGGGGAATACCGATTCCATGAGGGTCTGCACCGTCTCGGCGATGACGGCTTCGGAGGCGGCGGAAACCAGTCCGGGCAACAGCTGTTCGATGCGTGTCCGGGCCGGCAGCTCGGCAAACGCGCCGTCGTACAGCGCCCGCGAGAAGGCGTGAATCTCATCCTTCACCCTCTGCCATATACCCTCGCCCACGGCCCGGATGATGCAGGCGTTCAGCACATCCAGCATCCGGCAGAAGCGTTGCCGGGGCATACGACTGGCCAGCGCGTGCAGCGGCGCCGAATCGGCCATGGCGCACTCACCCCGGATGTACTTCCCAGCCAGCCCGTGGGTCAGTATCATCAGATACACCGGGTCGCTGTCCCTGTCCCGGACGTGGACGTGATCGGCATAGATGAACGCGGAGGCCTGATTGTGAATGTCCAGCGGATAGCCGCGCCGAAGCCAGCGTGCGCGATCCTCCGCCGTGCCGCCCTTGGCGACCTCCGACCAGCACAGCGCCGTGCGAATCATCGCGTAAAGCCTGTCGTCCAGCTCGTCGTATTCGTCCAGCAGATCCAGCGTGCGCAGCGTGTAATCCAGCGCGGCGTTTTCCGCCTTCTCGGCCATGCTGCCGATGCGCTCAGCGTTCCAGTAGGGCTGATCTGCGCCCACCAAATAGCGAAGCCAGGGATTTTCCATCAGCGCCTCGGGTCTGGCCTGCCCGTTTTTCTCAAAATAGCTTTTGCGGTTGTCGATCATATTGCTTCCACCTCCTCGGGTGACTTTTTCGATGCTTCCGCCTCCGGCAATATTATTTCAGTGCCTCCTCCTTTTTCCCGTCAAACTCCGAACGGAGCTCCATTAAGATTTTCCCAAGGAGATTCTGGCCAGGCCATTCAGAAGGATTGGTTTCAGCAGCCGCGACAGCAGGCAAACCGATTCCCCATATGGTATCTTTGGGACTGGCTTCCGCAAGAATGGCATCCCCGGTAGCCATGAGTTTAGCCTTCAGGTCCGGATTCTGCTCATATTTGGCCCTGTTGGCCGTTTTTACAACGTCATATTTCACCGCATTTCATGCATCGAAATCGAACGGTTGCACCTGCTTTCCGAGTTCCTTACACTCCCAGGGCTGCGTTGACCGCAGGCTCGCAGTATAGCGTTCGGAATCGTGGAACAGCTTTGCCTTCTGCGCCATCATATACTGCTCCACATATAGCCTAAGGCGTCACCGACGGCTCGGATGACCTCCTTAAGGTCGGCCAGCTCCTCCATGGATTTGCTCTCCTGATACTCCGCCAGCTCCTTGTTCAGCTTTTCGTCCATCTTGGCGAGGTATTCTTTATCCGAGAGGGCGGAACAGACACACCTTTTACCGCTCCTCGATGATCTCCGATATATGGTCGCGGACCAGCTTGTGATACTTCTTGCCGGACATAAGCCTTATCGCCATCCTGCCATGTTGTCACGTTTATTTACCCAATCTGTAGCTTCGTATGAACGGCTTCACGTCCGCCCCAGCCTTTAGATACCTCAGCAATATCTCCGCACATGCATGGCTGTCGCTGTCAGCCTGATGGTGGTTCAGGCAGATGCCGTAGTAATCACACATGGCGTCCAGGCCGTGGCTCCGTCCCGGCAGGAGACGCCTTCCCATCTGGACAGTGCATATGTAAGATGCCGTTGGCAGCCAGTCGATCCCATAGGCCTGCAGACACTTCTTCAGCACAGACATATCGAAGGGGGCGTTATGGGCAACCAGTATGCCGCTGCTCATCACGGGTTCTATTTGCTCCCACAGCTCCGCGAAGGTGGGCGCGTCCGCCACAGCAGCTTCGTCTATCCCGGTCAGCTGTGTATTGAACCAGTCAAAGCCCACCTCCGGGTTGACCAGAGAAGAAAAGCTGTGAACAATCCCGCCGTCCTCAATCACCGTAATGCCAATCGCGCTGATGCGGTCATTATACCGGTTCGGTGTCTCAACATCAAATGCTATGTAACGCATGCTCCGTTTCCTCAATCAGGCCCTCGATCCATTCCCTGCGCTGCAATGCCTCGATCCACTCTTCGGGGACGACCCGATAGTACAAACCGGCCAGTCCTCCGGCGATCGCCCCTACGGTATCCGTATCGTCCCCCAGGTTTACCGCTTTCAGCAGTGCGTCCTCAAAGTCATCGCTTGTCGCCAGCGACCAGACTGCCGCCTCAAGCGTGTCTACCACGTAGCCAGTGCTGCGTATCGAGTCCTCCCCCAGCCCGGCTAAGCGCTCCAAATCCCTGAGACGGTCATAGTTTGCCAGTTCTTCACAGTTCGCCAGCTGAGCTTCATAGAAGGCAAAGCCCGCTTCCAGTCCATTCTGCAAACGGTCCAACAGCGAACCGTCACGGGATACGATGGCCGACGCCATGAAGTAGTACAGGCCACAGGCGATATTGGCTCTTATATGCGCATGGGTGAGTCCCCCAACCTTGTGGATGATGTCGATAGACCCATCCGTCCGGAGTCCCCGATCAATGCAATACAACACCGCCGGCATGATTCTCATAAGGCCGCCATTGCCATTGTTATTCTCGGCAGAGCTCCCTGCTTCGTGCGGCTTGTGATCACGCTTGTATTTCCGAATCGCGTTCATCGTCCCACGCCCGATGTCGTAGGCATAGCCATAGGGTGTGAATGCGCCATCATCCAGCCACTTCACGAAGTTATCCATGATGTCGGTGCAGTCAATCCCGCCGATACGTTTTATGCTCTCCAGCAGCGCAAGCGTCAGCGAAGAATCATCCGTCCAGGAACCCGCGGGCAGGTTGAAGGTGCCATAGCCACGCATTCCTGTAATGGGATGTCTTGCAACTTCGATTCGGGATTCAAACTGCACAGGGCATCCGAGGGCGTCGCCAACCACGACGCCCATTATTCCGTTTTTCCAAATGCTCATCTTCATCACCTCGTAGTCAAGGATACCACAGTATTCTGCATTACAGGTCGCTTGGGAAGCGACTTTTTTGTATCAAACGTCCGCTCATCTTCTGGCAGAATCAGCATCTCTCTTGCCTTACATAGTGCCCGTTCCGATACATGTCCCCTATCTTATACAGGGAGACAGGATAACCAACGAAGGCGCACATGGCGAGATACTGGTATGCTTCGGGGTATTCTTTCCGGTTAAGCTGTATCAAAATGATTCTCGTTTTCTCATTGGACATGAGCTTCTCTCCCTTGCCATTCAGTCCTGATGTATTTACACCTACTTTGGCGGCGTAGACGCTGCCACGACTGAACAGATACTTTGAAAGATGAATACCGCTTGTACTTTTCAGAGCGCGATTTGATCGTATAGTATTCATTCATGGCTGCTATGGTTTCTGCACTGGGTTCATCCGTGGAGATGATGAAAGGAATGCCATGAACCTTCACGCATCTCTTTAGAAACATGTTGACTGCTGTGGATAAATCCAACCCGAGTTCATCGAAGAGCTGGATGGAAGTCTGTTTGGTATCGCTGTCCAAGCTAAGATTCGTCGGGAACTTTGCCAATAAGAATCACTTCCCAATGAAGGAATTTTACCATGATCATGCGCAATAGTCAACATAATATGCGCATGTGTGGAAGGTCAGGGTTACTACTCAGCCCACGAGGTAGGAAAACTTAAGTTAGTCTATAATAACCAAAAGGAGAATAGCCATTCACGTCGAATAATGAGAGATGAAAGGTGGCGAGACCATGGCGGGAATAAATGTTGAGCATGACATGTGGAAACACCTCATGGAGGTCATGGATCGCCTGGACAAAGTGGAGACAGAAGCACGGGAGCAACACAGGCGCGATAGCGCACGAATCAAGGAATTGGAAGCCAAGGTAGTGGAATTAGAGCAGCGCAATGCGGTATTGCAAAACGAGATCGACCGACTGAAGCATAAAGATGATACGGACAGCCACAATTCATCCTTGCCCCCATCAAGCGATCAGAAACCGGGAAAAGCGGCAAACGAATACAACCGGCGGAAAAAGACAGGCAAACCGAGCGGCGGCCAGAATGGGCATCCGGGTCGGACATTGCGCCTCAAGGATTGTGTCGAGAAGTTGAAAGCGGCAGGAATCGAACCGGAGATCGAAGAGATCGGCAATGTGTCCAGGCCATATAAGGAACGACTTGTTCTGGATGTCATGTTGAGGCCGAAAGCCATTTTGAAGCGGTTTCATGAGCAGGAGGACGGGAAATATCGGATTCCGGAGGAATACAACAGCGAGGTTGTATACGGAGCGGACATCAAGGCACTGACGGCGTTACTCTATGGACAGGGCGTTCAGTCGGCTGAAAGAATAGTGGAACTGATCAAGGCACTCTCTGGGGACATTATAGAAGTATCCCAAGGGACCATTTTTAGTTGGCTTGAAGCGCTGCACCAGAGTGCCGAAGCTGAAAAGAAGAAGATCGAAGAGCAATTGCTCGACTTGCCCCAGGTGAGCACAGACGCGACAACAGTGAGTATGAACGGGCATCAGGCCTATATTCGCAATTTCAGCGATCGGCATTGGGTGTTCTATGCGCCTATGGAGCGAAAGAACATCGAAGCGCTGGCGAAGATTCCGTTCATGAAGAAATTCGCGGGCATCCTGACGCATGACCACGAGACAGCCTTGTACCACTTTGGAACAGACCACGCAGAATGCAACGTACATCTGATACGCTATCTGACAGCCAACACTGAGAATACTGGCCACAAGTGGAGCAGCAAGATGATCTCCCTTCTCTGCGAAGCGAACCGGTATCGAAAAAGGATGATGGCCAAACAGCAATACCACAGGGAACTCTGCTGCGCTTGGAATCACGCTTTGACGAGTTGCTCGCCTTTGCCAGACATGAGCGCAAACAGCATCCGGCCCGTTTCCGATGGGCCACCCAGGAAGAAACCTCACTGTTAAACCGATTGAAGAAATACAAGCAGAATCACCTGCTGTTTCTTCACGATTTTCGCGTCCCTTTTGACAATAACATAAGCGAGCGATCTGCGCAAATGTAAGAATCGCCAGAAGATGGCCGGTGGCTTTCGTACTGCCCACGGCCTTGATATCTTTTGCTCTTTGCTCTCCATTACTGAAACCTGCAAGCCTCAAGCTATCAATTTGCTGGCTGCTTTTCGTTCACTCTTCTGTCATATCCCCATCTTCTCCTGATTTGTGGGCTGAGTAGTAACGTTTTACCGGTAACAGCTCAGTCCCGTATGGAAAATGACAGAAACCCTTCGTAGGGACGCCATAATTAGCGTCCGGGGAACCTGTTACAGGGTCAACGGACGCCTATTTCTGGCGTCCCTACGGCTACGTTGATTCATTTGCGAGGATGGGACTGAACAGATATGGTTTTCAAAGATAATCCCGCCGCAAAATACCTGCGGGGTCGGCGTACACGCCGCCGACCCCGATCAAATGTCCGAACGCATGAAAGGTACGCTGTGCAGTAACTTTTACCGTAACCATGCCTCATATCAGGCCGCAGGGAGAAGCCATCGAGGGCTTTATTATGTTAAAATAAAAACCAAATTAAATACGTAAGTATAGACCATCGTTCATAAAAAATATGGACAATATAATTTACGATGTGGTATAATCAGTCAACACCAGGTGATGATATTGGGCAACGGCCGATAGAATCATGGCGCTGAACAGTGGCGACAGCGGGAAAACTGACCGGGAAGAATACGGGGGAGGCTGAATACCGATCATGACACTCTCAGACAAACTCTATACCATCCTCATCAAGGGAGGCAGCTGGAAGACCATACTCGGCGGCCTGTGGGTAACGATTCAAATATCGTTTTTCGCCCTGCTGGTCGGCACGGTGCTGGGGGCGGTGATCTGCCTGCTGCGCACGCGGAACAATCCCGTTCTGCGGGGCGTCGCCTCGGTCTATATCGCCATACTGCGGGGCACGCCGGTGCTGATGCTGCTGCTCCTGCTGTACTATGGCGTGTTCGCCCGGGCGGGGCTTCAGCCGGTGACGGTGGCGGTGATCACCTTCGCGCTGAACGTGTCCGCCCACGTGGCGGAGCTGCTGCGCTCGGCGCTGTCCGCCGCGGACAGGGGCCAGGCCGAGGCCGCGCGCACGCTGGGCTTCTCCGCCTGGGATACCTTCCGGCTCATCACGCTGCCCCAGGTGCTGCGCATCGCCAAGCCCGTGTATCAGTCCACCGTGGTGAACCTGATCCAGTGGACCAGCGTGGTGGGCTATGTGACCATCACCGACCTGACCCGCGTCATCAACAACACCGCATCCCGCACGATGCAGCCGCTGCTGACCATCGGCATCGGCATGTTGATCTATCTGGCGCTGTCTTATATCATCTTTGGCTTGTTCGCACTGTCGGACAGGATAAAGAGCAGGGCGCATATGACAACCTGACAAAATAAGGAGGAGGATTTTATGAAAAAATGGACAACTCTGGTACTGGCTGCGCTGCTGGCGCTCTCCGCGCTGAGCATTCCCGCGATCGCGGAGGAGCAGGGCGTGCTTGGCCGCCTGACCAAGCTGAACGTGGATGAAGCTACGCTGACCGACGCCATTGCCGAAAGCTATTTTGACAAGGTCCCCTTTTCAGGCTATCAGTTCTTTGATACGCTCAACAGCATGACCGCGGCGCTCTCCAGCGGGATAATTGCCGGCCTGGCCGTTGACGCGCATACGGCGCAATACCTGCTCTCAAGGTCGGAGGACTTTGCGATTTATACGGCCCCGGAGGCGGTTCCCTCGTATAATCTGGGCTTTTCCATGCTGCTGCGGGAGGAGGACGCGGAAATGTGCGCCGCCATCTCGGAGGCGATCGCGGAAATCGAGGCGGACGGCACGTTGGGCGCCTTGAAGCAGAGCTACATCGATGATGTCATCGCGGGCGTAGAACCCGATGCCGTGGTACCGGAGCGCTTTGACGGCGCGGAGACCTTCACGGTCGCGCTGACGGGCGACAGACCGCCGATGGACTATTTCTCCGCGGATGGAGCGCCGATTGGCTTCAACACGGCGCTCGTATCGGAGGTCGGCAGGCGGCTTGGCGTCAATATCGAATTCATCTCCGTGGACACCGGCGCGCGCGCCATCGCCCTGGCCTCGCAGCAGTGTGACGCGGTCTTCTGGATGGAGGCCGGAGATTTCGGCAACTGGGAAAACGCGGACGTGGAGGACCAGCCCGCGAATACCGTCGCCACCGTACCGTATCTCAAGGGTGCTTTCACCATCATCGTTTTGGCCGATTCACCTTTGATTGACAACGAAGCGCAATAAGATGGGAGGCGAGGCGGCGTGAGCCTGATCGAAGTGAAGGGCCTGAAGAAATCCTTCGGCAGCCTGGAGGTCCTGAAGGGCGTCGATCTGACCGTGGAGCAGGGCGAGCGCATCGTCATCATCGGCGGCAGCGGCTGCGGCAAGAGCGTGTTCCTGCGCTGCCTGTGCCTGCTGGAGCAGCCCGACGCGGGACAGGTGCGGATCGACGGGCGGGACATCACCGCCGCCAGGGGCGTGCAGGTGGACGAGATTCGCCGCAGCATGGGCATGGTGTTCCAGAAGTTCCACCTGTTTTCCGAGATGGACGTGATGGACAACCTGTGCCTGGCCCCGACGCGCATTCTGAAAATGCCCCGGGCGGAGGCGGAGCAGAAGGCCATGGAGCTGCTCCAACAGGTGGGCCTTTCAAGCCGCGCCCACGCCTGGCCCACGGTGCTCTCCGGCGGACAGCAGCAGCGCATCGCCATCTGCCGCTGCCTGATGATGGGGCCGAAGGTGCTGCTGTTCGACGAGCCGACGAGCGCCGTTGTCCCCACCACGGTGGGCGAGGTGCTGGCGGTGATCCGTATGCTGGCCAAGCGGGACCTGAGTATGCTGATCGTGACCCACGAGATGAACTTCGCCCGCGAGGTGGCCAGCCGCGTGCTGTTCTTCGCCGACGGCGGCATCTACGAGCAGGGCACGCCCGATGAAATCTTCGATGCGCCGAAGCGGGAAAAGACGATCGCGTTTATCAACAAGATCAAGTACTTTACCTATGAGATCGCCCACCGCGATTTCGACCTGATGCAGCTCCAGGGCGGCATCCAGAACTTCGGCGAGAAATACGGCCTGAATCAGAAGCGCATTTTCAGATTGCGGGTCTGCTGCGAGGAGCTGATCTATGAACTGCTGGAGCACTGCTATCCCAGCGGGAACGATGTGGATTTGAAGCTGTCCGTGTCCCACGCGGAGTCGGACGGCGAGACGCACATCGACCTCGATTGCGGCGGCGCGGCCTACAATCCCTTCGAGCAGGAAGAGTGCGGCCTGGGCGTGACCATACTGAAGAACATGGCCACGCGGCTGGACTACCGCCGGGACGACGGCCTCAACCGCATATCGGTTCGCATCTGATTTTTCGTTACGGCTCAGCCTGCGGCTTCGCCTGTGTGGACGGGAGAGCAAGCTCCCCCCCCACGGCCACCCCCTCGCAGCCTCCTGCGCGCGCCCTTCGGGCACACTTGGAAGCTGTAAGGAAGGTATTTTTTGCTTGGGTCGTCAGGCCCCCGTCGCAAAAATACCTTCGGGGTCGGCGTACACGCCGCCGTCCCCGATCAACTGTCAGAAAGGACGAGATGTACGCTGAGTGGTAACGATTTTCCCCCCTCCGACGGGACGCGCTGAACGAGATTCTTCAGGATATTCTCTTCAATGTCATGCCGTTTTCGGGCTTCAAGTATTTTGATACGTTCAACAGCCTTATTCTCGCCTTTGGCAATGGGACGATCGAGGCTATAGAGGCGGATGAATACGTGACGGGTTTCCTGTCTTCCCGCATGGAAGACCTCGCGCTTTATATACCCGACGGCCTTCCCGAATACCAGTCGGGCTATTGCATGCTCCTGAGGGAAGAGGACGTCGAGCTACGCGATCGCATTTCCGAGGCGATTACGGATATGAAGGAAGACGGAACGCTGGATGCCCTGAAGGCGCGCTATATCGACGATGTCATAGCCGGCAGCGAGCAGGAGGTGGTGACGCCGGAGCAATTTGAGGGCGCGGATACGATCCGGGTGGCCTTGACCGGCGACCGCCTGCCCATGGATTACTTCTCCGAATCAGGGGAAGCCAACGGCTTTAATACCGCGCTCGTGACGGAGGTCGCAAAGCGGCTGGGAATGAACGTCGAATTCATCTCCGTGGATACCGGCGCGCATGCCGTCGCCCTGGCTTCACATTCAACGGATGTCGTCTTCTGGTCTGAGGTGGGCGATTACAACAACTGGGAGAAGGCCAACGCCGAGGATCAGCCGGAGAACACCATTGTGACGGCACCCTATCTCACAGGTACGCTCTTTTACATTGTCCCGCCGGATTCCCCGCTGGCAAACAAATCCCTTTAGAGCTGCCCTTTAGGCAACCCGACGATGGAAGCGCCCTCCCGGCGCTCCCAAATATTTAACACTGGAGGTACAAATCATGAAAAGAATCGTTTCGCTGACCCTTGCTCTGCTGCTGGCGCTGTGCGCGCTTCCGTTCGCGTTTGCCGAGACACAGGACGACACCGAAGCTATTCCGGAGGACTACGGCGCATTGGGTATACTGAGGAAGATGAATATTACCGCGGAGGAGTTGAATGAAATCCTTGCGGAGCCACTGGTCGAATTGAGCTATTACGACAGGTTCGCGGATTACGACACGGTGACCAGCCTGATCATGGCGCTGAACGTCGGGGAGATTGCGCTCATCAGCGTCGATGGCAACACTGCGAAGTACATCGCTTCCAGAAACGAGCATTTTGTGGTGCGCATCCCCAATGACGGTGATTACATGCTGGGCTACTCCATGCTGCTCCGGGGGGAGGACAGGGAGCTGTGCGAAAGGATGTCCGGGATCATCCGGGAAATGAAGGGTGACGGATCGATGGAGGCCCTGAGAAAGACCTATATCGACGATGTGATCGCCGGAAACGATCCTGTAGAGGGCATCGTGCCGCAGTCCTTTGAGGGCGCGGACACGATCCGCGTGGCTGTGACGGGAGATCGTCCGCCGATGGATTACATTGCCCCCGACGGGACGCCGATGGGCTTTAATACGGCGCTGATCGCGGAGATCGCCAAGAGGCTTCAAATCAATGTCGAACTGGTCAGCTTCGACAGCGGCGCGCGCGCCATCGCCCTGGCCTCCGGCGCCGCGGACGTCATCTTCTGGTCCCAGGGCGCGAATTTTGACAACTGGAGCGACGCGGACAGCGAGGATCAGCCCGAAGGAACCGTCGTGACCGAGAGCTATCTTTCCTCCCCCTGCCGCTATGTTGTGCTGGATTCCTCGCCGCTGGCGGATATCCTGGAGCCGTGGGAGTAAGATTTTCGGCGGCGCAATCATCGTGGAGAACGCTATAACGGGTTTGAAACCCGTACCATAGAAACAGATCCCCCGCTTCATTCGGGATGACGGCGATTTGACGCCACGTCATCCCGAACGGAGCGGGGGATCTGTGTGATCATGTGCGGCCTGTCGTGAGCGCTCGGCGCACCCTCCGCCGTTACGGCTCAGCCTGCGGCTTCGCCTGTGTGGACGGGGGGCAGGCTCCCCACCACGGCCACTCCCCGCAGCTTCCCGCGCGCGCCCTTCGGGCACACCCGGAAGCTGATAAGAGGTGTTTTCTTTGGAAAACGCCCCGTCCCCGACGTACACGCCGCCGGGGACGATTGTAAATCGGGGGTTGCGACCCCCGATACCCCCGTGGGGCTGAGCTGTAACAGGTCAGGTTTTCATCCGTCTAAAGCCTGCGTCTATGGTGCGGGAATGCCTGGACCGACGTAAGCGTCAAATATAACCGCGTCCGCACTTCTCTTTGACAGCCGGGTTCCAAGGCGCTGCCTGCGCGAGGAATCAGCGACTCCAAATGTGCGACCAGAACAGGCGGCAGCGTTCCTTTTTCAGGCGCTGCCGTGTGTATTTTGGTCTATGCGTAAGACTGATTATATGATATAATGAAGCTGACCAATCAGGATATACAGGAGAAAGCGTAAATGGATTTGAACAGGATGATACCCAAAGTAGGTTCAGCGATCGTAACGGTTACAGTATTTCTGTTTGCGATATTTGAGATCATCAATTTCTCTATGGGCAGCTTCTTTGTCTGCCTGATTCTGCCGATTGGTTTTATCCTGATGACGGCAGGTCTGCACTACGAGTGCGAAAGCAACCGCAAAGTCGCTGCGAATATTGGGATGGTTTTTGCGGCGGTGTACTGCATGCTGATCATGGTCGTCTACTTTGCTCAGCTGACCACGGTAAACAACGAGCAACTGACCGAACAGGCGGCAAAACTGCTCGATATAAGTAAGTTCGGACTGATCTTCAACTATGACCTGCTGGGTTATGGCATAATGGCTCTCTCTACTTTCTTTACCGGACTTTCGATGAAAGCAAAGAACAGGACAGACAAGTGGCTCAAAGCACTGATGATGATACATGGCGTGTTCTTCTTCAGTTGCAGCTTTATGCCGATGACGGGAATGTTCTCAAGGATGTCTTCTGACGGTGGTAGTATCGGCGGAAGGCTCGCTCTTGTGGCGTGGTGTGTATATTTTCTGCCCGTCGGAATTCTTGCTTTCCTGCATTTCCGAAAAAAATGAAATATGATACCAACAATGCACACGGAGAGATTGAGTACGTCATCGGACCGAGGTTTCAGGGAATAGGGTACGCCACAGAGATGACAAGAGCATTCATCGCATATGGATTTGAGGAGATCAACTTTCACAGAATTGAGATTGATTGCCGTACATCAAATGAAGCGTCGCGAGGGGTTATTGAGAAGTGCAGACTGACTTATGAGGGTGTATTTCGCGATTTCTTCTGGCGGAAGGATCACTTTGAGGGAAGAAGAGGGTGCTACTTTGCCGATGAAAAAGCTGTTTGATGAGATCCCCTATCTGGAAGGAGACCGTCTTATTCTCAGAAGGATAACAGAAAAGGACTATGGTCCTCTTCAGGAAATGGCACGCAGTAATGTCGTTTACCGTTATGAGCCAACATATCTTCTTGAGCAGCAATATACAGATATGGATCAGCTACTACATGCTTTCTATGGAGAGTACTATGAGAAGAAGCAGAATCTGTTTCTTGGTATATTTCTCAGAAATAATCCTGGAGAGCTTTGTGGATTGGCTGAATTCTACGATTATCGAGATCATATTCATATGGTCAGTATTGGGGCACGTCTGCGTGAAAAGTACTGGAAAAGTGGCATCGGGACTGAAGTTGCAAAGCTGATGGTTGATTATCTTTTCAAAGAGACCGATATCGAAATCATTACAGCCAGCACTATGGTTGACAATAAAGCTTCAGCCCATCTGCTTGAGAAAAACGGCTTCATGACGACGAACAGCATTTCCAAAGAAAACTGGGGGTACGCTGACTCTACGGATGTTTATCGTTGGTTCCTGTAAGCTTCAATATGCATATATCCTTACTGTGAGAAAGGGATGAGCGCACATGGTTCTGGAAACGAAAAGACTGTTGCTCCGGGAAATGAAACCGGATGATTTTCAAGCGCTGTCTTTGGTGCTCAGTGATCCTGAAACCATGTTGCACTATCCTTATACCTTCGACGGGCGGCACGTCAAGGATTGGATCGAAAGGAACATGAACCGCTATCGGAAGGACGGCTTCGGCCTGTGGGCAGTCTGCCTGAAGGATATCGGAGAGATGATTGGCGACTGCGGGCTGACGCTGCAAAATATCAACGGAGAATTGCTCCCCGAAATCGGCTATCATATCCGCCGTGACTGTCAGCGGAAGGGCTATGCCAAAGAGGCGGCAAAGGCTGTCCGCGATTGGGCGTTTCGGAATACAGAGTATCCGGCCTTGTACTCTTACTGCAAATACACCAATGTGCCTTCCTTCCGAACGGCAGAATCCATCGGAATGTGTTTTGCCTGCGAATACCCGGATGAAATAAAAGGAATATCACATGTTTCAGTGATATCAAGGGAGGATTGGCTGGGCGAACTGACAAACAATATGATTCACTGGGCCGAAAACCGGCAAGGCAACAGAGAATACGCCGGCTGGTGCCTGTCCTTCATCGAGGACGCTCTGGAGAAGAGCAACGGAATCGAGATCTTCGGCGGGGATTCCGCGAAGGAGTCTGCTTTGCTCTATGCTGATGGAATGCGTCAGGGGAAACCGGAGCGAGGCGCGTTTGTCTTCTATGATTGCATCTGCCGGGGCCCGGACGGTCCGGTCAACTGGGGGCACTGCGGCATTTGCCTCGGCTATGACAAGGTCATCCATGCCTGGGATGTGGTGCGGATCGACGATTACCGGGAAATCGAAGCCATGACAGCGCTCTCCGGGGACCGCCCGAGATACATCGGCTGGGTACCTGTCGAAAGGGTGCTGCGGCAGAAAGGAAACAACGATGCTATTTAAGGGGATCGGCAGGACTGATTGTGAGATCATGTATTGCCGATAGACCGCCGAAATCAGGTGAGAAAGAATTATGAGGGGGTGAGAACAGCAAGGGGAAATTAACAGTATTGGCCGGAAGTCCTCGCAGGATTGGAATACTGCGCTGCTCGCGGAGAGCTTTGCCATAGGGTTAAGCAAAAGCAACCTGTCGATAAACCGTACTGGACAGGTGAGGAGGCCTGAAAGAAATGTTCAACGCGAATATGATCGCCCCGTGCGGGCTGGACTGCAGCATCTGCAAGCGAGCGCTGGCCGAGACCAGCCCCTGTGCCGGATGCCGGGGCCCAAATGACAACAAGCCCGAATTCTGTTCGGCTGGATGCGGCATCATCCTGTGTGAAAAGAGAAAGGCAAACGGGTATGCGTTCTGTGATGAGTGCCCGGATTTTCCCTGTGCTGACGTCATGGAAAAGGAAACCCGGTACGGATCGAAGTACCCACTCCGCGAATCCCCGCTGGAGAATCTGCGAGCTATCAGGGAAGCCGGGATGGCTGCTTTTCTGGAGCGCGAGCGGAAGCAGTGGGCCTGTCCCGCCTGCGGAGGCATCATCTGTGTCCATACGGGCGTGTGCAGCGGCTGCGGCCGGCAGTATAACGGTTCAGTGAACCGCTGACGCGAAGAGGGAAAGGATGCAGACAATATCATTTGCGGAAGGAAACGAGCAGCATCTGAAAGATTGCATGGACGCGCTATGCCGCTCGGTACTTGGCGAAAAATGCTCTTCTTCCCCAGGGAGCACGGAAAACGCAAACCTTGAAGGGATTCTCCGGGGGAATTTGTATGTTGCGCTCATCGCCGAGTACAAAGCCGCTGGTCGGCGCAAGGAGATCGAAGGCGCACTGAAGGCGCTGCACCGGGACAGCCGCGAGGCGGCCATCCCGGAAGACCTCTGTTTCGTGTATGGAGTGTATCCGGAAGACTACCTCCACGACGTGGAGATTTGCCAGCGGTTTGCCCCCAGAAGCCGGGAGCGGATGGCGGAAATCATTCTCGGACGGTATCTGTTCAGTCATGGCGGCGTAGACACCGCCGCTACGAGGAGATATGCCTGTAGCGGCGACACGAAGTTAGTCCTTTAGGGCGACACGTAGTTAGTCCTTTACAGAGGCAGTTTTCTACCCTGCTTCTTCCATTCCAGGAACTCAGCGGTAGCTGTGAAGATCACGTCGCCGGAAGAATTCAACGCCGTTTCCAGGGAATCCTGGATCACGCTGATGATGAAGCCAACGCCCACCAGCTGCATGGCGGTGTCATTCGATATGCCGAACAGAGAGCAGCCCAGGGGCACCAGCATCAGCGATCCGCCCGCCACGCCGGAGGTACCGCAGGCCGAGAACGTTGCCACGATACTCAGGAAAATCGCCATCGGTAATGTAACATGAACGCCCGTGGTAAACGCAGCCGCCAGGGAGAAGATGGTAATGGTCACCGCCGCGCCGTCCATATTGATGGTGGAGCCCAGAGGAATCGACACCGAATACAGATTCTCATCCAGGCCCAGCTCCTTGCACAACTCCATGTTCACAGGGATATTGGCCGCGGAGCTTCGGGTGAAGAAGGCGGTGACGCCGCTCTGCCTGAGGCAGCGCAACACCAGCGGATAGGGGTTGTGTCGAAGCACCAGTCCCACGATCACCGGATTTACCACCAGCGCTACAAAAAGCATCGTGCCCACCAGCAGGCCGATCAGCTGGCCGTAGGTTTTGAATATCTCCGCTCCACTGGACGATACGGCGCTGAATATCAAACCCAGTATGCCGAAGGGCGCGCAGGCGATAACCCAACGCACCACCGCGGATACTGCGTCGGCCAGGTCTTCCATCATTTGCTTGGTACCCGGCTTAGCCAGCTTCAACGCAATCCCGAACACCACAGCCCAGAACAGTATACCGATGTAATTGGCACTGGCAAGCGCTTCCACAGGATTGGCAATGATGCTCCCCAACAGGTTTATCACCACTTCGGACATCCCCTGTGGTGCGGCGGAGGCGTCCGCGGCCTCCAGGCGCTTCAGTGGAATAATCACCGGAAAGGCGAAGCTGGTAACCACAGACACGATCGCCGCACATAGAGTGCTGAAAAGGTACAGGATGATGACTGTACGGAACTTGGCCATGCTGCCACCCTTGGAGTTGGCCAGGGATGACGCGACGAGCACAAATACCAGGATAGGAGCAATGGCTTTCAACGCGCCGACGAACAAATCGCCAATCACACCGATCCACTTGAGCCCCGGCGCAACAAAACCCAACACCGCGCCGATGATCAATCCAATCAGGATTCGCGCAATCAGGCTCATGGAATTCCATTTCTTGATGATACCCATAATCCACACCCCACATGCTTGTTTTATGAAATTATACCATCTTTATAGTCATTTGACAAGGAATATATGGACTCACAATCAACGTCGGCCGGATGCGTCAGCCCAATATCTTCATTCTCCCGGCAAGCAAGCGTCATGCCGCCTTATGCATGCTCAATATGATCATCCCTTCATCCCTCCCAAAGCAATACCAGTGGAAAAAGCTATTCTGCGCTCACTCTCCATGTTTGATATTGAGATTTGTTTAACATACTTTGAAGTTGCTCTTCGTCCTCGCCAAGCCTGACCCTTCTGAACATCACCAACACGCGGTTGTCATTCAGACAGGTCGAAAGTGTCAATATTGCGTCACCCGGTTCAACGATTACGGGAATATTGTACAGCGACCTGGCCTTCGCCCGATGGATATAATCATTGAATGCATCCACGGTATAAAAAGTCGCAATCCCCGTATACGGAAAATATTGCTTTGATTCCATATCCTCCGGGGTGGACATAACGGCAAACACAATATAGCGTTCATTGCGAAACAGTGTGTTAAAGCTGATTATGCCATGTTTGTGTATGTAGCGCAGGTTTCGATAATGGATCAGTAATCCGAACATGCTGCCGTCGACCATATCGTGTCCGTGTATGACAAGGTGCTGTGTTTCAGCTTTGAAGGGATGTGTTTCATCCAAAAAGAGCGTGCCTGCCCTGTTCTTCTTGCCATTGAAATCGTGGTCGAGATAGTAACTGTTATTGCGATACACTACCGGCAGTCCAAGCACACCATCAATGTCCAGCCATCCAACCAGGTCAGTATTGCGCGCATATAGCTTTCGCAAGGGCATCTGAATCTCTTGCCCGATCAACTGATAAGTATCCAGAATTCTCTGTTCGGATTGGGTTTGAATGTCATCCCATAATAAATCTCTATCCGCTTCGTATGTAGCTGCAAAAGCCGGTGGCGCATTGGTTTTTGCGGCTTCAACCGCCTCCACATCATCAAGTGGCAGGGACTGTTGTTCATAGTCCCTGCCCAGGCTGTCATTGGTCATGCGCGTTTTCAGCGCGTTCCCGCAAAACATGAGCATCCTGAAGCCGCCATAGATGACGAGCATCGCACAAGCAATCATCAGCGCCCTTTGAATCTGTCTCCTGCGGGCTGCGATTCGCCTCTTCCCGGTCATATTCATCTTCTACCTGGTCAGGAAACTTTTGCGCCCATACAGAATACCGGCCATGCCCACAGCCAGCATCAGCAACCAAAGCATCGGTTTGGAGGTATCCCCTGTTTCGGGAATATCCGAAGGCGCATTTACATGAAGGACGGCAATTGTGCTCTCTGCCACATTTCCCTTTGAATCCCGTATGACGCACTTATACTGATACCCATCATTTGAAAGATCGACGACGGATGTCAAATATTCCGCGCCGGTTGCGCCGTCGACAGCCACCCATCCCTTACCATCATTGCGGTTAATTAACCACTGATAGCTCAGGCCATCGCCCGTCGCGACAACCGCAAATTTCGCACGTTGTCCCTCGACGACGTATTGATCCTCGGGCTGGGTTTCGATGCTGATCGGAGCCCCGGAGAACACTGCCGTAACCTGGATATGATTCGGTGGCACGGTCAGAATGGCGTTCGGGTCTTTGACATCGGAGATGATCGCCTGGACAGAGGTGGTTTCCCACCGCAGGAAGCGCGCGCCCTCGTCCGGAATGGCCGACAGGGCCACCTGCGTACCCGCCGCACATTTGATGTCGATATTCTTGACGGCTCCGTTTCCGGAAGAGGAGAATTTCACATCGTACAGGGGGACTTCTTTAAATTTTGCCGTCACCGAGCTGTCTTTATTCACCGCAAATCTGTACTCTGGTTCGGTCCAGACGCACTTCCCGTCCACATACCAGCCCTCAAAACTGCCCCCGACGACGGGTTTTGCTGTGAGCTTCGCGAAGCTGCCATCCACGAACCTGCCTCCGCCATAGGCGATGCCACACAGATTGTTACACCTGATGTTGACATCGTAATACCTGACGTTATCACCGCTGGACCGGCTGTGTATGGGAACTTCGCCATCCGGGCCTGTCAGCGTGTATCTGACAGAGGTGCCCTGATGTCCCGCCTCGCCATACATGTCTTCAGGAATCTCAGGGATGTCACCCACATATTCATCGCCCGCGGCAATGTCCATGTCATAGTAATTCTGCGTCAGGATGGGCTTGCCACTGGAGAGATGATATTCGCTGACGTGATAGTTCAGCTTTCCATCAACCGTCGCACGCATTTTGACGTTGTAATGCCGATCACCGGGGACTTGAATGATCTTTTCATCGTTTTCATTGATCGCGCAGAACACGGCGGCGTCAATGGTGACGGGTTTTTCAGACCGGATTCTCGCCACACTATGTCCTTTATCCACTTCGACGACTTCCACATCGACGGGGCAGTTGATGCGAATAACGCGTACGATCTGCGGCATTTCACTAAAATCAGCATTGCGTCGGGCCATGACGCGCACCCATGCCAGCGTCATTTCCGCGTAATGGGCCTGGAGGAAGTTATATTCCCACAACAGGTTGTCCAAAAACTGTATAAAACGAATATTCTGCGAGGCAATGGTTCGCGTCATGGCCACAAATACCTTACCCAGGCCCTCTATGAGCTTCACAATATCTGAAATCTTCGATGCCATTCCCGAGGATTCCAATGCGTTTATGAATATCTGGGCGAACCGTTCACCAGACAGCTCCACCCGTTCCTCGAATGACATCGTGCTGATCGAGAAGAAGGGAGCGATGATGTCTATTACACCCGCAAAGTCGTCGGCCATGAGCTTATCGCTCAGATCGGCCAGGAGTATACGGTAATCATCGGTCTCCTTTCCGCCCATCAAATCCGCAAGCAGCGAAACCAGCGTGTCCTCCGCCACTCCCACGTAATTCGTCCTCAAATCAAAGCCGGTCGAAGCGATATCATTGACAAAGGAATTCATGAGGATAGCATTGCTGAGGGATTTATCGTCCACCATCTCGATATCGATAAATGTACCGCCATCGAAAATGAAAAAGGGATCCACATCAATGCTCACGGTCCGCGCGTAATCCGGTACGTGATTGACGGTGTTTTCCTGATTGGTGATGACGGGAACGCCGCTGTTGTCGATGATGTTTTTGTATTCCGCCTCCATCTCCTTGAGCGCTGACGGATAATCCCCCGAGCTGATGTTAAACAGGTAGTGATCTTCTCCAAAGCGCGCGAAGTCCCAATAGGACATGGCCACCAGCGGCACCAGGTCGTTGACATTGAGGATATTGTGGATATTGCTGGCGCCTGGATGGCTGTCGCGCTCCTCTCTGGCGATTGACAGCATGGTGCCCTGGGGCGCTTCAAATGTATAACAATACAGATCCTGTGGGCTGACCTTTGCGCCGTTGCCCAAATCATGTCCCATATTGAGGGCGCCGGCCGTGATGTTCGCCACTGCGCCACCACGGCTGTAGCCCACCAGCCAGAGCTTGATCGGGCCCGAAATATCATAGTCCCTGATGTACTGCGACAGAAATTCCAGCGCCTCGTCGCGGGCGATGGAAAAGCCGAGGTGTTCGCCTGAGCCGCCGAGCTGGAAATTGCTGCCCCATTCCCTCCTATAGCCGCCGCCGCGTATCAGCAGGGCGATCAGGGTCTGACCCTCAATCTCCTTTTTCGCGGCGACGGCGCCGATTGAGTTGATGGAAGGTGCCTGGCTCCAGAATTCGTTTTGCTCAAAGTCCATAAAGCCAATGCCATCCTCGCCCGTCAACAGTGTGCGGGCGTTTTTTGTTTTATTGGCTCACTCGCTTTCTTCGTTGCTCGGCCATGTTGACAGTTCGAGGCACAGGGACATTTCCGCCAACTCCCAGCTGAACTGTGTGGCAGGCTTCTTGAAGAAATCGTCGGAATATTTATAGATCGCGGAAGCATCCAGTTCCCCGTTAAATGAGCCTGGGAATTTGAAGGCGTCAATCTTTGAAATCCCCCCCTCGGCCTGAACGGGAAACGCCGGTATTGGACCCGACAGCATAATGCCGGCCATGATGATGCCGACCATGATGAAGCTCAACCACCGCGTGAAAGCCGTCTTCACTTCATATTCCTCCATCTTTTGTTGTGCATTGATACTATGAAAAGCAGCTTCCACAGCCCTTTGAAGGTATATACGTCGCCGGACTGACTGGTGAGATCGACTTCGCAGAGCTTGTTCTTGTAGTCATAGTCCGACGCCATCTTTGCAGCAGCTCGTCCAGCTTTTCCAGCTGGTAATAGCGAAGCAATGCGGCGTTTAGTAGCATCCTTTCATCGTTCCTCCATGCGAAAAAAGGTCTATGTAACTGTGACTCCATATCCTCAAAATCAAATCATATAATACTATAGTTTTGGTATTGATTCCATTTCTCAAATATAACAAATCCATTATAATTTGAACATATTAGCGACACGAAGTTAGTCCTTTAGGGCGACACGTAGTTAGTCCTTTAGGGCGACACGAAGTTAGTCCTTTAGGGCGACACGAAGTTAGTCCTTTAGGACGGCCTCCAGGCCGCCAAAGCAGGTGCAAATACATCAGGACTGAACAGATACAAATGATATTCTATTTATATGGTATATCCAGCATATCCAACAAACGTTTGAACGTATTCTGTCCATCCAGACAGGTGTCCGTCAGCCATCCCCTTTCCGTTTTCCACTCAGAAAGTCCACGGTAATAGAAGTGCTTTTTTGTATCTTCGATAATGAAGGGAATAATGCCATGGCGTAGGCATTCCTTCAATGATACCAGCCTCCCGACCCTGCCGTTTCCGTCCTGGAACGGATGAATGTATTCGAATTCCGCGTGAAGCGCAATCACATCATTGATCATAACTGTGCCAATGGCGTTATAATCTGCCAGAAGCTTTTTCATTCGCAGTGGTACATCCTTCGGTTTCGCCGTTTCCCGTCCACCGACCACATTTGCCCTGCGCTTATAATCACCAACGGCAAACCAGTTCAGTGTCGAATCTCGCGTATCGTGCTTGAGGATAAAATGCAGGTGTTTGATAATCTCCTCTGTCAGTTCCTCTTCCGCAACGTCAATGATGTAATCGATCGCGCGAAAGTGATGAACGGTTTCCAGAATATCATCAACCGGCATGCCGTCGCTCACATCAAGGGTATTCGTTTCGAATACCATTCTCGTCTGATCCTCGGTAAGTCTGCTCCCCTCGATGCGATTGGAGTTGTAGGTCATCCTCACCTGTAATTCATGATAGAGGCCGCCTGTTATCCGCGCTTCCTTTTCATCGCGCAGTATCCGGAGAATCGGGTTATCAGACTTCTCTCTGCACAAGGAACCGACCGCACAGCCAAGGTAATCGGCAATCCTTTGAAGCGTCCGTTGAGACAGCTTCTCACCCTTTGAGATCTTTGCAACGGTCCTGGATGAAATGCCAACCTCCGTCGTCAGATCCGTCTTCGTAATACCTTTCTTTTGAAGCTGTTCGTGTAAGCCTTCATATGAGATCATCATGTCCACCTCCGTCACCTAATGCGCAGAATGCGTCCCGCTGCGTGGACTGCGCCCTGCCGTGCCCGTCTGGCATGGCAGTTCCTTTACGCCTTCGATACGTCGGCGCTGCGCGGATATCTCCATTTCAGCATCGCCGCGCAAAGGATCGCCGTGATCAGCGACGCCAGCGGCGTGGCATACCAGATGGCGTTCGCGCCGAAGAGCGCCGGCACCAGGTAGACCATCGCCACCGGGGCCGCCAGTGATTCGCATACGGCGATCAGCGCGGAGGCCAGGCCGTCACCCAGTCCGGTAAATACGGACGAGACGACCAGATTAAAGCCGTAGAACAGGCAAGCCAGCGACGAGATGCGAAGCGCCTGCATTGCCAGACCGCGGGCAGCGTCGTCATAGCCCAGGTAGACGCTGGCGATGGGGCCGGCGAAGGCCGCGCACAGCAGGCACATCACCACGCCCAGCCCCACCGACAGGAGGCTGCCTGTGCGCGCCAGGCTGTCCAGCTCCTTCCTGTTCTTCGCGCCGTACTGGTATCCGACCACCGTGACCATTGTGCTGGAGATGCCGAAAAACACGGCCATGAACAGCTCGATCACATAGTTGTACACGCCCATCGCCGCCACGCCGATCTCCCCGATGTAGCGGGTCAGCTGGCTGTTGATCACCAGCTGGGTCAAATTCGCGGTGAGGCCGTCAACCATTTCGGAGAATCCGTTGCCGCAGATCCGGCCCAGCTCACGCAGGTGGGCCATGTTTACCCGGACCAGTCGCAGAGACGAGGCGTTGGGCCGGAGGAAGTACACGGCGGTGAACCCGGCGGTGATCAGCGCCGACAGGGACGTGGCCAGCGCCGCGCCCCGAACGCCCCAGCCCAGCGGGCCCATGAACAGCCAGTCCAGCAGCACGTTCAGCGCCCCGTTCACCACGGACACCCACATGCCCAGTACGGGCTTTTCCGCGGTGATCCACAGCGACTGGAACGCCGCGTTGACCAGATAGGCGGGTAAAAACGCCGTCAACAGCCGCCCATAGTCGACGCAATAGGGGATGGCGGCCTCCGTGGCACCCACCAGCCGCGCCAGGGCGGGCATCAGCGCCGTCGCCAATCCGCCCAGCACGATCCCCAGCAGCATCATGACCACCATCGACAGGGTGAACACCTCCCGGCCCTTCTGGCGCTCACCCTCGCCCATCAGCTGGGCCACGAGAGCGCTGGTGCCGGAGCCGAACATGAAGCCCAGACCGTAGAGCACGAGAAACGCCGGGGAGATGAAGTTGACCGCCGCGAAGGGGGTCACCCCAAGGTAGTTGGACACGAACACCCCATCCACCAGCTGGAACGAGGTGATCGCCAGCATCTGGCCGATGGCGGGCAGGGAATAGCGCAAAAGCTTTCCCCAGGTAAAGTGTTCCGAAAGCTCGATCTTCTTCATGTCGTTTCTTCTCCAAGCACGATATTCCGCAGGTGTTTTTTGAACAGGGCAAGGAACCGGGCCATGCTGCCCTCGGCATAGGCCTTCTTCTGGTATTCCACCGTCGCGCCCAGGGTGTCCCCCCAGGGCTCGATATAGACGCCCACCCGCTCACCGGCGATGGCGTTTTCGGCCTCCAGCCCGATCTCCTCGCCGCCCAGGGCGGACAGGGCGTCGTCCATGTCCAGGGCTCCCAGCCAGTTGATCTCCATGGAATCCTGGAGCGTATCCTCGCCGACCTCCAGATAGTTGCTCCTGCCGTTAATGAAGCCCGCGGCGATCTGGCGGTTGACCTCGCTGATCAGCGCCTCCAGGGTCTCATAGCGCTGGGTCTGTACCGCCACCGGCAGCTCCCGGAACAGCAGCCCCATCGTGTGATCAAAGCGGGCGTCCGTGCGGTCGTTGTTGATCCACTTCAGCAGGATGTTCTCCCTGTGGCAGTACTCCTGGAGGGCCAGTATGCCCGCCGTGACGCACAGCGCGTTGCCGGAGGTGGACAGGCGGTTCCCGCACGCCTCGACTTCCCCGAGGGTCAGCCCAAGGTCCAGGCCCTCGCTGCCCAGGTCGGCCTCCCAGGATACATAGTCCGGCGTGGGCACATTGCACCACGGTCGTTTTCCCAGCAGGTTCCGGTAATACTTCTCGGCTTTCCGGTATTCCTTCGATTCAACCGCCTGCTTCTCCGCCAGCAGCCAGGAATAATAGTTGTCCTGGGGCAGGGCTTCGCCCCGGTAGGCCAGGGCGATGTCATCCAGCAGAACGCCCACGGAAAAGCCGTCCGAGATGATGTGGTGCATGTCCAGGAACAGGTAGAGCCATTCCCCGCTGCGATACAGCCCGCCGCGGAACAGGGCGCCCCCGATCACCCGGAAGGGCCTGATCAGGCCGCGCAACGTCTCCTCCAGCCGATCCTCGGGCACCTCCTCCAGCGCCACCGCCTCCAACTGCTCGGGGCGCCAGCGCTGCACCAGGTTGCCCTCGTCATCCATCTCCAGCACCGTCGAAAGCGCCGGATGGTTGCGTACGGCGGCGTTCACCGCGTCCAGCAGGCGACGGGCGTCCACGCTCGCCGGGAACCGGTACAGCGTCGGCAGGTTGTACATCACGGAATTCACGTGGATGAACTGATAATCCACCATGCCGATCTGGCCGGTGGTGGCGGGCAATGTCATGCCCCGGGCCCGGTTTTCATCCTCAGGGGTGATGCTGCCCTTGCGTCCGCCGTATTCCGCGGCCAGCTTCGCCGGGGTCTTCAGGCGCATCAGGTCCACCGCCGTCAGGCCGTCCAGGTCCGCCAGCGCCATGGCCCTCATGCTGCGCAGGGAGTTGCCGCCCAGGGCAAAGAAATCGTCGTTCACACCCACGGCGCCCGGCTCCAGGTCCAGCGCCGCGGCGAAGGCGTCGCACAGCTTCTGCTCGGTCGCGCTTCGCGGCGCCAGATAGGGCGCCTTCGCGGCGGTCACGTCCGGGTCGGGCAGCGCCCGCCGGTTGATCTTGCCGTTGGGCGTCATGGGCATTTTCTCCAGCCGCAGGAAGTACTCCGGCACCATATAGCCCGTCAGCCGGGAGGCCATGAATGCCTTCAGTTGTTCTTCCTCCACCGTCCCGGAGGCGGCGTAGTACAGGCATAGCATGTCCCTTCGCACCTCCGCCGCCGCCTGATCCACGCCCTCGAACAGGGCGGCGCAGTTCTCCACCTCGCCCAGCTCGATGCGGAAGCCCCGCAGCTTCACCTGGTTGTCCAGGCGGCCCAGGAAGCATAGCTCGCCGTTCTCGTCGTAGCGGGCCAGGTCGCCGGTGCGGTACATTTTCGTGCCCGCCATGAACCGGCAGTCGCAGAACCGCTCCGCCGTCAGCTCGGGCCGCCGCCAGTAGCCCTCGGCGATCTGGGGCCCGGCCAGGCACAGCTCGCCCGCCATGCCCCGGGGCAGCAGGTTCCCGCTGCCGTCGCAGATGAACGACCAGGTGTTCGGCACGGGCCGCCCGATGGGGATGTTGACATCCCGCTCCTGATCCACGATGTGGAAGGACGAGGAGACGGTGAACTCCGTGGGACCGTAGCCGTTGATGAGCTGCGTGGACGTCCTGGCGCAGGGCAGCATCTTTTCGCCGCCCATCATCAATGTCTTCAGGCCCACGTCCGGGTACTGATTGATCAGCGCCATACCTATCTGGGTGGACAGGGACATGCAGGTGACCCGGTGATCCCTGAGATACGCGGCCATGCCCTGCAAATCCTGCCGCAGTTCTTCGGAGATAATATGCACCTGCGCACCTGCCGTCATCGGCTGAATCAGGTCGTCCAGCGAAGCGTCAAAGGAAAAGCTGGCATGTTCGGCGTGAACGCTGTCCGGGGTGATGCCGAACAGCGCAATTCCCCATGCGACGAAGGCCCGCAAGGCGCGATGGCTCTGCATGACGCCCTTGGGGCGGCCCGTGGAGCCGGAGGTGTAGATCATGTAAGCCAGACGCTCCGGCGTTGCGCGATTGACGGGGGCGGCATTGGCAAATTCGGCAACGGCCCGGGCCAGTTCCTCCTCCGTCAGCGTCACCTTCGCCCCGGAATCCTCCAGCATATAGGCGATTCGGTCCTCGGGATAGTCGGGATCGACGGGCACATAGGCCGCCCCGGCCTTGTTGACCCCCAGCACAGCGGCGACGAATGCCCTGACGCGACCCATCTTCACCGCCACAAAGTCGTCGTCGCCGACGCCGCGCGCCAGCAGCCAGGCCGCCACGGCGTCTGAGGCGCGGTCCAGCTCGCCATAGGTATAGTAACCCCGACTGTCCACCACGGCGGTCCTTTCCGGCGCCTGTGCCGCCCACCTTTTGAACATGTCCACCCAGGTCTCGCCCCGGTCATAGGCCAGGTCTTCACCCCGGGAGAGGGCGATCACGGCGTCGGCGTCGGGCTGGGAGAGCCGCGGCAGCAGTGCGACGGGCGCGTCGGGCCGGTCCACGACCTGTGCCTCCAGGTTGGACACCAGCGCGGCCAGGCGCTCCATCTCCACGGCGCGATAGCGGCTTTCATCGAAGGTCAGGCGGATATCGACGCCGCCGTCGGGCAGGGCGACGGCATCCACGCCGACGAAGCCCGGAACGTGCTCCTCCCGGATCAGCGCGGGCCGCAGCAGCCCCTCCCCGCGCGCCTCTTCAGCATAGTTTTCATAGGAGATCGTGATCGCGCCCAGCTTCACGTCGCCGTCCATCGCCCTCTGGACGTCGGACAAGGCGCAGTAGTCGTAGGACTTGGTAGCGCAGCCCTGTTCGTGAAGGGCTTTCAACAGCTGACGCGCCGTGACGCCCTTCTCCAGCCGCACCCGCACCGGCACGGCGTTGATAAACAGGCCCACCAGGTCGGACACATCCAGGCTATAGCCGTCCCGGCCCGACACGATGGTGTTGAAGGTCACGTCGTCCTGGCGGGTGGCCGTGGCGAGCGCCAACGCCCAGACCAGGTTGAAGCCGTCCGCCGGCGTAGCCCCGGCCTCCCGGCACAATTCCGCCAGCCGCCCGGTGATCTCGGGCGACAGGGTGAAATGCATCTGATTGTCCGCCGCCCGCTCGGCCTCGGGCACCTCGCCCCAGCAGGGAAGCTCGCAGCCGCCCTCCAGTCCGTCCAGCAGCTTTGTGAAATAGCCCACGGCGGCGTTCCGGTCCCGCGCGAGCTGTTCCCGGACGGCGCGCTCGTACTGCCCGTCGTCGCTGCCCGTCAGCGTCTTTCCGGCCAGCAGGGCCTCCAGGTCCCGCAGGATCGTGTCAAAGCACCAGCCGTCGGTGATGATGTGGTGGGTGGCGAAGATCAGATAGCCGCCCTGTCCGGTCCTGCCATAGACGAACTGAGTCAGGGGCTTTTCCTGCAAATCATAGCCGTCGTCCAAAAACTCCAGCCTGATCCTCTGCGCCTCGGCGAAGGGGTCGGCGCACGCCGTCAAATCGACGATTTTCAGCGGCAGCTTCCGGTCCACGATGGCCTGGCGGAAGCGGGACACGCCCCTGTGGATGATGGCCGTGCGCAATACCTCGTGCCGACTGGCCAGCGCGTCCACGGCATGGCGAAGCAGCGCCTCGTCCAGCGGGCGGGTACATTCATAGATGTCGATCAGGCGATAGGCATGGCTTTGGGGGTGGGTCACGTGCTCCAGCAGCATGCCCTCCTGCATCGGCGTGAGGGGATAGATGCGCCGCAGCGCCTCGCCCCGGGCGGCAAATTCGGCGCTTATCCGCTCAAATTCCTCCAGGCTCCATTCCGTCTCGCCCAGGTCGGAGGCGGTGGTTTCCAGCGACCCGGGCTGGGCGTTCAGGAAGGCGCTCAGGGTCGTGATGTTCTTCAGGATCGCCTCCGCGAAGGATCGCGCCAGGGCCTCGGTAAACCGTTCGGCATTGTAGTCCAGCCACAGCGTGAAGCGCCCGCCCTCCACCAGGCAGTTGATCGCCAGGTCGCTGCCGTCGTGATTGCGCGGATCGAAATAGTCCAGCCCCGCCGAGAAGCCGTCGACGCTGTCAGGCTCAAAGAATTCGCCCTTCTCCTCTTCGCCGGACACGTCGCCCAGGTAGTTGAAGATCACCATGGGGGCCCGTTCGGTCTGGAAATGCGTCTCGGGCGCGCCCTCCACAAAGGCCAGTATGTTGTAGCCCACGCCCTTGTTGGGGATGGCGTGCAGCGTCTCCTTGGTGCGGATCAGGTCGGTCCTCGTATCGCCGGTGAAGCCCTCCAGCACCACGGGAAAGATCGACGTGAACCAGCCGATGGCGCGGTCGATGGAGAGCCGCCTGCCCAGCTCCTCCCGGCCGTGGCCCTCCATGCTGACGGACACGGCGTCCTTGCCGAACGCCTGCCGGTAAGCCTGGCCCAAGGCGGTCAGCAGCAGATCGTTGACCTGCAGCCGCCGCGCGTTCAGCCGGGTTCTCCGGAAGGCCTCGGTGTCGGCCTCGGACATGGCCACGCTCAGCGATTCAAAACGGCGGGCGTAATCCTTGTTGTCGGAGGTATCCAGCCCCAGCATCCGCGCCTCCACGCCCTTCCAATAGGGAATCTCCTGCGAAAGCGCGTAGCTCGAACGATAGCGCTTCATGGCCTCGGCATAGTCCCGGTAGGTGTGGGTCTTGGCGGGCAATCGGATTGCTTCCCCGCGGATGGCCTGGCCGTAGGCCGTCTCCAAATCGCCCATCCAAATGCGCCAGCTGACGCCGTCCACGATGGTATGGTGGGCGGTGAGGAAGAACAGGTCGCGCGCTCCCGCGTGAATGAGGGCCAGTCGGACCAGCGCTTTTTCGATGTCCAGATGAGACTGGATCTCCTCGCACAGCGCCCGAATGGCTCCGGTTTCGTCCGCCCCGAGGGTGTATTCCTCAATGGGGATCTTCTCGTCGGCGGGGCGCACGAAAAGATGACCGTCCCGGATGACGGCGCGGAGCATGTCATGCTGGACCGCGATGGCGTCCGACGCCCTTTGCAGCGCGTCCAGGGAGGCCCGCCCATGTACGGTCAGCAGCGTGGATTGATTGTAGTACGCCGGATTGGGATAATCCAGATCCTTGAAGAAGGCGAATATGGCCGTGTCCGCCACCTCGCCCTCGAAGGGCGCCTGGCTGACGGCCTCGGCCCCGGAGGACGCCAGCCCCGCTGCCAGCGCCCGGGCCGTGCGGGCCTTCATCACGTCCGCCACGGAGGCGGCATAGCCCAGATTGCGAAGCGCGCTCACCAGGCGAATGGCCTTGATGGAATCGCCGCCCAGCTCAAAGAAGTCATGGGTGACGCCCAACGGCTCGGCAACGCCCAACACCTTCGCCATAGCGCTGACCATGTCTCGCTCCGCGTCGGTCTCAGGGGCAACGTATTCCCGGGAACCGCAGATCACCGGGTCCGGCAGCGCTTTGCGGTCGATCTTGCCATTGACGTTGTGCGGCATGGTTTCCAGGCGCATGAACGCGCCGGGCACCATGTAATCGGCCAGCTTCTCGGCCATAAATGCCGACAGCGCCGCTTCATCGACGGGTTCCGAAGCGGTGTAGTACAGGCAAAGGGTGTTCCTGCGCACCTCCGCCGCAGTCTGGCGGATGCCGGGGAAGCGTGCGGCGCGGCTCTCCACCTCGCCCAGCTCCACCCGGAAGCCCCGCAGCTTCACCTGGGTGTCGATGCGGCCGCAGTATTCCAGCTGTCCCTCGTCGTTCCAGCGGGCCAGGTCGCCGGTGCGATAGATCCTGACGGTCTCATCCCCCGACAGCTTCAAGGTCGTAAACTTCTCCGCCGTCAGCTCCGGACGGTTCCAATAGCCATCCGCCAGCTGTGGCCCCGCCATGCACAGTTCGCCCACCTCGCCGAGGGGCAGCAGCTCCAGCTTGTCATTCACGATGTAGGCCGCGCAGTTGTCAAGCGGCCTGCCGATGGGAATATTGTCGTATTCCCGGCCCTTTTCCAGCTCATAATAAGTGGCGTCCACGGTGAACTCCGTGGGGCCATAGACATTGTAAACAGGCCCGCGAGCCTTCGGCGTTATGGTCATGGCTTCGCCGCCCATGCACAGGTAGTCTACATCCAGAGGCTCGTCCATGGCCAGCAGTTGGCCGAACTGGGTAGAATAGCTGCCGCCGTTGATGTGATGCTTCCCGATAAAATCGCGCATTTCGAAGACGTCCCTCCGGGCGCTCTCCGGAACGACGAACACTGTGCCACCCACGGTCAGCGCCGGGAACAGGTCCTCCACCGCGGCGTCAAAGGCGAAATTGGAGTGCAGCGCAATGCGGCTGTGTCCCCCAAGCCCCCAGCGCTTCGCGATGAAATGCACGAAGTTGGTCAGCGCCCGATGGCCGATCACCACGCCCTTGGGCTTGCCGGTGGAGCCGGAGGTGTAGATCATGTAGGCCCGACGGTCCGGCCCCCGGCGCGAGGCCAGGTCGACGGCGGGACAATCCACCTTCAACAGCGCCGCCACGCTTCGCTCCGTCAGGGTCAGCCGCGCACCGGAGTCCTCCATCATGTAGGCGACGCGCCCCGCGGGATAATCCAGGTCGACGGGCATGTAGGCCGCGCCAGCCTTGTGGATGGCCAGCACCGCCACGTGGAATTCCTTCACCCGGCCCATGCGCACCGCGACGAACTCGTCCGGCCGCACCCCTTCCCTTTCGATCAAAGCCGCCGCCAGCCGTTCGGAAAGACGATCCAGTTCTGCGTAGCTGAGACTGCCGTTTTCCGCCTCGACCGCCGTGCGTTCCGGATGCTCACGGGCCTGTTCCCTAAACATGTCAACCCAGATCTTTGTGCGGTCGTAATCCAGCTCTTCCCCTTTGGATAGAGCAATTACGCGATCAGGCATGTTGAATTCCATCATCTAATCCTCGCTTTTTTCGCTTTACGTTGTCGAATGCAATATGTGCTTTCTGTCCATTGAAGTCATGGCTGCAAAACCCGCCACTGATTGAAGCTAACGGCATCATCTTGCGGTGTACAAACACAAATCAGATGCCCCATCGCCTCCAATTCGGAAAAACGAACGCCTTTGGGAGCGTCTTTTCCTGGCAAGACGCAAAATGATTCAGGGGGACGGGACAATCCCTCTCCTGACAGCTTCAGATAGCTCTCCTTTCGAGTCCAAAGGCGCGAAAAGGCGTGGTTCGGATTATCCGAAGCCTTCATCCATTCCTGTTCAGCGGGCTGGAAACACATTGTCGCAACTTCCGGAACCACGTTTTGCACGGGTTCCACATCCACGCCCACCGGATGATCGGATACGGCACAGACCGCCAATATTCCGCTATGGGAGAGATTGAAATGTATATTCGGATCGTTGGCCAGCATCGGTTTCCCATTCGGAAGGCAGCGAAGGCTCAAATCGGACGCACCCGCCCGGCACAGAGCGTACGCCAGCAGGAGCCCCGCGCCAAGGCTAAGACGCCGGTCCTTATCAAAGCGAAAACGCATTACCTGTTCCCGGCGCTCCTCCCAGGGCAACAGAGACAGCCCGCGGGAGAACAGCATTGGGTCCGATAGTGGCTGAACATTGCAATACCAGCAGATTACAGACATACGCCATCCAAACACTCCATGACGAAAACCATGCCATCCTCCGGGCAGTCTCAATACCCTGAGATCAGCGACCTCTCAACGATTTGTTTTCCCGCTCTGACGAGCTTTCCTCCACGGCAAGCCTTCCGTTCAGTATCACGGCTTATATTATACGTGAATACCAGAAGAAAAGCAATAGTAAAGGTATTCTATGACGATGCCATAACCACGACCGGTAGCGAGACTGTTGCGACGAGCAGATTGACGGAAGCCGCGGCCACGGCCATCACGTCGAAGATCGGATGTCCGTAGCCCATTCGGCTCATGTCGATGATAAACACTTCGTTGTTTTCATCCACCATCAGGTGTGTAAACAAGCATAAGTTCCACCGAGAAAGCATCCCCGGCAGGACTCAGGCAGGACTACCACCATCTTTTTCGTTTGGAGGGTAGAAATCAGCAGAGACTTGTGTTATAATCAGCTAATATTGGATATTTGATTAATGAGGACGATAAGACGCTTATGAACAACATCGACTTGGATATCAACACAAAGTGTATTGAGGTCGGTATTTCCCCAAAAAGAACTTGAGGTTGGTCGGATGAAGAAATACGCAAAGATAATGAATACCTTGACAATGGTATTGGCAGCATTGCTCCTTTTTGCCGCTTGTTCCTCGGCCTCCCCTGCAGCCGGGTCAGATGAGCGTGTGCTTTCCGGCAATTCGAGTATTGTTGCAGAGGAACCCATTTCATCCAAATCGGATGATTCCGTGCGCAGTGCGGTGGATTTCGATCATGAACTGGATTCATATGAGCCGCATAAAGACCGTTACAATTTCTATTTTACATACAAAACCGTCCACCCCTGGTGGGATGCCGTAGCGCTCGGGATGGAAGAAGCCCAGAGACAATACCTGGATAAGGGTATAACAATTACCTACGAGTACATGGCGCCGGAAGGGGCTTCCGCTGAGGATCAGGCCAAAAGACTGCTTATGGCCCAACAAAAGGACTACGATGTCATCGGTGTAGACGTCGCGGATGAGGCGATCATATCCCCTCTTCTCGATGAGATGGTGGATAAAGGGACAAAAGTCATGACCTTTTCAAGCTCTGATGCCGCAGATGGCTGTAAAAGACTTGCTTATGTCGGCAATACGCATAATTATCAGGATGGCGCAGATCTGACAGAAGCACTCTGTGAAAAACTGGGCTACAAGGGAAAGGTTGCAATCCTCGTGGGCAGCGTTGGCGCACCCTGCCATGAAGACCGGGCCAGAGGAGCCCGGGATACCATTGCCAAATACGAAGATATGGAGATCGTCGCGACAGAATATGATATGGATTCCGTAGATCTGGCTTACGATCTTACAATGCGGATTCTGAAGGATTGCCCGGAGCTTGACGGTATTGTTTGCTGTAACATGAGCAATCCCGTCGGCGCCGCCAGAGCGATCGCGGAGACGAAAAGCGACGCTGTCATCGTAGGCATGGATCATGACGAAGAAGCACTGCACTATTTGGATGATGGCGTGATCTATTGCCTGGGCGTCCAGGATTGTTATTCGATCGGTTTTGATACGATTCAAACTGCCGTTAAAATTGCGGATGGCAATCTTGCCGGTAGACTGTTTCCAGAAAAGACAGATGAGATTACTACTGTTATCTATCAGAAAGACGCGGCCATGATGCTTGAGCTGCTGTATGGTGATATATAATGACACAGAAGAAGATAACGAATAAAACGCTTGTTTTGACAGCGGTCATAGGCAGCTTATTGATTATGGCCATGGTGACTGCCAATACAATATGGGCCTCAAAGCGCAGCAACGACGCTACAAACGAGGCGGTTTCCGCGGTCAGCTCCTTTTACCTTGAGGCAATGGCAGACCGCCGGGCGAAGACCATCACAAACCTGATCAACAACAACTTTGAAGAAATGGAAAAAGCCGTTGCTTTCATTGAAGAAGAACAGATCAATTCACAGGAAGAATTGAGGAATACAATCGGGAAGATCAAATCATTGCTGGGACTCAGTCGCTTTGCACTGGTAGACAAAGACAATATCGTGTATACGCAATACACGACTTATACCGGAAGAACCCGACATGTATTCTTATCCGAAGATACAATAAAGAACCGGACCATCAGCACAGTTTCTCTCTATGGCTCTTCCAAACAGCTGTGTCTGGCCATCCCGACACCTGACTTCTCCATTATGGGAAAGCCCTTTAAGGTCTGTTTTGTTCAATTGGATATCAAGGACATCGTTGATCTTCTGGCATTTGACGATCAGGGAAGAACGCATTTTGCCCTGTACTCCAAAAACGGAGGGAATCTGTCCGGCACCGAACTGGGGCCTGTTATCTCGGATCACAATCTTTTTGATGCGATTAAGGGTATTGTTTCGGAAGACGTCTGGAGGGAGAATCACGGGAATTTTGAGAACGAGGCGGAGGGAAGCTTGACGTTTGCCTCCGGTGAAGCAGAAGAAACACTGTGCTATGTCCCGATTCAGGGTACGGGCTGGGAGATGGCAGTCCTGATTCGCGAGAGCGTCATTCAGGATCAAATCCGGTTCATCAGTGAAAAAAACCTTGCAACAAGCAGAAGACAGGTTATCTTCACATTGGTGTCCGTGCTGTTGCTTGCCTCAGTTCTCTTGGTACAGATCAGGAAAATTTCAAAAGATAAGCTCGAAGAAGAGAAGGAAACCAGCAGAGTTTTTCGCAACATGGCGAACACAGATTCCCTGACTGGCGTGAGGAATAAGCACGCCTACTCCGAAAGTGAAATAGCCATCAATCACAAAATACAGGCCGGAGAAATTGAAAAGCTGGCCGTTGTCGTGGGTGACATCAATGGGCTGAAATATGTCAATGATACGCAGGGACATGCCGCCGGAGATCAGTTGATCAAGGACGCTTGCGCCCTGATCTGCGAGTATTTCACTCATGGGGCGGTATTCAGGGTTGGCGGTGACGAATTTGTCATTGTGCTTCAGGGAAAAGGCTACGATACGATGCCCGAGGTAATAAATGAGTTGAATCGTAAAGTCGAAGAAAATATAAAGGATAACGGTGTGGTCATTTCGATCGGCTACTCTGTGCTGAATCAGGAGGATCAACAGCTGCGGGATGTGTTTGAAAGAGCAGACCAGATGATGTATGAACGAAAGAAAGAGCTGAAGTCTATGGGCGCGCTGACAAGCCGGTAATTTAGGGATATATTTTGCGTCACTTTCCTTTATTCCCTCCAGAGTCTGCCGACCCGTTCTCGCCAAACAGTCCGCCGGACTGTTTGCCTGGCGTTCAAAACCAGTAAACCTGCGCAAAAGCGCCTTGAAATTCATGTGACGCTTCTTGCGTGATATCTTACCCGCAACGGACGTCAACCACAAAGAGGTTTGCCCATTCTGCCGTTACGGCTCAGGGTCGACACGGTGGGACCCCTCCGACCCCGCCTGTGGCGGGGCCACCTCCCCGACGCGAAGCTAGTCCTTTAGGACTTTCAGGGGAGGCAATCTCCAAAAGCCTCCCCTGAAAGGGGAGGTGCCGAGCGAAGCGAGGCGGAGGGGTTCCGAATAATCAGGACGCTGAGCTGTAACATTCTGCCGGGTTCATTTCTGCGGTTTATCCCTCCGGGTCTTGATTGTCGCTGCGTAACCGCTGTTGCACAGGCCCAGAACCGCGGAAAGTATGAACAGTGTCTCAATGCCGAGCGCCTTCCAGATCCACCCACCGAACAGCGCAATGAAGATCGTAATGAGGTGATTGACGGAGACGCCGGTGGAGATCGTGGCCCGGACCTCGTCGGCGCTGTCCGAGATGTCCTGCACGTAGACATTCGAAGCCATGGACGCCAGGGAGATGACCGAATCCAGTATGTAGTTCAGGCAGCACACGATGAAGGCGATATTCCTCGGGAAGATGTGATGGGCAAAGCCGTAGAAGAAGCAGACGATGACGAGGACCAGAGTGTCCGTCACCATGACGGCCTTATAGCCGACCCGGTCGATGATCTTGCCCACCAGTGGCGACGCGATAAAGCCGCAGACGGAGGATATGGCGAACAAGGTGCTGATGACCATGGCGTTCGCGCCGTAGAACAGCACCAACACATAGGGCCCGAAGGTGAAGAACACCTGCTTGCGCGCGCCGTAGAACACCTCCAGCATGTAGTACTTGGCAAACTTCCTTCTGAAATAGAACCGCCGCTTGTGCGCGTCCGGGGCGCTGTCGCCCGTCACCCGCAGGCTGGAAATAAAGCCCAGGCCGATGATGCCCGCGCTGGCCGCGAATACGATGCGGTACAGGCCTGCCGAGGCCTTCACCAGCGCAAACGTGCCGATAATAACCAGGAAGCCGACCAGTGTGCCGACCTGCTGCGCCGCGTTTTGCAGCCCCAGCGCCTCGCCGCCGCGCCCTTCCCGGGAGTATTGCAGCGCCAGCGTGTTGCGCATGCCCAGCTGCATGTGGTCGCCCAGCGAATAGACGAAGATGCACAGGATCACCAGCGCACGGCTCGCGGGCACAACGGCCTGCGCCGCCATGCCGACCAGCATAAACAGCGCCCCCAGCCTATAAATACGCTCCGCTGAGAAAGTGTACAGCGCGGCGAGAATGAATACCAGCAGCAGTCCGGGCAGCTCCCGGAAGAACTCCGAGACGCCCTTATCAAACCCGGACATGCCCACGACTTCCGCCAGGTAGTTGTCGATGACACCCTTGTACAGCCCATAGGCAAGGCTGAAGGTCATCACCGACAGGAAATAAGCCCTGTACTTCGATTCAGGCCTGAATACCGCTGTCAACCGTTCCATGAGATTTCAAGCGCCTCCCCTCTCAGCAGTGACTGTACGGCGAGGACGAGGAACATGAAATTGGAGGAGCCGCCGCCCAGCACGTACTCGGTCTGCTGCCACAGGAAGGGGTATTCCAGAAGCTCGGGAAAATCCGGCCTGATCAGCGCGGTGCCGGAAATCACGCCGCCGGGAATGTAGGACCAGTCGCCCCTGTTCGCGCCGTATGCGACGGTAGCCGATTTCCCTCCCACACCCGAGGCGAAGGAAGCGGTGTTGCTGCCCGGGTGACAGCCCAGCACGAAGTGAAGCGCGTTCTCCAGCAGCCCCCGGTCAAACACCTCCGGAAAGGCCCGGTGCAGAAAATAATAGCGAAAGGCCATGGCCTGTATGCCCCAGCCCGCGCCCCAGATAAACGGCCGATAGGGTATGCCGTAGGGCGTCTCGGCGCGCTGGGCATCCATTTTCGCCTTCAGCGCGGGAAGCGCCTGTCTGACCTTCCGGGCAAAGCCATCCTCCGCCAAGGCGTCCACGACCCGCGCGGCGATCCAGCCCGTCTGTTCGATATGGGCCGGGATATAATCCGCTTCTCTCAGGATGCAGTCCCGGTAGATATCCGCCCCGGTGGTCAGGAACAGCTCCGCCGCGGCGTGCAGCCGCGCGCAGCGGACCTTGTCGTCGCCCTCCGGCACGGCGGTATGCGCAAACACCGTCTCCGCGGCCTCCAGGCCCTGTCGTACCAGTGAATCGTTGAAGTGCGCCAGCACCCTTGCCCCCGCGGCCAGGTGCGCGGCGGCGGTCAGCTCCCGTGTGGGATTGTCCTCGGTAAACACCCAGCGGTCGTCCCCGTCTCCGGACACGCCGTCGGTCATCGTGGAGGCATCGCCCAGGAGAACGTACTGGCGCAGGCTGTTGCAGATGATTCCCCGGTACAGCCGCCCCAGCGCGTTCCAACCGCCCACGATCGAAAGCATGCCGTGCTCGATTTGCTGGAGGATGTCGTTCTTGCCGTCGGGCTGGTGAATCTCCACGACCTTGCGCCGTTGGTCGATGGTGGTCGCGTCGTAAGCCACGCCAAAGACCTCCCGGGCCAGCGACAGGACGTACACCTCGCCCGACTGGGATTCCACCCGCAGGTCGTAATCCCCGGCGTCGTGCCAGCCGCCCACGTTCAGGCCCGGCACCACGTCGCCCGGCTTGAAGCGGCACAGCGTGGATTCGCCCTGCACATAGCCGTCGAAGTGGTTCAGGCGAATCGGCGCCATGCGGGCGTCGTCATCGTGGCACAGCCCGTGCCACACACGGTACTTCTCCTGCACCCGCATGTGGCACATCTGCACCGGCAGGAAGTATTCCAGCACCGGCTGCCAGACGCCGCGGTCGTACACGTCCCGGCTTATTCTGAACAGGCCGGACGCCGCCCCACCGCAGCACAGCCGGTACAGCCCCTCGCGGCGAACCCGCGAAAAGTCCACATGGCAATAGCGATACCGCAGGAAGCGGCCCCACTCCGACACCTCCAGCCGTTCCGCCAGCGCCTCACCCTCCGCAGTAACGACGTACAGCGCCGCCTCGCCGGGAATCTCTGCGTCCGGGTCCAGCTCCAGCACCGCGCGCTTGACCTGGTCGGGATGGTAGCCCACCTGGGAGACCTGAACGACTGCGGGCGAGCGCCAGCCCGGTATCGCGTTTGGCGTGACGCGCCAGCGCAGCGCGCCCTCGGCGCGACCGGCGGGAATGGGGCTGCTGACTACAAACCAGCCGTTGTTGTGATTCATTCGCCCGTCGTACAGGGCGAGATCGGTCTGAGGCGTCAGGCATTCCACCCTCAGCCGGGTCGAGGCGTCGTCCGGACAGATCGTCAGCACCCTGCCCCGGGCATAGGGCTCGGCGATCCAATCGTCGGCCACGATGGGGCTGTAGCCCTGCCCGAAGCCGGCCAGCCGCTCCCGGTCGGCATGCGGGTTCCGATCCTCATTCAGCCGCTGGTGCCCGGAATGGCTGAAATTGCCGGATCGGGCACGCACCGGGCCGTTGGGCTGCCGCGGAAACAGGCCGGACTGCCCGTCCAGTATCCAGGGCTTGCCGAACAGCGCGCCAGGAAACAGCTCCAGGTTGAAGCACAGCTTTCCCTCGAATGCCTCCGGTACCGGACAATCCAGATCCACGTCGATGACGGCGGAATTCCCTTCGCCGCGCACCGTCACCCGGTATTCCAGCTCTACGTCCGGATAGATCATCGGGTTCAGGCCCCGCAGACTCTTTTCCTCGTCGGGATAGCGCAGCCGGGTCACGATGGCGTTGGCGTCCGCGTCCAACCTGCGGGAAAGCTGCTTCGGCACGGGCTGCCACTGGCCGGGGGTGGGCTCAAAGCGCACGTCCCCGCAGGTTGCGATGCGCCGCCCGTGCATCAGTATGCTCACGCCGGACTGGTGCCCCTCGGGATAGATGTCGTCAAAGGCCATCACGTCGACGCCTTCGTTGCGAAAATACCCTCGCCCGACATCCAGTCGGAGCCCATGATTACGATCATTCATACCGGCATCCTCCCTCGCTTACGGCCTATTGGAAAAGCCTCGGCCGCATTGCCCATGTCTTTTGCGACATCGATCATCTCCCGCATCATCGCCCTGGCGTACCCACACCCCTGACAGCGCGGATTGACCGCGAGGATATGGACGGCGACAAGCCGATAGAAGTCCAGCAACCGGGGCAAATCGCTCATTTCACATCGTCTCAAACCGCCGTCGCCTCCTTTCGGATCATATTTGATCCAGTCATGCTGCTTTTGCGTTAACAGAATGCTCTGATTTCTTCCTCCAGCAGCCTGAAAACCTTGGCAACGAGGTATCCGTCGGCGATTGCGTGGTTGAGCCGGACGCTGACGGGCATCATCAGCCTGCCGTTCTCCTCCCGGTACTTGCCCCAGTTCACGATGGGCATAAAGTACAGGTAGCCGTCCGGCAGCTCGATGTTCAGAGAATCATAGGACAGCCAGGGAATGAAGGAGGCGTCGAACCAGTTTGGATGATTTGCCGCGTCCAGCATGTATTCGCGCGTTTCCTTCGCCCGCTCGACATCGTCCAGCGCGTTTCGGTAGAACTGCGCGTAGTCGTCGACGTAGGTCGTATACACCGGCGTACAGGTCTCCGTATCCTCATGGAAGACATACTGGGTCGGATTGATCCGGTCGTAACAGATCAGTTCGCGGGTCTCCCGCAGCCAGCCCATCCTGTAATCCTCCCTGGCATTCAGGGCCCTGGACAGCAGATATAGGAAATTGATATAGAACTTCGTTCCTCTCGCACTTGAAGCCCTGATCAGCTCTGTCACATCCACCCTGGCTGTCATAGAGGTGGAACACTTGCAATCCTCCGAAAAGTGGCGGAACACGCCCTTACGGTAGTACTGATCCTGATCCACGATCCTGTAATTCATAATCATCCTCCAAACGCCAATGGCGGGTTCGCGCTGTCACGGCACAATACGCTCCATTCGCCAAATGTGTATCGGATCCCACTGCCGACCCTGTTTTCAAACGGCTCGCCCTTCGCCGAGCCCGCAAGTATCTGTTCCAAGCCCGAAATCATATTGTCGATCTGCGGAACCGTCAGCGGGACATGGCTGTAATGCCCGTTGTATATCCTTTGAACGCCCGCCCTGTCGAGCACATCCCGCGCGCGTCTGAGCGCGCCAAGGTAGATTTCCATCGGCAGGGACTCCTCCAGGAACAGCCACATGTTTTCCATAATCGAATCGCCGGCATAGCATATCCCTTCATCCCGGTCGATCAGGAGTATGCTGCCGGCAGTATGACCCGGAATCCCGATGATCTCAAGCTTTTTCCCACCCAGATCGATCACGTCTTCTTCGCAGATGTCTTCTGTCCGGGGAAAGTGAACGGCCGTGGGATCGACATCTCGTATAAACTCCCCATAGGTCTCCTTGACCCAGGGCTCGTTGAGCATGGCCGCGTATCCCGAGACAATTTCCTCATAGAGCGGCCTGTCAGCCGGATTCAGGTAGACGCGGCTTTTTCCATTGTCATAGAACCAATGATTCCCGAGGACATGATCGCTATGACCGTGGGTGTTGACGACCGTGACCGGCAGATTTGTAAGCCCCTGCATCAGTGCTTTCAGGTCGCTCAGCCCATAGGCGGTATCGATCAGGCAGGCCCGCTCACTCCCGCATACCAGGTACATCGTCGCCTCGCGCCGCTCATAGATCTTGTATGAGCCGGGCGCGATTGCTTCGATATAGTATAATCCCCGTTTGGTCTCCGCCATTGACGATCCGTCCTTCCATCCAAGCGCCTCCGGAGCCGCTTCTCTGGCGTGAATCAGCGCCGTGTCGAACACCGGCAATTCCACATCCTCTTTTACCACCGGCAGATGGCAGCGAAGCCGGCATCCTATCAGGCGCGATTTGATTTCAACGGTGCTCTGCGCCCCCGCATCTATTCTTTGTCGCTCTCCCGTTCTTCTCCGTGCCTCTGGCTGCGGTACTCTCTGGCTTCAGCACTTCACGGGGTGAGGTGTTCCTATTCTTAGCGTCGCTTCAGATGAGGGTTTGCGCGATAGTAATTCTCTTTGTCCTCGTACATCCGCGCGTCGGCGTCGGCCATCGCTTTTCGGATATCGCAAGCCTGATCCAGTTGGCAGTATCCGACGGCAAAGCTGACGTTTTCGAACAGCTCGGCCTTTTTCTTGATGTCTGCGATCTTCTTTCGCAGGTCGGTCTCGTCCGTCTCACGGTCCAGCGCGAGGAATTCGTCGCCGCCGACGCGATAGATCTCTCCATCGGCAAACGTGCTCTGCAGGATCATGGCGGCGTTTTTCAGCATCAGGTCACCCGCCGCATGGCCAAGATTGTCGTTGACGTACTTCAGCCCGTTCAAATCCGCGAATACGACGCCCATATGGCAATCAGTGCATGCCTGGTTGCTTTCCAGTTCCTGCAGTCGCTCGTTCAGGGCGTTCCGGTTCATGACGCCGGTCAACAGATCGATCGTATTCAGGGCCTTGAGCTGGTCAATGAAGCGGTTGTTGGCGATTTCAGAGGCGATGAAGAACGTTGTGAGCTCCAGCGTATCCTTGATGTGCTGGGTGTTCTGCACATCGAAGTTGATGGCCATGATGTAACCGAGGAACTGGCCGCGGGGGATGAGCGGGAACAATACCAGACGCTCGACGTGGGCGTTCTGCATGGACAGATACCATTTCGGGTTCTTTTGCCGGATAAACTCCATGTCATTCTCGTCGCGTATGACCAGGCAGTAGCTGCCTGCCATAGTGTCCTTCCAGGTCATCGCCAGGTCAAAGAAATCGTCGTCGAGATATTCCTGCATCATCGCGAGGCCTGAATCAGGTGTGTTTGCCTCGCCCAGAACGGAGCATTTTCGCTGGCTTTCATCCAGCAGGAGCACGCTGCAATAATCAGCGCCGCAGATGATACGGACGTCCTCAACCACCTCCTGCATGATCTGGTGGAAGGGCTTGTCCTCTCGCAGCCTGATGCAAGTGTTGATAACCTCTGTGGCCGTCTGCTGGGAGATATTCAGGCACATAAGGTTGTTCTCGGATTTTGGAATCAGAACCTGGGAAAACGTGCAATAGCCGATGCGCTCGTCCGGGCTCTCCAGAGGCATCATGTATACCAGAATATCAAATGGATATCGGCTCGCACGGAGGCAGTTGTGGATCGGCTCCTTCAAAACCGCACAGCGATAACAGACATCTTCAAAGTTCAGATCCTTTGGGATGTAGCGCGTGTATTCGCTGTTGGGAATGAATTCCTCCTTCTTGTCGCTGTGCATCTCCACGCCCCCGGCGGCCAGTGCCAGAGAGCCGATGTACTTTCCGTTGCCTGTGGCGATGCGAATCGTGCCATATCCTCCGCCTGCTTTTTTCTCGACGGACAGTATGCAGGTCGCGGGATCAAAGTAATCTACAAACCCTTTCAGATCCATAGCAATGCCCTCTTTTCTTAACTTCTCAAACGCTTGCGGGCTGCCCTCACTCCATGTTTCTACTGGGATTACATCTGACATTGCGCCTCCGGATGAGACGGTCATGTCCGCGTCTCCATCGCCAGGCAGAACTGCCAGTTCCCCGGGGGATTTGTCCGCAATCCTGCCGGGCTCCGTACAGGCCCGGGAATCAGCTGCCCCCCAACACCGCCGTCTTATTCGGGCTGGATCGGCGTTCCATGTTGGGAAAGCGACGCTCTATTGCGGCCAGCGCGATCTCTACATCCTCGTAAACCTCTTCCGGCGTATGAGCGCCTACGGTGACCATATCGCAGGCACGAAGGGTTGAAAAGGCGAAGGAAAGCCCCACATAGGGCGAAACCCTGCCCGCTGCCATGGGTTTGATCGACATCACGGGCTTTCTGGCGCGCTCGATGATGGCTCGAACGCCTTCAACCTCTATCTGCATCAGGAACCCTGCGCAATTGTAAATCTGGATATAGGTTTGCACGTCATAGTCATTTTCGTCCGAATAGAGCACCAACTCGGGCATGTGGGCCGACAGGCCGGGAATCATGCCATGCTGGCGGATCATATCGAGGTAATCGGGCAACCGATCCATGGTCCCCTTCAGCTTGCTGACCAGCTGTTCGGCAGCGCTGTGGTGTATCAGGCAGATTTCACTGCCGTTCTTCGCGCAGGTCGCAATGGTCGATTCGGCAGAGCGTCGACCTTCCTTCGTGTCGGAAACATCGATAATTGGTGTGTCGATTTTGATGACGTGCCTGCCCGATTTGTCTTCGGCCTGTTTGATGCCATCGAGCAACGCCTGCTGACCGTTGAACGGAGCCATCATCGCGTCAATCCCGCAATTCAGATAGGCTTCAACCATGGCCTGAAACGTCTCTGAACGGCTGAAGCGGTTTTTAATCATGTGATCAGCGGAAGTGGTTGTGTGGCTCCATCCCAGCATCCAGTTTGTTCCCATGAGCAGGCGCGGAAGCGAGATGCTTTCAACCATAGTCCTCGGGAAAAGATCTGACAATTTGATCACCTCATTGCAGTCAAGTCAAAAGCGAGAAATAACCTCCGAAAAGACAGACGACTGCGCGCAGCCGATGTACCAAGCTTACCATAAAACGAGTATAATGGCAAGGTGTTTTTTCAAACCCAGGGGGAAAGCAAAAGCCGAAACCGAAAAATCCGTTTGGCGAGCATCCTGCCCTTATGCCCCAAATGCGCCCCATATACGCCGGAATATGTGGTCAGGCAGAATGCTGCTCCTCGCGTATACCATGCTTCTCGGCGTAGCCGGTCAGCATCAACGTCAGCGCGCCGTCACCGGTTACGTTGCAGGCCGTGCCGAAGCTGTCCTGCAGGGCGAACACCGCCAACATCAGTGCGGTGCCGTCAGCGTTGAAGCCAAGAATGCCGGTGATCAGGCCCAGCGACGCCATAACAGTCCCCCCGGGCACGCCCGGTGCGCCAATGGCGAACACGCCCAGCAGACAACAGAACAGGATCATCCTGCCGGGATCGGGAAGCTGGCCGTAGAGTACCTTGGAGACAGTCATCACAAAGAACACCTCCGTCAGCACGGAGTCGCACAGGTGGATGTTCGCAAATAGCGGTATCGCAAAGTCCACCAGATCCCGGCGCAGGTTCCTGCTCTTGTGGGCGCAGTCCAGCGCAACGGCAAGCGTGGCCGCGGATGACATGGTGCCCACTGCGGTCAGGTACGCAGGCCCGTAGTGGCTGAGTACTTCCAGGCCCGAGCGCTTTGAATAGACCGAAGCGACGCCATAGAGTACGGTGAGCCATACGAAGTGCCCAACCAGGACGATCAAAATGACGATAAGGAAAACCGGCAGCTGCCTGGTGATAGAACCCTCCCAGGCGAGGCCGCAGAAGGTAGTGGCGATGAATATGGGCAGCACGGGGATGATAACCTTCTTCACCATCTCCAGCACCATGCTCTGGAATTCCTGAAGCATCAGGGTAATGGTCTTTGCCTTTGTCCAGACTGCCGAAAGGCCCAGCAGCGTGGAGAGTACCAGCGCGGACATCAAGGCATGATCTGCGGAATGTCCAACTGGAAGGCTACGGCAGGCAGCTCCCGCAGGCCTTCCGGGTCAGAGACGATGTTCAGGTTGGGGATAATGCCATATCCTGCGCCCGTTGACATGAGCGCCGCCAGGAGACTGGACATGTAAGCCAGCACGACCGCCACCAGCAGCATCCGCGTGGCGCTGTTGCCCAACGTCGTGATGGACGGGGCGATGAAGCCGATGATGATCAACGGTACGCAGAAGTTGATGAGCTGTCCAAGGATGTACTTGACTGTAACGACGATGACCATGGCTTCCCTGGGCAGTACCAATCCCAGCAGCATTCCCAGTACGATGGCCAGCAACAGTCTGACAGGCAGGCTCTTGAAGATTTTCACAGACTTTTCCCCCCGTTCTATTCCGTCATCATGCGAATGATTTCCTGATCTGTCTCACGCATACCCATCCTGGCGAGGCGACCGAAGTTTTCGATGGACTGTTCCACCCCTTTGACCACCAAGCCGTCGCCCGCGTAGAACTGCTGTCCGTTGCGGAACATCTCATAGCCGAAGATGCCCGTCTCGACGGCAGTGGCGATCTTGGCCGCGCAGGAGGATTTCGCTCCGTCGCACACGATGCCCGAGGTGATGGCCAGCGTATTGACGATGGTGTGGGAAATCTCCCGCAGGCCGCCGCCGTGCAGGTATGCGATGCCGCCCCCGGCCCCCGCGCCAGCGCTGACCGCGCCGCAGTATGCGGAAAGCCTGCCGATACCGGCCTTGGCCCGAAGGGTGACGAGGTTGGAAATCAGTAGCGCGCGATACAGCTTCTCCTGGCTCGCTCCCAGCCCTTCGGCAAAGACGATCACCGGCAGCGAGGCGGTAAGCCCCTGGTTGCCGCTGCCGGAGCATATCACCACCGGCAGCTCGGAACCGTTCATTCGGGCGTCAGAGCCTGCCGCGGCCCAGGCCTTGGCCCGGGTGCGCAGGTCGCTTCCCGTCGTCAATAGAACCTTGCCGATGTTCGCGCCGTAGTCATTTCGCAAGCCCTCCCGGGCGATTGCGGTGTTGTACTCGATCTGGCGATCCAGCAGCGCGCGCACGTCCTCCAGGTCGCAGGTACAGGCAAAGCTCCAAATGTCCTTCACCGTCAGCAGCGTGTAGTCGGGATTATCCGCCTTATCGTCGTCGGACGCGACTTCCTTCCGCACGAGGACGGCGCCGTCCCGCTCAATCAGCACGATGTTGGTATGCTCGCTCGCGATGCGAACCCTTGCCGACGATTCGCCCCGGTAGACAGTGACGATCATATCCAGCAGGTATTCGGAATCCAGGGGCCTGATCTCGATGGTGGTCTGCCGGAGGTAGATTTCCAATTGATCCTTGGCGGCCTCATCAACATGGGCGATGACCTCCAGTCCGGCCTGCGCGTCGCCGGCCAGCGCGCCGATGGCCGCCGCTGTCGCTATGCCGCGCCGGTGTCCGGTATTGGGCACAACCACGCTCTTGACGTTCTTAATGATGTTGCCGCTTGCCTCCACCACGATCCTGTCAGGCAGGCAACCCAGTGTCTTACGGGCCACCGCCGCGCAGTAGGCCAGGGCAATGGGTTCCGTGCAGCCCATTGCGCTGACCAGCTCCCGGCGCAGGATCTCCACATAGGTTTGATAAACTTTGGAACTGCGCTCCATGACATCCGCAGCTTTGTCCACTGCAATCCCTCCTCGGTTGCTCGGTCTGTAAACGAACTGCCATTCCAGAATTTGACCTTCACTTCACGATAAGCATGCGCTGTTGAAAGCTCAGAAGGTAGCGGCGCGGACTGACGGAAGGCGTCAGCCATATCAATTCTTCCCCTGCTCCAATTGGCGGCATGTGCCGTTGACAGCGCTTCTCTCTACATTTAATTATACAGGAGAAATAGACTTTTGTAAACATAATAATCCCTGGTCGACAGGAGCCTGACGGCAACGATGATTTATGATTGAATACCCCGGCGGTTTTTGCTATAATGTATAAAGGAATGCCGAGAATTATTGAAGACAGCGGCGGCCAGAATGCGGGATGTGTTCAAACTGTACCTGTAGATGAGGTGATTGCATGAGCGCCATCAAACCGAAGTGGCAGATGTCCGAGGAGGACATCAAGCTGCATTACATCACCCCGGCCATCACGGCGAAGTGGGGCTTGGATCGCATCACCATGGAGACGAAGATCACCGACGGGCGCATCAACCTGCGCGGCAATCTTGTGACGCGGGAAAAGCCAAAGCGGGCAGACTACATCCTGTATATCAACGCCAACAACCCCGTCGCCATCGTCGAGGCCAAGGACAACAGCCATTCCGTATCCCACGGCCTGCAGCAGGCCATGGAATACGCGCAGATGCTGGACGTGCCCTTTGCCTACAGCTCCAACGGCGACGGCTTCTGCGAGCATGACTTCCTGACCGGTCGGGAACGCCAGCTTGCCCTTGACGAATTCCCGTCCCCGGACGAACTGATCGCCCGATACAAACGCGGCGCGAATGAGGGCAGCGGCCTGAACGACGCCGAGGTCGCCATGATCCGCCAGCCCTACTACAGCGGCATGAACGTCTATCCGCCCCGCTACTACCAGCGCATCGCCATCAACCGCACGCTGGACGCCATCGCCCGCGGGCAGGATCGCATCCTTCTCGTAATGGCGACGGGCACGGGCAAGACCTACACGGCCTTCCAGATCGTCTACCGGCTACTCAAGAGCGGCGTGAAGCACAAGATACTGTACCTGGCCGACCGGAACATCCTCGTGGATCAGTCCATCCAGCAGGATTTCGCGCCGCTGGAGAAGGTGATCCACAAGATCAACGTCGCCAAGGACGACCGCACCACCATCACCTCCCACGAGGTCTATTTCTCCCTGTATCAGCAGCTGGTGGGCGACGATGACAGGGAGCACTTCAGCGCGCTGTTCTCCCCGGATTTCTTCGACCTGATCATCGTGGACGAGTGCCACCGCGGTTCGGCCAAGGAGGAGAGCCGCTGGCGGCGCATCCTGGAATACTTCTCCGGTGCCACGCAGATCGGCATGACCGCCACGCCCAAGGAGACCAAGTACATCTCCAACATCAACTACTTTGGCGAGCCGGTCTACACCTACAGCCTGAAGCGGGGCATCGAGGACGGCTTTCTCGCCCCCTTCAAGGTCATCGGCGTGACCACGGACATCGGCGAGGGCTGGCGGCCCCGGCGCGGCCAGACGGACATCAACGGCGTCGAAATCCCCGACCGGGTGTACACCAACAGCGATTACGACTACAACATCATACTGGAGGACCGCATCAACCAGGTGGCCTCGGAGATCACGGCCTATCTCAAAAGCACGGACCGGATGCAGAAGACCATCGTGTTCTGCGCCAACGAGGACCACGCCGAGCGCATGCGCGTCGCGCTGGTGAATCTGAACGCGGACATGTGCCGCGAGAACCCGGACTACGTCGTGCGCATCACCGGCAGCGACGATTACGGCAAGAAGAAGCTGGATTACTTCATCTCCGTCACGGCGAAATATCCCGTCATCGCCACCACCTCCCAGCTGCTCTCCACCGGCGCGGACTGCAAGATGACCAAGCTGATCGTGCTGGACAAGATGATCGGCTCGATGACGGAATTCAAGCAGATCATCGGGCGCGGCACCCGCCTGCGGGAGAAGGAGGGCAAGACCCACTTCGTGGTGATGGACTTCCGCCGGGTGAGCCGCCTGTTTGCCGACCCGGACTGGGACGGCCCCATCGAGATGGAGGATGGCTTCGACCCTCAAAAGCCGCCCAAGCCGCCCAAACCACCCAAAGGCGACGACGGCGATCTGCCGATGCCGCCCACCGTCAAGCCCATCGTGGACGCCAACGGCTGTCCCGTGCGCGTCATCAACAAGATGGTTTCCGTCTACGACGCAGACGGCAAGCTGCTGCGGCAGGAGAGCATCGTGGATTACACGAAGGAGAACATCGTCGGCGAATACGCCTCCCTGGACGGCTTCATCCGCGGGTGGTCCGCCCAGGACAAGAAGGAAGCCATTCGCTCGATGCTGCTGGAGCGCGGCATCAACCTGGAGGCCATGAAGGTCGACCAGTCCATGCAGGACGTGGACGATTTCGACTTCATCTGCCACGTCGCCTTCGACGCCAGGCCCCTGACCCGTCGAGAACGCGCCAACAACGTGAAGAAGCGCGACTTCCTGAGCCGCTACTCCGGCGCGGCCCGGGAGGTGCTGGAGGCGCTGCTGGACCGCTACATGAACACCGGCGTCTACGAGATCGAGAAGACGGAGATATTGAAGCTCGACCCCTTCAAGCGTATGGGCAAGCCCGCCCGCCTCGCCGCGCTGTTCGGCGGGAAGGAAGGGTATTTGCAGGCCGTGCGGGAACTGGAAGAAGAAATCTATAAGATAGGATGACACACAAATGAGCACCCTTTTCACATTCATCAAGCGCCTGCGCGACATCATGCGCAACGACGCCGGCGTCAACGGTGACGCCCAGCGCATCGAGCAGATCGCCTGGATGCTGTTTTTGAAGGTCTACGATTCCAAGGAGGAGGACTGGGCGCTGGACGAGGACGATTATCAGTCCATCCTGCCCGACGACTGCCGCTGGTGCAACTGGGCCCACGACGACGGCTCCGGGCGCGTGCCCACCGGCGACAGGCTGCTGGATTTCGTCAACAACCGCCTGTTCCCGACGCTGAAGACGCTGCCGGTCTCCGCCGAGATGCCGGTGAAGAAAGCCGTCGTCCCGTCCGTGTTCCAGGACGCCAACAACTACATGAAGGATGGCGTGCTGCTGCGGCAGGTCATCAACGTCATCGACGAAATCGACCTGTCCGATTACGAAGAGGTCCACGCCTTCGGTGAAATCTACGAAATCCTGCTGCACGAGCTGCAGTCCGCCGGTTCCTCGGGCGAATTCTACACGCCCCGCGCGGTCACGCAGTTCATGGCGAAGATGATCCGGCCGAAAATCGGCGAGACCATGGCGGATCTGGCCTGCGGCACGGGCGGCTTCATCACCAGCTGGCTGAGCGAGCTGGAGCCGCAGATCCAGACCACCGACGATCAGGCGAAATACTCCGGCTCCGTCTACGGCATCGAAAAGAAGCAGTTTCCCTACATACTCTGCGTGACCAACCTGCTGCTGCACGGCATCGACGAGCCCAACGTCTACCACGGCAACGCGCTGACGATCCACAACCTGCTGGATTACACCGTCGACGAGTCTTTCTCCGTCCTCCTCATGAATCCCCCCTACGGTGGCAATGAGAAGAACGATGTGAAGAATTATTTCCCGGCGGACCTGGCCAGCAGCGAGACGGCGGACCTGTTCCTGGACGTGATGATGTACCGCCTGAAGCCCGGCGGACGGGCGGCGGTGGTGCTGCCGGACGGCTTCCTGTTCGGCACGGACAACGCCAAGCTGAACATCAAGAAGAAGCTGCTCTCGGATTTCAACCTGCACACCGTCATCCGCCTGCCGGGCAGCGTGTTTTCGCCCTACACCTCCATCACCACCAACATACTGTTCTTCGACCGCACCGGCCCCACGCAGGAGACCTGGTTCTACCGGCTGGACATGCCCGAGGGCTACAAGCACTTCTCCAAGACCAAGCCCATGCGCCTGGAGCACTTCGCCCCGGCGATGGACTGGTGGGGAAACCGGCAGGAGATCAGCGTGGACGGCTTCGACAAGGCGAGGGCCTTCACGGCGGAACAGCTTTCCGGCGAACTGGGCTACAACTTCGACCAGTGCGGCTTCCCCCACGAGGAGGAGGAGATCCTCGACCCCATGGACCTGATCCTGCGCTATCAGGAGGAGCGCGCAAGCCTGAACGCCGAGATCGACCGCGTGCTCGATGAGATCACCGCCATACTGGGAGGGAACCGCCCATGACCCCGCAGGAACTCAAAAACAGCATCCTCCAGCTTGCCATACAGGGCAGGCTCGTCGAGCAGCGCCCTGAGGAGGGCACGGCGGAGGAATTGTACCGCCAGATTCAACGGGAAAAGGCCGCCCTCGTCAAGACCGGGAAGATCAAGAAGGAAAAGCCCCTGCCGGAGATCACGGAGGAGGAAGTGCCGTTTGAGATTCCGGAGGGGTGGAAGTGGGTGCGTTACTCAGAGCTTTTTGAGATTGGATCCGCTATTAGAATACATCAAACAGACTGGAAAAAAGAAGGAATCCCTTTTTTCAGAGGGCGTGAACTTGTCAGACTTGCCAAGACAGGGAATCCAGATGCAGAAATCTTCATATCACACGAGCTATACGAGACAAATAAAGCAAAAGGCGGTGTCCCGCAAAAGGGAGATTTGCTAGTTACAGCGGTAGGTACACTTGGAAAGGTATATATTGTTAAGGGGACACAGCCATTCTATTATAAGGACGCTTATATTCTCCGTTATAATAATTTTGCTAAGCTCTTTTCTGAATACTTTAAATATGTAATTGAATCTCCTTTCATTCAAGGCTATATATCCCAAGGTTCTATGGGAACAACAGTAGCCCAGTTAACAATCGAAAAAGCAAAAAAAATGCTATGCCCTCTCCCTCCCTTTGCCGAGCAGAAGCGGATTGTGTCGAAGATCGAGGAACTGCTGCCGTATATCGACCGGTATGAAGTGGCATGGAGCCGCCTGGAGGACTTCAATAAGCGCTTCCCGACGGACATGCAAAAATCCATCCTCCAGTTTGCCATCCAGGGCAAGCTCGTCCCCCAGCGCCCCGAAGAGGGCACTGGCGAAGAACTCTATCAACAAATCCAAACCGAAAAACAGTCCCTCATCCGCTCCGGCAAACTCAAAAAAGAAAAACCCCTCCCCGAAATATACGATGCCGAAATCCCGTTTGATATACCGGAGAGTTGGAAGTGGGTGAGGATAGGAGAATTAGTAGAGTGCATAACAAGTGGTTCCCGAGATTGGGCTAAATACTATTCCGATGAAGGAGATAAGTTCATCCGCATGGGAAACCTATCAAGAAACAGTTTCCGTATGCGGCTGGATAAAATACAGCATGTCAAAGCACCTGAGAACACGGAGGGACAGCGAACATCCCTTCAAGAGGGTGATTTGTTGTTTTCTATAACAGCAGAAATAGGCATGCTTGGATTGATCCCCGCTGACTTTGGAAAGGCATATATAAATCAGCATACAGCAATGATTCGCTTTGTTGAGATTCTCAGGAATAGGTACCTGCCTTTTGTGCTGATGACTGATTATGCACAGAAATACTATAATGGGAATCAACATGGAATTAAGAATAGTTTTCGGTTAGACAGAATAGCAACTCTACCTATCCCCCTCCCTCCCCTCGCCGAACAAAAGCGCATCGTCGCCAAACTGGAAAAACTCCTGCCCCTGTGCGAAAGATTGAAATGAGGTGAAAATCGTGATAGATTACTTGAACTTGAAAAACAGTTATATAGCTGCAATACAGGTGGGGCTATTGTTGAACGCTGGATATGAGGACGCAAAACGAGGAATCAACCTTCTCCATAAGTTTTGTGAAAACTGCATTGATAACAGCAATTACAGTGATCAGGACAAGCACAACATGACGCGCAATCTGGAAATCGTAAAGGAAGCCCTCTCTCAAGAAATTGAGCTCCGTTTTCAAAATGCTCGACAACAATAAAAGAACCATTGCTGTACGAGTTATTGAAATGTTTGGCATAAACTGGTATTATAGAGCATAGATGAAGAAAACTTGGCGGTATTTCAGCAGGTTAAGAGGATTGCTTAAGGATATATCGGAGGGATTGCT
>JAZTZK010000355.1:0-3863 GCA_045637485.1 Clostridia bacterium
CGCGCATGCCGTACGGGCAGGCGTTGACGCACACCTTGCAGCCCATGCAGATCTTGCTGTCGACCCACACGACACCGTCTTCGTCTTGCTGGGATGCGCCCGTCGCCCCTGCCGCGCCCGTCACCCCTGCCGCGCCCGCCGCGCCCGCCACCGCCGCGCCTGCCTCGCCCGCCGCGCCCGCTCCGGCAGCGGCTCCCCGCCAGGCCGCGCCCGCGCCCGAAGCATCCGACGCGAAGCCGTGGATCCACCACGATAGCAGCATGGCGCCCCAGCCCATCGACCCGCGGCTCAGCCCCGCCCAGCGCAGCCTCGCCGCCCAGAGCGGCCTGAACCCCCGCAGAGGCCGCAGCCTGCAGGAGCTGATCGACGAAAAGTGGCAGCAGTCCCGGCTGAACCAGCTGGGCATGCCCATCGCCCCGATCCAGACCGGCGCGCCGGTCACCAGCCCGGTGGACACCGCCGTGGACGCCGTGCGCCAGGTGTGGCAGCAGCCGGACCTGCGCCAGGACCTGCTCTCCTCGCTGAGCGGCATCGAGGAATTCGGCGCGTCACTGGAGGAGTGCCGCCAGGCCGTGCGCAATTCGGACATCGAGCAGCACCTGAACAGCCTGGAGGCACGCCGCCTGGCGCTGCTGGGCGAGCTGGACCACCTGAGCCTGAAGAACGCCGACGTGCGCAACACCCTGAAGGCGGAGCTGCGCCGGGACGCCGACGCCGAGCTGGCCGAGGCCGTAAGGAAGGCCGACGCCGCGAAGGCCGAGCAGGTGGAATACGAGAAGCAGGCCGAGACCGCCCGGGCCGCCCCCGCAGACGCCCGCAGCGCCGTGGACGCCCTCACCGGCGAGACGCTGGAGCAGTACCTGTCCCGCTTCGCCCTCACCGAGCACATGCTGGAGCGCATGCAGGTGCTCAGGGGCGAGGCCGAGGCCGTGCCCGCCGCCGCGCCAACGCTGCAAAACATCGACCTGAACGCCCTGGCGGTGCGGGTCATGAACCGCTTCGACGCCTCGGGCTTCGCCATCACCCGGCTGCAGGCCCTGAACCTGTGCGTCTGCGCCGCCCTCAGCCCGGTGCTGATACTGTCCGGCCCGGTGGGCAGCGGCAAGACCTCCGCCGCCCGGATGCTGGCCGAAGCCCTGGGCTGGACGGAGCTGGGGCGCTTCGCCACCTTCGCGCCGACCCGACGGATCGCCCCGGACGACCCCCGCCTGGAGGCCCTGCGCCAGCAGAGCGCGGCCCCGGCGATGGTGCTGCTGGACGACGCCAACCTCCACCCGGCCGCCGACCCGTTCCACGGCCTGGACAACGGCATGAGCCCCAGCTGGCGGATCGTCCTGACGGTGCAGGACGGCGGCATGCCTCTGACGGCCCACACGCTGGACCGGGGCTTCACGCTGCGCCTTGACCCGAAGCCCGCCACCCCCTGGCGTCCCCGCCCGAAGGCGCCCTGCGCCCCGGAGGCCCCGGCGCGGCTGGGCCTGACCGTGCCCGAAGCGCCGCTGCCCCCTGTCATGGAGGGCCGCATGGACGCCCTGCGCACGACTCTGAACCGCTTGGGCGTCCCGGTCTCCCGCCGGGCCCTGGACGACGCCTGGCGCTACTGCGCGCTGATGCTCTGGGCCCTGGGCGACAACGCCGACCCCGTCGCGATACTGGACCGCGCCGTGGCCCAGCGCATCCTCCCCGGCGTCCTGGCCAGCGCCTCCCCCATCGCCCTGTACGCGCTGCCCCCGATCCTCGAAGGACTGCCAATGAGCCAGAAACTCCTGACCCAGCCGGTCCCGATAGCGCTGTAAATTGTAGCGGTGTCCACGCCGCCACCGTACCCCGTAGCAATTATGCTTCCCCGACAAACCGCCGACCAAAATGTACTACGAAGAACCGTACAAGCGAAATCCGAAAAAAAAGCGCCAGCCGCGCCGCCGAAGGCAGACCCTCGGGGCGTGGCTGGTCGGCGCATTGCTGCGCCTCTTCGCGCTTGTACTGACGGTACTGCTGCTGGGCGGGGCGCTGTTGTACTTCCTGCCGGTCTCGCTGCTGGCCGTTGAGCCGGAGGGCATCGAGCTTTCCCTCACCGATGGCCTGCCGGAGGACGTGGCCAACATACTGCTGCTGGGCCTGGACGCCACCCACGAAAACACCCGCCGCAGCGATTCCATCATCATCGCCTCCATCGGGCGCGGCCGACTGTTGCTGACCAGCATACTGCGGGACACCACGCTGCCCATACCGGACCGGGGCACGGGCAAGCTGAACGCCGCCTACGCCTACGGCGGCCCCTGGCTGGTGGCGCGGACGCTGAACGAAAACCTGAAGCTGAACATCGTGCACTACGTGGCCGTGGACTACGCCGCGCTGGTGCGCATCGTGGACGCCCTGGGCGGCGTGGACATCGAGATCACCCAGGCCGAAATGGAGAAGATCAACGCCGACATTGCCGCGAAGCGCGAGCGCTGGCGCGCCATGGGCTACGACGCCCCGGCGCTGGGCGATTGGGGCGCAAACACCCACCTGAACGGCCTGCAGGCGCTCACCTACGCCCGCATCCGCAAGCTGGACAGCGACTTCGTCCGGGCATCCCGCCAGCGCAAACTGCTGGAGGCCCTGCTCGCGTGCCTGCGAAACAGCCTGTGGAACCCGGTGCGCATGGTGCGGCTGGCGCAGGCCGTGCTCCAGTCCGTAAACACCGACCTGACTCCCCTGCAGCTGCTCTCGCTGGGCGAAAAGGCCCTGGCCAGCGGCCTCACCGGCAGCCTCCGCCTCCCCGTAGACGGCAGCTACGCCGACGACGGGTCAAATCTCAACGTCACGGATTGGCAGTCGAATATTGCCGCCTTTCAGTTGGCGGTGTATGAGGGGAAGAGGGGGTAGGGGGTAAGAAAATGGAGATGGGAAGCTTTGGATGTGCAGATTGTAAACTCAGATTGTAAACTCGCGCCAGGGCGACGGAAGCCCTTGACAAAATCCCCCCGGCCCGCTATAATATAGGCGAAGGGCGAACCACGCACGCGGTTGCTCCTCAAATCACAGGTTTTACCTTTGTAGTCTTTCGACTACGAAAACAACCGTCACTTGGCGGAGTGGCGGTTGTTTTTTATCCTTCTCATGTAAATCGTGATAGAGTAACTCCAAAGATGGAATGTAATTCGCACCTCTTTCCACCCCCTTTCGGAGATGTAGGAGCAACCGCCTGCGCGTTTGTTGTTCGCCCTGCCCTTTCGGGCAGTTTTATTCTACAGGATTCGCATAAGGCTGTCAACCCCACAAGAATGCGGGGACGCGATTCTATAAACTCGATCCAGGGCGACGGAATCCCTTGACAAATTCCCCCCGGCCCGCTATAATATAGGCGAAGGGCGAACCACGCACGCGGTTGCTCCTCAGTGCTTACAGGTTACCTTGGATGTGATTCAATACGAATCCCCAAAGCTTCCGTCACTTGGCAGAGTGGCGGTTGCTTTTTTTGCGCTCGTACACGACAATCGTGACGGTATACCTTCCGATATGGAATGTAATACGCATGGTCCCCACCCCCTTTCGGAGATGTAGGAGCAACCGCCTGCGCGTTTGTTGTTCGCCCTGCCCTTTCGGGCATTCTTATTCTACAGGATCACGCAGGACTGTCAACCCCGGCAAAACCGCAACACAGCCGCACCATGCAAAAAGGGCCGCATTGCGACCCTATAAACGCATTGCCTCCCTACAGCTCCAGCCCCGTAAACCCGAAGCCGGCGCTGACCACCCGCTCGGGCAGCTGGCTGAACATGGCGTTGACGGACTGGTAGTTGTAGTAGCGCATGATGGTCTCGGCGAACATCGGCGCCACGGAGACGGTGAAAAACTTCTCCTGCCCCACGATGTTG
>JAZTZK010000356.1:0-5399 GCA_045637485.1 Clostridia bacterium
CCGGGATGAGGATTGTTATGGACATCAGTATTTTGCTTGCGCTTCAGGATTTCAGGAACGGCGTCGGCGCCTTTCTGGCGGACTTCTTCTCCAAGATGACCTTCCTGGGCGAGTTGACCACCGCAATGGCGCTCATGGCCATCGTCTACTGGTCGGTGAGCAAGGACTTCGGCAGCTACCTGCTGATGGGCTGGAGCGGCAACCGGCTGGTCAACGGCGCGTTGAAGATCACCGCCTGCGCCTATCGGCCCTGGATCCGGGACGCCCGCATCGTTCCCTACGGCAATTCGATGACGACGGCCACGGGCTATTCCTTCCCCAGCGGCCACACCATGAACGCGGCCTCGACCTATGGCGGCGTCGCGGTGCGCAAGGACATGCCCGGGGCCCTGCGCGTGGCGATGGGCCTCACGGTTGTGCTGGTGGCGTTCAGCCGCAACTTTCTGGGCGTTCATACGCCGCAGGATGTCCTGGTCGGCATGATCGCGGGCACCATCGTCATGGTGCTGACGGCCAGGCTGATGGCCTGGGTGGAGGAACATCCCGATAAGGACTGGCTGGTGGCCTGCGTCGGGCTGGCGCTGGCCGTGGCAATCGCCGCCTACGCGAAGGTCAAGCCCTATCCCGCGGATTACAACGCCGAGGGCAAGCTGTTGGTGGACGGCGCGAAGATGGCCAGGGACACCTTCAAGGGAGCCGCCTGGTGCGCCGGTTTCCTGGTCGGCTGGGTGCTGGAGCGCCGCTTCGTCGGATTCACCACGGATATCCCGATGGCGCGGCGGGTGACCAGGGCCGCCGTCGGGCTGCTCAGCTACTACGCGGTCAGCCTGATACTGGTTCCGCTGGTCAACGGCTGGATCGGCGACCTCGCAGGCGCGGTGATCTCCTGCTTCATCCAGATGTTCTACATAGCGTTTTGCTTCCCCTGGCTGTGCAAGCACGCGCTGGAGCGCTCCGCAGCGGCGGCATGAGCCAACGGAGACAGCTCTGTTTGACCCTGCCATGAGTGCGAAAGGGAGTCGACCGGAACCGTTTCCGTGACACGGACACACAGAGTGGAGGAGTCAAGCAATGAACAATAGCCTGGGAAGGATCTTTGCCCTCGTGCTGGCGCTGGTCGCCGTGGCCGTGGGTGGATTCTTTGCGGGCAGGTATGAGACGGCGTCGCGCTGGCGGGCTGAGCGGGAGCTGAACATACGGCTCAACCGCAGCGAACTCGAGGGATTGGGTGAGATCGACGGTCCCATCTGTGTGACCGGCCACAAGCGCCCGGATTCCGATACCGTCGGCAGCGCCATCGGCTATGCGGCGCTGCTTCGGCAGCTCGGATACGACGCCCGGGCCGTCGTGCTTGGCGACATCAATACCGAGACAAAGTACATACTCGACGCGGCGGGGCTGGAAACCCCCGCGCTGCTTGAGGACGCCTCGGGCCGCAACATGATCCTCGTGGACCACAGCGAGTATACCCAATCGGCGGAGGGGCTGGAGGACGCCAGGATCATCTCCATCATCGACCATCACGGGGACGGAAGCGTCACGACCGGCAACCAGCTCGTCTACGACGCCCGGCCCCTCGGCTCAACGGCCACGATCATCTGGATTCGATACCGCAATTACGGCCTGGAACCGGATCGGCAAACCGCGCTGGTCATGCTGGGCTCGGTCCTGTCGGACACCGTGAACTTCCAATCCAATACGACGACCACCGCCGACAGGGAAGCGGTCGCGGCGCTCGGCAAGCTCGCGGGCATATCCGATATCGATGCCTTCTATCAGGATATGTACAAGGCCTCCCTCTCCTATGGCGACATGACGGACGAACAGATATTCCTGAGCGACTACAAGGAATACGAGGGCGGCGGCACGAAATACGGCATCGGCGTTATCAGCGTCTATGACGAGGCGGACGCAAGGGCTCTCGCGGAGCGCATGCGCAAGGTCATGACTGAGGCGACGCCGGAAGTGGACATGGTGTTCGTGCAAATCTCCGCACTGCATGACGACGTCAGCTTCGTCTATCTTGTCCCTTCCGGGGACGCCGCTTCGGAGGTGATTGAAACCGCGTTCGGCGACAGGGCGGTATTTGACGGAACGTCTTACGTAATGAAGCCCGGCTTTTCAAGAAGGAATGTTTTGGTGCCGGCGATTACGGCGGTGCTGGAAGCCCACCCGAAGGAATGAGCGCCGTTGCGGCAGATCCCGATCCGCAAGAATACAGTTACAACTCGGCGTCGAGATTGTGGAACCCCTTCGACCCCGCCTTTGGCGGGGCCACTTCCCCTTTCAGGGGAAGCTTTTGGACGCGCATTTAAGTTAAGGTTGCTACTTCTTTCGTGGGTAGGCTTTTGATCGTAAGTATTCGAATCGGAAACAGCCTCCCCTGAAAGCCCTAAAGGACCAACGTATCTGTTCAGTCGTGGCGGCGTAGACGCCGCCGCTACTACGAATCGCCCCGTAGCGGCGGCCTCCAGGCCGCCAAAGTAGGTGAAAGTACGTAAGGACTGAACAGATACGGACCAACTTCGTGTCGAGGAGGTGGCCGTCCGAAGGGCTGACGAAGGGGTTCCGAATAACCATGATTCTGAGCTGCAACAGAATACAAGGATCGATCACCGGGGACGGGTACGCCTGACTTGCGTTGACCGGACAGGTCATAAAGCAAGGGAACAGCGATTACAAAGGCCTGCCGGGCGTTGCCCGGCGGGCCTTTGTGGTGGTCAGTGGCCGCAGTCGGCGCAGTCGCCGCCGCAGTCGCCACAGTCGGCGCAGTCGCCGGGGCAGCTGTGCTCGGCGCATTTGACGGTGGGGTCGTATTGCAGGCCGCCCTGCACCAGCGCGGTGATGGCGGCGTCGGCATCGCCGGTCACGCCGGCGTAGAAGAGTATGCCGGCGTCCTGCAGGGCCTTCATCGCGCCGTCGCCGATGTTGCCGCAGATCACCGCCCGAACGTCCATCGAGCGCAGCAGGCTCGCCACGGCGTCGTGGCCCTGCTGTTCGACCTCGACCACCATCTCCATCAGCACCTGGTGGTTTTCGACCTCGTAGACCTTGAACTGCGGCGCGTGGCCGAAGTGCTGGTAGATGTTGCCCATGTAAAAGGGAATCGCGATGCGCATGACATTACCTCCGGTGTTTTTTGTCCATCGATATGAGGATACAACAGATTCGCCCCGGTGTCAACGTCAAATTTGCAAGGGAGAACAGGCGCAGGATATCCCCCTGCCAACCCCAACCCCAAATTCCTAATTCCTAATACCTCCCCCTCCCTCTCCTCCCCTCCAAAGATTTCAAGTTTTTTTACAATTAAGATGGCGAATGTGACTTATACGCATGGGGGGGATGTGATATAATGAAGTTGTATGAGAATGTTGACGGACCGGGGCGCCGGTTCGCGTGAAGGCGGCGGCATGGCCGCTGTGATAGATTTGGTTTTACCCTGGACCTTGATTGGGAGCATCGATTGTGACCAGCGGGAGTTATACAGATAATGGCAATCGTCCCGGAATGGGCGCGGGCCGAACGTCGGCTGCGGGCCGAACGTCGGCTTCGAGCCGTGCGACGGCGGCGGGCCGAACGTCGGCTGCGGGCCCTGCGATGGCTTCGGGCCGTGCGATGGCTTCGAACCGCCCATCGGCCGGGGATCGGGCGTCGGCAGGCAATGGCCGGCGCGGTTCCTATGGCCGGGAACCTGTGAGGGGCGACTGGCGCGACCCCTATGGCCGGGGGTCGGCGGGCCGTGCGCCGGGGGGATATGACCGGCGCGATTCCCGTGGCCGCGCGCCGGGGGGCTATGACCGGCGGGATCCGCGCGGCCATGTGTCGGTAAGCGGCCGCGCATCGGGCCGACAGGGCTACGGTCAGCCGCCGCGCCGCCGCGGGGGCATCTCCCGGAGGCTGCGGCTGGGGATCATACTGGGGGTGGCGGCGATCGCGCTGGCGGGGCTGGGCATCGGCATCGCCCGGACGGTGGGCGATCTGCGGGCCTCCTCGGTGGAGCGCTTTTTGGACAACGTGTTCGTCAACGGCGTGGACCTGTCGGGGCAGACCTATGAGAACGGCGTCGCGCTGGTGGCGCAGGAGAAGGACCGGCGGCTGAACACCACCTACGCGCTGACCTACGGTGACAGGAGCTGGGATTTCAGGCCGGCGGACTACGGCGCGTCCTTCGACTACGCCCAGGAGGTGGACCTGGCCTGGAACCTGGGCCATGTGGGCAGCCGCGCCGACCGAAAGCAGGTGGCGGACAACCTGAAGGACGCCCCCGCCGAGTTCAACAGCAAGATCACCTACGACGAGGACGCCGTGGACGACTTTGTGGACAAGCTCTACGATGAAATCTACGTGGCCCCCGTGGACGCCGAGGTGGCCGTGACCGGCACCAGGCCGGAGATCATACGGGCGTCGAAGAACGGCGTGGAGCTGGACCGGGAGCGCGCCCAGGACAACCTTGCGACGCTGATCGTGACCGGCAAGGGCTCGACGGCGCTGCCCGTGGATCCGCTGCTGCCTGCGGTGACCTCGGACAACATGGAGATGAAGGTGGTGGCCAAGTTTGCCACGGACGTCACCTTCCGCGGCTCCGACAGCCGCTCCAACGTGGCCACGGCGCTGAGCTTCTTCAACGGCTACGTGGTCTATCCCGGCGACACCTGCGATTTCAACGCGGTGGTCGGCCCCCGCACCATCGGGCGCGGCTTCAAGGAGGCCCCGGAGTACGCCGGAAACGAGAAGGTCAAGGGCGTGGGCGGCGGCGGCTGCCAGGCGTCCACCACGCTGTACGACGCCGTGCTGATGGCCAACATGACCATACTCGAGCGCCACAACCACAAGATGACCGTCAGCTACGTGGAGCCCAGCCAGGACGCCGCGGTGGAGTACGGCACCAACGGCAGCGACGGCAAGAACTTCATCTTCCGCAACGACACCGACCACGCCATCTACATCTACACCAGCGTGGACCGGGAGTTCGCCACCGTGACCATCTACGGCACGCGGCCCGAATACCACTACCAGCTGGAATCGGTGGTGCTGGACGAGCAGAAGTCCACCCGCAAGCGCTACGAGCCGGACTACTCCGGCAAGGAGGTCTACTACATCACCGACAAGCCCAAGCTGAAGACCAAGGGCCACGGCAGCTGCCACAGCGAGGGCTGGCTGGTGGCCTACGACTGGGACACCAAGGAAGAGGTCAGCCGCGAGCAGATCAGCTACGACGCCTACGTGGCGGGCATGAACGTCTACTGGCGGGGCGTGCACGACGAGAAGGGCAATGTGGTGGACCCGGAGGCCGAGAAGAAGGACGAGAAGGCAACGTAGACCCCCTCCGACCCCGCCTGCGGCGGGGCCACCTCCCCTTTCAGGGGAGGCTTTTGGGAGATTCGACCCTGGCTCCCCTG
>JAZTZK010000357.1:0-16843 GCA_045637485.1 Clostridia bacterium
TTTTAGGGGTTAGGAGTGGTGCCCTAAAGGGCTAGCTTCGCGTCGCAAATCCCTTCGGGATTTGTTTGATTCTATGGAAAAGACAGGGGTTTCTACGCTTCGCAAGCCTTTGAATATAAAGAAATCCGCAAGGATTTCATCCTTCCCTAACCCCTAACCCCTAAAACCTAACCCCTCAAATTCTGATTTATCGAGCAGAGTTCGACAAATCAGAAGTTAGTCGTATGACGCTTCTGTGACGCCATCCGTGCTATACTGGCCCTGCAAGCAAGGGAAGCGCGGCGCTGCTGCGAATCCGGGCTGCGAAACCGGAAATGCCCAACAAAAGTCCATAAGTTTCAAACATTGGTGAATCGGGATGGGTTATAATGGATTTGCATGAAGGCAATCGACCATCAAACCTTATCAGAAGGAGGCAACGAACATGGATAACAACGAGAACCTGAAGGTCAATGAGCTGAACGTCGAGGAGATGGAAGAGGTCAGCGGCGGCAAGAGCGGGCATGGCAGGCGCGTAAAGGCCGTCAGCGGCGACACCTACGTGCGCAAGCATCCCGACATTGACGCGGAAAGCTTCGGTGTGCTATACAGGGGCGATTCCGTGTCCTATCTCGAGGAGAAGCGCTGGGACGACCGCGACGTGGTGTGGTATAAGGTCAGCTTCCACGGCCACAAGGGCTGGGTCTCCTCCAGGTACACCAAGATCATCAGCTGACGGTCAGATCAGCGGCGAGGCCGCCCCGAAAGGGGCGGTTTTTTTGATGGTATCAGAGAAGCGGCGGCAATATGCCGTCATATGATCTACGCCACACCTCAATGCGATGTAGGCGCGTGGAGCGAAATATCTGATTTCTGTCATAAGCAGGCCGTATTTTTGTCGGGATGCTATTTCGAAAAGACATAATGTATTACAATTCTATAAATATTGTGACTTTTACAGAGACGTATTGACCTCGGGGCTAAAATTTGCTATAATTCATACACCAATGAGGGACGCGTAGGATTTCCTGCGCGGGGGCATCCAACGCCGAGGCTGATGAAGATGGCCGCAAACCGCGGATTTGAGACGATGTTCGTCAGGTTGGGCGCGTGCCCGAAGTTCAAGATTTTAGGAGGGAATTATCATGAAGAAACTCATTGCCGCGCTGCTCGTTCTCACGATGGTGCTGGCTCTCACCGGCACCGCCATGGCGGACTGCAAGTTCAAGGCGGGCGACTATGTGAAGTTCACCAAGAACGCCAACATTTACGACGGCCATCATAATTCTAAGCGCACTAGTACCATCATCCGCAAGAGTTCCACAGCGTATGTCCTCGACACCTTTGGCTCCGACTGGGTCAAGCTGCGCCTGGATCCGTTCCTGCTGGACAATGATCTGAATATCATTGCCTGGCCTGAAGGATGGAATCATCCCGGAAGCAAGGATGGTTGGTTTAAGGTCAGCGACCTGAAGAAGATCAGCCTTGTGAAGTCCATACATCCGATCGATTTCCGTGGCGAGAACGGCGATATTTATCGGTTCGGCTATACCGATACTTACGTTGTCTTCTCTAACGGCGGCAATGGCAATCCCGGTTCTCAGCCTTTGAACGCGTGGATTGACAACGTCAATCCCAGCAAAAAGCATGTCAAGGCGACTGCCAAGGTTTGGCTGCGCAAGACCTATGCTCTGCATAAGAGCTATGGTCGTGCCCTGCACAAGGATGACATTGTGTGCTACCGCCATGTCATCGGCTTGGATACCCGTGGGATTTGGTTCTACGGCGTTCGCTACAAGGGCAACAAGCTCTGGGTGTCTTCCGAGTACAGCAAGCTGGTCAAGTAATTACTTAGCGATATGAATTCGCAGAGGCAAAGGCTGACGCACGGGTTTGATCCCAAACTGAAGCCGGAGCAGCATCCTTAGGTTCACGGGTTTTGATCGAACCGATCCGGACGCTTCCACCGAGCCCCTCGGGGTTCGGTGGGGCGGACGGGGATGACAGTTCCGCGGACTGCCGCAAGGACAATGATTGAAGCCTAAAGCCAGGGGCTGCCTGAAACGATATGAGAGTGTCGTTTGAGGCAGCCCCTGCGTTTTGTCGTCCAGAAGGGATGGTTAATATTATGCGGCGGATATTTTTGCTGTATGTAAATATTTATAAATATATTGTTTATGATACGACATTTAATAGTAGCACATCAATCCTGAAACCGGTTTTTGACATAATCTATATGCCTATTATTGTCTTCATCTACTCGTCTTGGAAGTATATCCCCTCAACTTTTGATTTGTCGAGATGTATGAGGAAACGCCAAGGGTACGTTCAGAGGCAATAGGCAATAGGGAATAGGCAATAGGAATAGCGGGCGCGCAGTGAAGCAAGTCCTTTAGGGCGACGCGAAGATAGTCCTTTAGGACTTTCAGGGGAAGCAACCTCAAAAAGCCTCCCCTGAAAGGGTAACACTCTCAACTTTGAACACAGTCTTAACAGAATCAGGGCGAACAGCATCCAAAACGCTTCCCCTCTGGGGAAGCTGGCTGGCCGAAGGCCAGACAGATGAGGTCCCCTCATGCTCTGCCTCGCGCCTCTGACGCAATAAAGGCGCGAATCCATCCGCAAAGGACCTCATCCGTCTTGCCGCTTCGCGGCAATCCACCTTCTCCAAAGGAGAAGGCTTTTGGAGAAGCCGCTCCTTAAGTTGACAGTGTTACCTGAAAGGGGAGGTGCCGAGCGAAGCGAGGCGGAGGGGTTCCGAATAATCAGGACGCTGAGCTGTAACGGAAAACCTTCACTTGTCTTACCCGGGCAATGCGCAGACGGGTTTTAGTGGATTTGGGTTTGCTGTTTGACGGTTGACCGCCTTATCGGCGGTTCGACCGGTTCTTTTATATATGATGAATTATATTTCTATATATTTAATTAAGCATTATTCCTATCTCCCAAATTTGATAGTATGACAGTAAAATGGTATACTTTAGTGCGAATGTGGATAAATATGGATCAAATAATCCTGCGCCCAGCGTAAGGACGATTGCGAAACAGAGACGACTCCCAAACCGCCGAAATACCGGCGAACGTGACTTTGCGTACCGGAGGAAACCACAGATGAAGAAATGGCTTTCGGCGATACTGATGACGGTGCTGCTCATACAGGCGCTGCCATTGAGCGCGCTCGCTGCCGCGGGGCATGTGCTGACCGACGGGGAGCTGGCGGCGGCCTACGCGCTGACGGGCTTCGGCGACAGCGGCGCGCGGAGCAACGCCTACCACAAGGGCATGACGCCCAACGACACCTGGAACGCCACCCAGGTGTCCGACTGGCTGGACGAGCTGCTGGATACCTACGTGTACAGCGTGGAGGATATCCTCGCCCGCGCGTCGATCAAGCTGGCGGAGCTGCGCGAAAAGGATCCGAAGGGCTATGCGCGTTTCACGAGCGGGTCGGAATACAAGGGCATGACCGAGCTGATGCGGCAGATGAACAGCGAGGCGGAGAAGCTGCGCGAGGAATTGCGCTACCAGCGGGATCGCATCGAGGAGCAGGCCGCCCTCATCGCCGAGCTGGGCAGGCAGTTGAAGGAGGAGAGCGAAGCGATGTTCCCCTCCGAGCGCGTGCGCCTTTCCGCGAAGGTCGAGGCCGCCGAGGCGGAATTGAGGGCGGCCCGCAGGGAGGTCGCGGAAAACGCGGCGCAATGGGAGTCGGATATCCAATCGATGCAGGATAAACTGGCCACGGTAATGGATGGCGCGGGGGGCGACACCAAACAGACCGTTGGCAACTATCTCAAGGATCTATATGCCTATGGCGACGCGCCCGTCGAGAATACCGCGCGGGTAAATACAGTCGATACCTCCCTCTCTCGCATGGGACGGCTGTCGGCAAATGGCAGCGTGCTGTCCAACGACGCCAGCTGTGAGATACATGTCATGACGGAAAACGCGGTCGGCATCCAGCTTTACACCGGCAAGCTGGAGGACAAGAACTATGTCAAGGGCGTCCAGGTTACACTCAAGGACGTGAATGGCTTGAAGGGCAAGACCATCCAACAAGTCACCGACAGCCAGGGCAGGGCCTTCTTTGAAACCAACCAGTTCGTCGTCAGCGACGACAAGACCATCACCGTCAAGCTGGACGTGGAGGCCGAGGCGCAGGGATATCGCAGCTTCGGCATCGAGAAAATGAAATTGAAGCTGGGCGAGCTTCGCAAGGAACCCCTCGCGCCGTATACCAACACGGCCTATGTCTATTCCGCCTCGTTCAAGGACTACGACATCCTGCGGGAAGATTTTGAGATGCTCTATTCCGATATGAACGACATGAGATTCCAGATCAAGGCCGTGGTTCGCAGCCCGAAGGGCCAGAGGCGTCCCAACCTGCGCTTCTATTACTGGAAGAATGAAGGGTTTCTGAGCGGCGGCTACAAGCTGACGGAGGTCTCGCCGGGCCCGCAGGGACCGAACCCAGATACGTATACATTTACCGACACGTGGAAGAGGATGCTTTCGCCCTTTGTCAGCAAGGGACAGACGCCTTATTTCGCGTTTGCGGATAATGGGGATGAACCTCAGGAGCAAACGCCGGCCCGCATCAAATCCATCAAGGGCGCGGTGGACGAGCCGTTGGACAAGGGAGGGAGTATATTCACCGATGTGCTCGGCCAAGGCTTCTCATTCAAGATAAATATACCGGTATTGAAGGACGTCAGCGGAGGCTTCAACCTTCCCTTCAAGAAAATGCTGCCCAAGATCCAGATTGACCTGGGGGGATACGTCACCATCTCCATGGGCAGCGAGGCATTTGAGGACAAGCTGAAAAGAAGCAAAGCCAACTGGAAAAGCCAGGATCTGAGAGAGCTGTCCGACATTCAGAAGTTTTTTGAGAAGGAAGGGGCTATGGCGAACTACTGGAGTCAGTATAAAGTCGCCTATGAGTATTACGCGGAGAACAAACTCTCCTTCCTGATGGAGTCGAAGCTCAAGCTCGGCTGGTTCGCGTTGCTCAGCGGGCGATGGCAGGTCGACAACCAGGACAGGGACGTGAAGCTGACCGTTGTCAAGCTGCGCGGCGCCTTCGGCATGACGCTGAAGTATTCGTTCAGCTGGCAGATGAAATTCGCGGTCGGCCCGGTGCCATTCTATGTCTGCTTCACATTGGGGGCCTCGGCGGGCGTCGCCATCGGCATACAGCTGGGCTTCAGCTGGAGCGACAATCGCTTCCAGAACTGGCAGCTCCAGCCGCTCAGGGAAATCGTCGTCAACATAGGCTTCTCCTTTACCGCCCAGGCCGGCTTAGGCGTCAAGGGCTTCCTGGATTTCTGGGTCCGGTTCTCCGCATCGGTGAATTTCCGATTGACGCTGGCCATCATGGGAGACGAAAAGAGCATGATCTCGGGCACCTATGGCATCGATTTCAGCGCTGGCGTTACGCTGTTCCTCGCGTCGTTCTCCAAGAAATTTGGCGGCGGTTCCGGACCGCTGTTCGACCCGATACCCCTGAAGAACGCCCTGCCACCGCTGCAGCAATATGCCGCCAGCAACGCCGCCGCGCCGGAGGAGATCACCCCGACCGGCCAGGAGCCGTCCAGCTATGCCCAGCTGATCCCGCCGGCGAAGGCGATCCTGGCCAACGAGGAGGACGCCGTCGGCGCCATCCGGGTGGGAACCTCCAACGGCCATACCTACGCCTTCTACCTCGACAAGGTCCGGGACGAGGCGACCGGCAGGACCCACCAGCGCGTGTGCTGGGTGGATGTGAACACCGGCAAAAAGGCAAGCGCGCAGGATTACATGGGCGGTAATTCTATTGCGCGCAGCCGGGAAAGCGACGATTACGCCTTCGACGTATGGTCGGACGAAAGGACGATATTTGTGATCGCCTGCTGCGCCAACCGGTTCGACGACGACGGCTATCCGACCGAGGGCGAGCTGCTGAACGGCCATGCCTTTGTCTGGATCATGCCCCTGAAGTACGATGAAGCCGTCAACGGCCTGGCGAAGCTTGATGACTATTACAATCCCTGCGAACAGAACGCATGCAACCTGGACGCCGCGCTCAATCCCCGGGGCCTCTTCAATCCGCGCATCGAATGGGCGAAGGTGAGCTACGATACGGCCCATGATAAGGACCATATCTTCCAAGTCGAGGCATACGGCTTCGCGGAACGGGTGGACGACGGCTCCGGTGAGAAGGGCTATGCCTGCTTCGTGTATGGGGATAACAAGATCGACCTCATGTCCGACATGGCGATCAAAAACGCCCTGGGCGACGATCACGAGCGCATCAACATGCGCTCCAGCGTCAGGGGAAAAGGCGGCTATATCGAAGCCATCCCTCGCTTCCGCTGCTTAGGCTTCGTGGCCCTGAGCCGGCCCAAGGAGGGCGTCGAGGGCGACAGCGCCATCGAGCTGTACGACTGGGAGATGAACACCGCGCCAATCACCTTAAAAGTGGAGAACAACAATGTGGTCCTGGCCGACACCAAGCGACAGGCGGTCGTCGTAAAGAAGGGCGACATCGGCGCCTTCGAGCTGGTGCAGAACTCAGACGCGCTCAAAAGCATCTATGTCCAGACCCTGTTCTACATCGAGGCCGAAACCGACGCGGACGGCGCGAAGGCCTACAAGCTGAGGGGCCTGCGCATCGACAACAAGCAAGGCGCGCTCAGCCGCAGCCTGTCCTACGACGTGACGGATTTCACCTACGACATCACCATGCCCGCCGCAGATTTCAAGGTACAGACGGTCCACGGCACGCCGTATATCTACTGGCTGTCCTCCGCCACAGAGGAGAAGGAAAGGGAGAGCGACCCGGATACCTGGCGGCTGTGGGTGGCCGTATACGACCCCGCCACCAACACCGTTTCCGCTCCGGCGGTGTTCTCCGAGTTTTCGCTGGAAAGCGGCCTGGTGCCCCACGACATACTGCTGACCACGCAAGGGCAGGGCTACATGACCGTGACGCCCATGCCGAAGGAAGGCGACGAGAAGACGCCGCCGATGACGCTGTACAGCTTCCCGCTGACCCTCAAGCCGATATTGAATGTGACGGGCATGGTCGTGGCGGAAACCACCGTGGCCGCCGGCGACTTCGAGGATACCACCATCGCCATGATGAACGAGGGCAACATGGGCATATCGGCCTTCGATCTTGAGATGTATACCCTGGAGGACGGCAAGGTCAATGTGGTAGAGACCCTGCACTGCGACTGCCTGCGCCCGGAAAACAACAGCCTGACCATGAAGGGCGGCGGACAGTCGGTCGTATTGCCCAAGGGCAAACAGGCCATCTACCGAAACGACGATTTCGATTATACCACCCGCCAGCGCGATTGGGTGCTGGGTGAAAAGACCCAGACGCTGAAGGCGAGCCAGAGCGGCGCGGACGAAGCCTGGAGGAGCAGCATTTCCGAAGGCGATACCAAGGCCAAGTATGTGAAGAGCAACATGCTGATGCCCGGCGCGCTGGCATCCTTCACCGGCACGCTGAAGATTCCCGAGAATTGGAGCGGCGACAAGACGCTGTACCTGCGCGTTTCCAGCGTGTCCACCTATGCCAACTGGCAGGGAGCCATGGCCAACGCCGCCGGAGTGAAGGGCGTTACCGACATCGCCCCCAACGCCACCACGACCCAGGAGCTGACCTGGAAGCTGGACGGCGACACGCTGGTGCTGCAGCCGGGAGCGCTGGCTTCCAACGCGGCCTTCGACAACGCCGTGAAGTCCGGCCTGATCGCCAATGCGGTCAAGGCCGGGGAGCCCGCGAAGCTGGAGATCGCCTGCCAGGATATCGAGATCTACCATCGCGTGTACGCCGACGGCGACGGCAGCGAACTGGTGGACATCGTCATTTCGAATTACGCCCATACCGAAGACAGCTTCAAGCTGACCTGCGCGGTATACCTGGACAATGAAGAGGAGCCCTTCCACGTCAGCCTGCCCTACTACAGCGAGGCGCTGGCCAGCCGCGATACCCACACCCTCACGCTGCCCGTTGAGGCGCTGGTGGGCGATCCCGAGGCGCACAACAGCGCGCGGGTAGTGATTTCAGCGGTCGGCCGGGATGAATGCGCCTATGCCAACAACGAGTTCACGGTATTCCTGGGCGGAAATCCGCTGCACTTCATCCGTGAGCCCGAGGACGAAACGGTCCAGGAGGGCGAGGACGTCTCCTTCGAGGTGGAGGTTGGGGGCGGAAAGAAGCCCTATACCTATCAATGGCAGATTTGGGACCCCAAGCATGAAAAGTGGGTGGATCTGCCCGGCTTTACCAGCCCGACGCTGAGCCGCAAGGACGTCGAGAAGAAGTGGGACGGCTGCAAATTCCGCTGCGTCGTGACCGACGCCAGCGGCACGCAGATCATCAGCCGGGAGGTGACCCTCACCGTGCGGGACAGGGTGCCCACGGGGGACAATTCCAATCTGCCGCTGTATCTCTTCGTGGCGCTGATCGCATTGGCGCTGTTCTGGGGCATCAGACGCCGGCAGTCGGCCTGACAGGAACGGGAAATTGGGAATGTGAATTCAATGTTTTGAAACATCCTACGCCATCTGTACCGGGGAATGATTCCAGCGGTGTGACACTGTCGAATAAGAAAGAGGAGTGACACAGTATGAAAAGGTTTGCACATTGGTTTTGTATCGCGCTGGTTCTGTGTATGCTGAGCGGCTTTATGTCCCTCGGATATTCGGAAGAAGCCGAAACGGAAGCGGAACAAATCCCCGCACCGACGGAAGAAGCGATACCGGCGGAGGAATCTGTCCCGGCAGAACAGGAGAAGACGCCCGCCCAGTGGACAGTGATGATCTATCTCTGCGGATCGGATCTTGAGTCCGATAACGGAATGGCCACAGAGAACCTCCAAATGATCTCGAGGACGGTGCCCAACGACCAGGTCAACGTGGTGTTCCAGACCGGTGGTGCGAAGGCCTGGAAGGCAGAGGAGAAGCTCGGTATTGACATCGCCACCGACCGGCTGCAGCGCTGGAGCTACAGCGCAGACGGCTTTACGCTGGTGGACGAGCAGGAGAACGCCAGCATGGCCAAGCATACGACGCTATCCGACTTTATCCGCTGGGGCGCTGAGAATTATCCGGCGGAAAAGAATATTCTGATCCTCTGGGATCACGGCGGCGGAAGCTCAACGGGTCTGATCTTGGATGAACTGCACAGAGACGCGATCATGAGCCTGGAGGGCCTGGAGCGCGCCCTGAAGAACGGTGGGGTTCACTTTGACATTTGTATGACCGACACCTGCCTGATGGCGACTCTTGAGACCGCCCAGGCGGTCAAGGACTACGCAGACTATTTATTGGCTTCGGAAGAAACGCTGCCCGGATTGGGGAACAACTATGAGGAGTTCCTGCAGGATCTTTACGATGAACCGGATTGCAGGGCTGTCCGCCTCGGAAAGATCATCTGCAACTCCGCCGAGCTCATGTATGCCGAGCAAGGAGACAACAGCGAGTTGAAGGGTCTGACCTTTTCCATGATCGATCTAAGCCGGATCGACACGGTGGCGGAAGCGTTCGATGCGTTTATGAAAGAAGTCATTGACCTGGTTCCCGATCCCCTGGCTTTCGGGCCATATCTGGCTGCCGTCAGCAAAACAGATCGATACATGGATCGCAATATGTGGGATCTGTATGACCTGGCACGCCGTTCCGTGTTCGGCGGCATCTCCAAAGCGACGGCCCAGAAACTGGAAAACGCGGTGGATGACGCGGTGGTTATCTGCGTTCGCGGCGCCTATCATCCCTATTCACACGGCCTGTCCGCCTTCCTGACTTACAACGGGAGTACCGGTGTGCTGGACCGCCTGGCGCGAAGCGGCAAGAATCCCTGGCAGTTGGCTTTTCTGGACGCGGTCAGCCTGAAATGGGATGCTCCTGAATGGGTCGTGGACGTCGTTGGAGAAATCCCACAGCTGGAACCGGAGCTCTACACGGTCAGGTATGACACAGAGATCGCGGAGGATCAGAGCAATCAGCGCTTTCATGTATATTTTGCCGGTTTCAATATCGGCGGTTATATCCGCTACGAACTGCAGCGCTATGACGAGGATCTCCAGGTCTGGTATGACCTCGGAGAGAGCGAGAATCTGAAAACGATATCAGTCGATGAAAACGGGATCACCTTCGCCGCGGATTTCACCGGGAAATGGCCGGCTATAGCCGGCGAATTCCTGAGCGTGTCCAGCAAGGATCTGCAGGGGAAAACGGTATTGATGCAGGCTTCGGTGCGCATTCCGTCCTTCACTAAAAGGGTGAAGAAGCTCCGAATCCTCGCGGAGTATCCGGAAGACATGATACTTGATTCGAAACCGGACGAAGACGGGGAGGAGGCCTTGGAAGAAGCCCGGGAGGAAACCGCGGCGGCGGAAAAGGGCGAGTCCAACGTGACTTATCAGGTGGCGGGCCTTTGGGACGGCTTTGACTCGTCCACGGGGCTTTCTGACCGCAACACCTTGTCCGTCGCGGATTTGCTCGGCGCTGAAATGGAAATTTGCAGGCCGGTATACAGTGATTATTTTGAATCCATCGGGGATATACGATACGGCGAGCCGTTCAGCATCGGCCTTGATTTGGAGGTTGTGGATACCGTGCTTCCCGCGGGACAGTACCGGCTGCGTTATTCCATCCAGGATATGCTGGACAGAACCTATAAAACGGACTTCGTTGAGCTGACCTGGGACGGAAAGAATGCGGTCTTTAACGCTCCCACAGAGCAATAAACCCGTGTCCTGTGTTCCACCCGATAGGCAGGAAAACCTTCCGGTCTGTCCGCTGTTGGCATGTATCGTTGGTCGATCTGCCCTTCCACGGTATTCCGGGTTCTCCACCGGTACCGACATCAGGTACTGCAAGCGAGCTTGTCAGATATGACAGGCTCGCCTTTCTTTATGCAAAACCCGGCCCGATGCCACCCGTACTCCCCTGCTCCTACAGGATTGCACGGCTTGACTTGCAGCATGGGTCGGGAGGTTTGTCCATTATCCGGATATAACCGTTTCGCTTACCGGTATAGATCATGAAAAGTAGTTCCCTGACTCATCCTTCCGCAAATGAGTCAGGGAACCTGTCCTCGTTACTTATTTTTCCTCCAGGTATTTCAGCAGCTTCCGCTTGATCCGCTGCAAAGCGTTGTCGATGCTCTTGACGTGGCGGTGCATCTCGTCGGCGATCTCCACGTAGCTCTTGCCCTCCATGTAGCGCACCAACACCTCCTTCTCCAGGTCGGAGAGCATCTGGCCGATCTTGCCCTCGATGACGGACAGGTCCTCCCGGTCGATGATCATCTCCTCGGGGTTGGACATGCCCTCCTCGGTGATCACGTCCAGCAGCGTGCGGTCGGAATCCTCCTCGTAGATGGGCTTGTTCAGCGAGATGTAGCTGTTCAGGGGGATGTGCTTCTGGCGAGTGGCCGTCTTGATGGCGGTGATGATCTGCCGCGTGACGCACAGCTCCGCAAAGGCGCGAAACGACGACAGCCGCTCCGCCTTGTAGTCGCGAATCGCCTTGTACAGGCCGATCATGCCCTCTTGGACGATATCCTCGTGATCCGCGCCGATCAGGAAGTAGCTGCGCGCCTTCGTGCGCACGAAGTTCTTGTACTTGTTCAGCAGGTATTCCAGCGCCGGACCGTCGGTCTCCTGGGCCAGCATGACGACCTGCTCGTCTGCCATGCTGTCATAATCGCGTGTCGTAACCATGCTTCATCCCCTGTTGTCGTATCCTTTCCGCATCTGCTCCAGGCGCTCCCGTACCTCGGGGGACAGTCGCTCCCCGATGGGATTGCGCCGGGAGACGGGCTTTTCGATCACCTGGCGAATGCCCGTTGCGCGCAGCTGCTCCATCTCGATCATCAGCTCCCGGGCGGACATGCGGGTGGCCCCCCGGCCCAGTATGATGGTCTGCTCCAGCGCGTCGGAGGACGCCACGCGCACCTCCAGGCGGTGCAGCTCGATGTCCCCGGCCAACTCGTCGCATAGCCGCTCGATGTAGCGGTCCGCGATCTCGCCCTTCTGGGTGTAGACCACGGTGACCGCGCCATGGCGCTCCTCTGTGCGCACGGTGCGGTCGGACATCCAGGCGTCGAACACCAGCACCACCTGCTGGGCGGAGTAGCCGGCGTAGTCCATAAGGTCGGAGATCAGCTTTTCCCTCGCGTCGGCCAGGGAGTAGCTGTCCATGCCACCGCTGCGACGGGCGTTGATGATGTTGTAGCCGTCCACGATCAGCATGCGCCGCGGGGTCCTCCCCGCCCCCTTGCCGCTCACCTTGCCCTGGCGCGGGCAATTTCATACATCAGTATGCCCGCCGCCACCGAGGCGTTCAACGATTCAATGCGGCCCTTCATGGGCAGCGCCACCGTCCTGTCGCACTTTTCCAGCGTCAACCGGGCGATGCCGTCGCCCTCCGAGCCGATCACCAGCGCGATGGGACCGCTGAAATCGGCGGTAAAGGCGTTTTCCCCGTCCATGGCCGCGCCAACGACCCATATGTTCCTTCCCTGGAGCGCCTCGATGGCCCGGTTCAGGTTCTTCACCCGGGCGATGGGCATGTAGCTCAGCGCGCCCGCCGCTGCCTTGGCCGCCGCGGGGGTCAGCCCCGCCGCCCGCCGCTCGGGGATCACCACGCCGTGGGCCCCGGCGCACTCCGCCGAGCGCACGATGGCCCCCAGGTTGTGGGGATCGGTGATGCCGTCCAACAGTATGACAAAGGGCGCTTCCCCCCTTGCCTCGGCTGCGGAGAGTATGTCCTCCAGTTCCACATAGGCTACCGCCGCCACATAGGCCAGCATGCCCTGGTGGGCCGGATAGATCGCATCCAGCCGGGCGCGGTCCACCCGCTGCACCACTGCCCCGGCCTCCCGCGCCATGCGCACGATCTCCTGGGCCCCGCCGGACAGGTCGCCGTCGGCCACCAGCAGCTTTTCCACAGGCCGTCCGGCCTTCAGCGCCTCCCGTATCGGGTTGCGCCCGGCCAGTATGTGGTCGTCCCCGGGCAGCTCCGACGCCTGCGCGCCGTCCATCTCCCGCTTGTACTGCCGGGGACCGGCAGGGGCGCGGTAGGCGGCGCCGCGGTGAAACTCGCCGCCCCTGACGGGACAGGTTTGGGGCATGGATTCCCCCGCTTCAGAGCCGTCCACCCGCTGCGCCCGGGGCACGTTGGGCGCGATCCGGCCCACCCGGGGCCCATTTGCCGCGTCGGGATAGGTTCTCCGCCCCGGCCCCTGGCTTCGGTTGCCGGCGTAGGACCTGCGGCGGTTGTCATCATTGGTGCTCATAGGGTCATGCTCCTTGTGTAGTGCGGTCAATTCTGATTTGGCGGGATAATGCCCGACAAATCAGAATTCCTCCTCCGGCAGCGCCAGGGCCAGCAGTTCGTTCATCCTGCCCCGCTGTCCGGTGACGTACAGCCAGCCGATGAGCGCTTCCAGGGCGGTGGCGTGGTGGTATTCGCCGGGGTCGGCGTTCTTCGGCGGGCTCTGGTGGGCGTTGCGGGCGCGGCGCACCACGTCCCGCTCGTCGTCGTTCAGCTGATCTGAGATCCGCGCCAGCGCCTGGCTCTGGGCGTGGGCGCACACCAGCGATATGGCCTGGCGGTGCATGGCCCGCACCCTGCCGCCCTTGGCGATCAGGTGCTCGCGCACATACAGGTCGTACAGCGAATCCCCCAGGTATGCCAGCTCCAGCGAGCCGGGCAAGCTGCCGTGTTCAAAGTCGAATATCATAGCACGCTTGGCGCAGAGGTCGGAATGAGAAATGCCAACCGAATCCTCCGTGGCCGTCTTCATTCCTCATTCCTCACGCCTCATTCCTCATTTATCACTTATTCCCAAACAGCTTCATGTAGCGGGCATAGGCCTCGTCCCAGGCCTTTCCGTCGGTCTCGGGCAGATAGGTGTCCGTCGGGAAGGACGCCTCCACCACCCGGCGCAGCGCCCAGATGTCCTCGATCCCGCCCAGGGCGACGGCCTGCATCAGCAGGTTTCCGATCACGGTGCCCTCGCTGGGACCGGTGATCACGGGACGCCTGATGGCCTCGGCGGTGAACCTGTTCAACAGCACGTTCTTGCTGCCGCCGCCCACGATATTCAGGCTCTTGACCGGCTTTTTCAGAATGTCCTGCTCCAGCCGCTCGATGGCCCAGCGATACTTCAGCGCCAGGCCCTCGTATACCACGCGGGAGATCTCGCCGCGGCCCTGGGGCACGTCCTGGCCGGTTTTGCGGCAATATTCCTGGATGCGGGCGGGCATGTCGCCGGGGGCCATGAAGCACTGGTCGTCCACATTGATCACCGCCTTGAAGGCGGGGGCCTTTACGGCCATCTCCACCAGACCGGCAAAGTCCACCGCGTCGCTGCGGCGGTCCCATTCCCGCTTGCACTCCTGGATGATCCACAGGCCCATGATGTTCTTCAGCAGTCGGATGGAGCCGTCCACGCCGCCCTCGTTGGTGTAGTTGGCGTTCATCACGCCCTCCTCGCACTTGGGGCCGGAAATCTCCACGCCCAGCAGCGACCAGGTGCCGGAGCTGATGTAGGCGAAGTCGGAATCCCTTGCGGGCACGGCGGCGACGGCGCTGGCGGTGTCATGGCCGCCCACGGCGATCACCGGTATGCGGTCCACGCCGCACTCCCTGGCGATATCGGGCAGCAGCTTACCCCGCACGGTACCGGGCAGCTTCACCTCGCCCAGCATGGCGGTGGGAATGCCCAGCTTCTCCAACAGCTCCCGGTCCCAATCCCGGGTGTAGGGATTGAGCAGCTGGCTGGTGGAGGCGATGGTATACTCGGTGCCCTTTTCTCCGGTCAGCAGCCAGGCCAGCAGGTCGGGCATGAACAGCAGGTCGTGGGCCATATCCAGCGTGGGGTCCCCCTCCTGGCGCATGGCGTACAGCTGGTAGAGCGTGTTGAAGGAGTTGTAGGCCAGGCCCGTGCGGGCGAACAGCTCGGCGTCGGGGATGACCTCGCGCACCTTCTGACGCATGCCGTCGGTGCGCGCGTCGCGGTAGTGCACCGGCAGGCCCAGCAGTCGGCCGTTTTTATCCAGCAAGCCGTAGTCCACGCCCCAGGTGTCTATGCCGATGGCGTCCACCTTGACGTCCATGTGGGATATCTTCAAAAGCGCCTGCTTCATCTCAAAGAACATGCGGGGCACATCCCACACGAAGCGGCCGCACAGCGTCACCGGGTCGTTTGAAAAGCGATGGATCTCGCGGATCTCCAGCTTGCCGCCCGACAGCGTGCCCAGCATGGCCCGTCCGCTGGACGCGCCGAAGTCAAAGCCCAACAGGTTCAGGGTTTTCATCGTCCGTCACTCCTTCTGTCGTGGTTTAAAAAGGGTATTCCTTCTCCATACAGCTGTGGGTATTATATCAGAAAAAACGTGATACCACAAGTATTTTGAGGGTATAATACGTTATCACTGGGGCAGCGTCGTTACAGCTCAGCGTCCTGATTATTCGAAACCCCTCCGCCTCGCTTCGCTCGGCACCTCCCCTTTCAGGGGAGGCTTTTGGAGGTTGCCTCCCCCTGAAAGTCCTAAAGGACTAGCTTCGCGTCGGGGAGGTGGCCCCGCCACAGGCGGGGTCAGAGGGGTTCCACCGTGTGGACCCTGAGCTGTAACGCAGCGCCAACACAATGTCCTCCCGTCGAACCCGACGCCAGTCGAAGTCCGCCGCCAGCTCCCGGGGCGAGAGGGGTTCCCAGCGGTCGATCAGGCCGCAGCGCCAGGCCAGCAGGCCGATCACCTTTTCAGGCGACCAGGCCTTGCGCAGCTCGCCCAGGTCCAGGTCCCTGTCCCGCTTGCTCAGCCGTCGCCCGTCGGTGGACAGCAGCATGGGCACGTGGACAAACGACGGCGGGGTCAGCCCCAGCATCCGGTACAGCCACAGCTGCACCGGTGTGGAGGACAGCAGGTCCCGCCCCCGCACCACCTCGGTCACCCCGCAGGCGGCGTCGTCCACCACCACCGCCAGCTGGTAGGCCGCCACGCCGTCTGCGCGGCGGACGATGAAATCGCCCCACTCCCCTTGCAGCGCGAGCGATTGGGGCCCCTGCAGGCCGTCCGTGAAGCGTATCGTCTCCTCCGGCACCCGCACCCGCAGGCAGCGCGTGGGCGGCCTCAGCGCCCGCTGCTCCGCCGTAAGCTTGCGACAGGTCCCCGCGTAGATGATCCGGCCGTCCGAGGCATGGGGCGCGGAGGCGGCATGGAGCTGGTCCCTGGAACAATAGCAGGGGTACAGCAGGCCCATCCGCCCAAGCCGCTCCAGCGCGGCCTCGTAGGCATCCCCCCTGCGGCTCTGGTCCTCGGCCCGTTCGTCCCAGTCCAGCCCCAGCCATTTGAGGTCGTCCAGTATGGCGTCCACAAAGGCCGACTTGCTGCGGGCCGGATCCAGGTCCTCCACCCGCAAGACGATCTGACCGCCCTTCGACTTCGCCGACAGCCAGGCCAGAAGCGCCGAAAACACATTTCCCAAGTGCATCCGTCCGCTGGGGCTGGGCGCGAAACGACCGCGAACCATGCGCGTCACCTCCCTGTTGTACGGTTTCATTATACACAATGATCTGCCCGAATGCAAACCATCCCTGCCTGGGGCAACTTGGGGCTGCTTATATTATACCCCCTATAGAGAACTGTATAAGGGTATATATAAAGCGGCCCCGTCTGCCCCGCTGTGTTCCAGGCTTGAAATCCAAGCCCTTACCTGATAGAATGTCATCATCAAGACACGGAGGACACAGCTATGCGCTACAATCCCATTCTCCCCTCCTGGGAGTACATTCCCGATGGCGAGCCCCATGTGTTCGGGGATCGCGTGGGGGACACGGGGAGGGGACACGGGGACGATTTTT
>JAZTZK010000358.1:0-11340 GCA_045637485.1 Clostridia bacterium
GGCCAGGGCCTCGGTTTCGTCCTCGCCGCCGATGCAGGTCGGGCAGCGCTTCTTGCCGGTCACCCGCGCCTCCGCATAGGTGACGCGGCTGGCGTTGCGCATGCCGGAGCACTCGTCGTTCATGTGGTAATAGGTGCCGTCGACGGTGCAGTACACGTCGACTCCGGCCCTTGGGCAGCAGGTCTGGCAGGCGGTCTTGGCCATCAGCAGAGCGTCCTTCAGGCTGACCTCGTGGGCGCTGTTGCCCATGTCGCTGCAATCCGCCTTGACGTGGAAGGAGCCGTTGTAGGGCGAGCACCAAACCCTGATGTTGCTGCGGTCCTCGGTGTCGGTGTTGACAAACACCAGGTCAAAGGCGCCGTCGCTGTACTGGCCGCCGATGCAGTAGGGGCAGGCCATCAAGTCGTTGTCGATGGCGCTGTTGCGGGATACCCGGGCGGTCTGCGCGTCCTCGCCGATGACCACGCAGTCCTCGGTCTGGTGGTAATAGGGACCGCCCTCCACGGTGTAGACGGCATTGAGGTCGTCCACCTCCTCGGTGGGCACCACCTCTGCCACGACCGCCTCGGCGGGCTCCGCTTCCTCGGCCTTGGGTTCGGCGGTGGGCGCGGCCGTGGCGACGCCCACGGGCTGCGGCGTGATGGTGGTGTCGTTGGCGGGCTTGAAGGGCCGCGCCACCAGCACGTAGATCACCGCTGCCATCCACAGCGCCGACAGCGCGCTCAGCGCGATGTTCACGCCGGTGGGATAGCGCCGCCGACGCCACAGCAACCAGATGCCCACCGGTGGAACCAGTATCAGCAGCAGCCAGGTCGGCCAGTCGTTTTCGTCCAAATAGCGCATCAGGCCGTCGGGCCGTTCGTCCCGGCGGGGATCGTATTCGGGCGCGTCGTAATAGGGGGCCCGGTCATAATCCCGGTCGTCGTCATAGTCGTCGTCGTAGCCGTAGTCGTCGTCGTAGCGGCTTCGGCGATAGCGGCCGTCATAGCGCCCGTCGTCATAGCGGTCATCGTCGTAGCGCTCGTCGTCATAGCGCTCGTCGTCGTAGCGCTCGTCGTCGTAGCGGTCGTCGTAGCGCTCGTCGTCGTAGCGCTCATCGTCGTAATCGTCGTCATATCCATTGTCATCGTCGTAATCCGATGAGTTTTTGTTGGGCATCCAGGGCTCTTCGCCGTTGTAGGGCGTGTCATAGCCTCCCGGCATATAGGGCTCTTCGCCATCGTAGTTGGAAAGCAGTTCATTCCGTCGCTTTCCGGGGTTCAAGCCCCCGACGCGCAGCAATGCCATGCACTTCACCCCTTTATATAAAACTCCATCATCGATTATAACACATGCCGCCTCCGATGGGGATAAAAGTCAAAAGATGATAACGCAAAAACCGCCTGCGTGTCACACAGGCGGTTTGGAAAAATGACGGCCCTATCCCAACAGCAAATTCGGCAGCCAGGTGACGATGCCTGGCATGTAGGTCACCAGGGCCAGCGTGGCGATCAGCGGGATCAGGAAGGGAAGTATGGACTTGTACAGGTTTTCCAGCCTGACCTTGTTCACGTCCGAGATGACGAACAGGCAGACGCCGAAGGGCGGCGTCACCTGGCCGATCATCAGGTTCAGCACGACCATCACGCCGAAGTGCACCAGGTTCAGCCCCAGGCCGTTGGCGATGGGCAGCAGCACCGGCAGCATCAGCGTCAGTATCGCGCCGGGCTCCATAACCATGCCCAGCAGCAGCAGCAGCACGTTGATGACCAGCAGGACCACGTTGGGGTTGCTGCTCACGCCCAGTATGAAGTCGGCCATCTGGCGGGAGATGCCCTCCATCGCCATCACGTAGGTGAACAGCGTGGCGGTGCCGATGATGAAGAGCGTGTTGGCGGAGGAGATCGCCGAATCCTTCAGACATTTCAGGAAGTCCTTCCAGCCCAGCGACCGGTAGACGAATATCGCCACCAGCAGCGAATAGATCACCGCGATGCTGGAGGCCTCGGTGGGAGTGAACCAGCCGAGGGTGAAGCCCGAGAGTATGATCAGCGGGCTGCCCAGCGCGGGGATCGAGTAGAGAAACTGCCTGATGAAGCGCCCCAGGTTGAAGCTGTGGCGCTCGTACCGGCGCATGATGGCGAAGATCAGTATCAGCACCATCAGCAGAACGCCCATCAACAGGCCGGGAACCACGCCGCCCATGAACAGGCGCTCGACCTGCACGCTGGCGACGCTGCCGTAGATGATCAGCGGTATGGACGGCGGGAATATGGGCCCGATGACCGAGCTCGCGGCGGTCACCGCGCCGGAAAACTCCTTGTCGTAGCCGTTGGTGCTCATGGCCTCCATCTCGATGGCGCCCAGGCCGCCGGCGTCCGCCACGGCGGAGCCGGACATGCCGGCGAATATGATGCTGGCCACCACGTTGGCGTGGGCCAGGCCGCCGGGGATCCAGCCCACCAGCTCCTTGGCGGTGTCAAACATCTTCTTGGTGAGCTTGCTGGCGTTCATCAGGTTGCCCGCCAGTATGAACAGCGGCACGGCGATCAGCAGGAACGAGTCGATGCCGCTGACCATCTTCTGGCCGATGACGACCATGTTGTAGCCCAGGGACATGCAGCCCAGTATCGCCGACGCGCCGATGGAGATGCTGATGGGCACGCCGATCACCAGGAACACGACGAACGCGATGATGAATATGGTCATGCGGCGCCCTCCTCTCCGGTCCCGGGCAATTTGCCCGTCAGCACCAGTATGCGCTCCACGACCTGCTCGACGGTCTTGACGGCGATGTAGATCCCCGCGATCATCATCGGCACATACTGCACCGTGTAGGGGATCTTCACCGAGAAGGTCTGGTAGGTGCGCGTGCTGACGAAGGGATACTGGTAGATGAAGGCCAGCACCATCACGACGCCCAGCATCAGGCTGACGCCCTTGTTGATGAAGAAGAGCACCTGGGCCAGGGTGCCGCGCGCGCGGGCGGCCACGAAGTCCAGCCGCATCAGGCCGTTGTGGCAATAGAGGGGAATCAGCCCGATGAAGGCCATCCACAGGAAGAGTATGCCGCAGAGCTGTATGTTTCCGGCGAAGGACTGGTTGAAGAAGTTGCGGCGCACCAGCTCCACTACGATGGCGACCACCAGGCCCGTGATGGCAACCATGACGATCCATTCGGCGACCTTCGCGATGCCCCCGGTGATTCTCTTGCAGGTATTCATAATTGCCCCTTTCAGTAAGGAAGGGGCCGTCTCAAAACGTCCACAGAACGGAAGCGACCTGTAGCGGCGGGGTCTACGCCGCCACGATGGGGGCCTGGAGGCCGCCGCTACATCCATCTCCACGATCGGCTCGCGTTTTGGGACAGCCCCTTCAATTATCGGGTTTCAGCAAAATCAGCGCACGACGGCCAGTATGGCGTCCAGCAGCTCCTGGTTGTACCAGCTCTCGCCCTCATAGCGCTTGTAGTACTCGTCGCCGCCCAGGGCGTCCTTGAAGGACTGCACGTCGGGCTCGAAGTTGAACTCCACGCCGGCGTCCTGCAGCACCTTGGTGGCGGTCTCGTTGTCCTCGGCGATGGTGTCGAAGCTGTACTTCGCGGCGACCTTGGCCTGCGCCTTCAGGATGTCCTGCACCTCGGCAGACAGGGAATTCCACTTCACGGAATTGACGGCCATGGTGCAGCCCATCCACATGTAGTTGATGTTGGAGAAGTACTTGATGCTGTCATAGGTGGCGTTGGCGACCAGGTGATAGGTGGCGTTGTCCTGGCCTTCGGCGGTGCCGTTGGCAAGGGCGGGGGCCAGCTCCGGCAGGGCCAGGCCGATGGGGGTGGCGCCCAGGGCGGACCACACGTCCAGGTACAGCTGGCTCTCGGGCACGCGGATCTTCAGGCCCTTTACGTCCTCGGCGGAGTTGATGGGCCGGTTGGTGGTGGAGATGTGGCGCATGCCGTTGTCGCCCTCGGCCAGGTACACCAGGCCGAAGTCCTCGAAGTTCGCGAAGATCTTCTCGCCGATCTCGCTGTTGGTCACCTCATAGGCCTGCTCGGCGCTGTTGAACAGGAAGGGCAGGTCCAGAACCTTGGCGGGCTCATAGAAGGAGGTGAAGCCGGAGGTGCCGGCGAAGATGATGTCGATGGTGCCCATGCGGGTGGACTCGATCGCCTCGGCGTCGTTGCCCAGCTCGTTGGAGTGGTGCACGTCCAGGGTGATGGCGCCGTCGGAGGCCTCGGAGACCAGGCGTGCGTACTCGACGATGGTCTTGGTGGGCACGGCGTTTTCATTGCCGGGGGAGTAGATGACCAGCTTGATGGGCTCGATCTCAGCCAGCGCGAAGCTGCCGAGCATCAGGATCATGGCGACGGTCAAGAGCATGCAGAGAAGTTTTTTCATCGATATATTCCTCCTGTTATATTATCCACAGGGCGGCGCTCCCACCCTGCGATATACCTGTATGTGTGTTACCTCAGCTCGGTGGTGGGGATGCCGTCCATGTCGTCGAAGGCCTGGTTCTCGCCGCCCATGGCCCAGATGAAGGTGTAGTTGCTGGTGCCCGCGCCGGCGTGGATGCTCCAGGACGGGGAGATGACGGCCTGCTCGTTCTGCATCACGATGTGGCGGGTCTCGGCGCCCTCGCCCATGAAGTGGAACACGACCTCGTTCTGGGGCACCTCGAAGTAGAAGTAGACCTCCATGCGCCGCTCGTGGGTGTGGGCGGGCATGGTGTTCCACACGCTGCCCGGCTCCAGCACGGTCATGCCCATGGACAGCTGGCAGGTCTTCAGCACGTCGGGGTGGATGAACTGGTTGATCACGCGCTTGTTGCTGGTCTCCGCCGCGCCGCAGGGCTTCTTGGCCGCGTCGGCGATGCGGATCAGCCGGGTCTCATAGCTGGTGTGGGCCGGTGCCGACACGATGTAGAACTTCGATGGCTGCGCCGGATGGTCGGAGGCGAAGGTGACCTCCTTCGCGCCGCGGGTGATGTACAGGCAGTCCTTGTAGCCCAGCTCGTACACCGTGCCGTCCACGGTGACGGTGCCAGCGCCGCCCACGTTGAACATGCCGCACTCCCTGCGCTCCAGGAAGAAGTGGGTACCGAAGTTCTTCCACACGTCGATGCCCTTGTCGATGGACACGGTGTCGCTGACGGGCATGATGCCCAGGGTCACCATGCGGTCCACATGGCTGTACACGGCCACGACCTCGTTGGGCACGAACAGGTTTTCGATCAGGAACTCGTTGCGGGTCTCCTCGGTGGTGTAGCGCTTGAAATCGCGCTGGTTGCAGGAATAACGGATGTCCATAGGCGTTTCTCTCCTTGATATGGTAGTTTTTACGGAAACCGATATTAAAATTATAACGGCATAAGTGAAAAAAGTCAACGGTCAAAGTCGCATTCCGGGTCAAAAGCGCTTGGGCGAAGGTACAGATCAGGGTCCTGATTATTCGGAACCCCTCCGCCTCGCTTCGCTCGGCACCGTCCACGGGCCTACCGGCCCCATCTCGCTGAAAACAGCACACTGTGCTGTTTCCGGGCGCTCGATGCCCCTTTCAGGGGAGGCTATCTACCTGCATTATAATTCAGCCTCCTCTGAAAAGGGAGGTGGCCCCGCTGAAGGCGAGGTCGGAGGAGTTCCACAGCGTCGCCCCTGAGCTGTAACTGGGCGAGCGCATTTGACCGAAGGCGTTTGCCGTAAAGGAGAAGACGCCCTTCCGTCCTGTCGGTTCGGAAGGGTGTCTTCTCTTTTACGATTCTTCGCGGTAAAGCGTCGCCCTGTTGTCACATCGCCTTCGGCAGCGTGGATTGGACGGGCATGCCCAGGGTCAGCAGCACCTCGGCCACGCTGTTCACGGGAACGATCTCCAGCGCCTGCTTCACCTCATCCGCCACGTCCCGAAGGTCGTCCAGGTTGTCACGGGGGATGAACGCCCGCTTGACGCCGCTGCGCTGGGCGGCCATCAGCTTCTCCGGCAGGCCGCCGATGGGGTTCACATCCCCCTGCAGCGACACTTCGCCGGTCATGGCCACATCCGGCGGCACGGCGACGCCCGTCAGCAGCGAGGCCAGCGCGGTGGTCAGCGTGATGCCCGCCGAGGGGCCGTCCTTGGGGGTCGCGCCGTCGGGCACGTGGATGTGCAGGTCGCTCTGCTCCAGCGCTTGCGCCTGCTCCGGCAGCATGGCCTTCACCAGGCTGACGGCGATTCGGGCCGACTCCTTCATCACGTCGCCCAACTGGCCGGTGACGGTCAGCTGGCCGCTGCCGTGGGTCAGCAGGCTCTGGATATACAGCATGTCGCCGCCCACCGGCGTCCACGCCAGGCCGGTGACGATGCCGGGGCGGGCGCTGTCGGGCACGCGCTTGCGGCGCACCGGGTTCATGTCCATATACTCCGAAAGGTTTTCTTCCGTGACGGACAGCTTCGCCCGGGGGTCGTCCACCATGGCCACCGCCGCGCTGCGGCACAGCTGGTCCATGCGCTTCTTCAAGCCGCGAACGCCCGCCTCCCGGGTGTAGTTCTCGATGACGGCCTCGATCGCTTCGTCGGAAACTGTCAGTGCGCCGTCGGGGATGCCCACCTCGGCCATGGCCCGGGGCAGCAGGTGATTCCGGGCGATTTCCCGCTTCTCGATGGGTGTGTAGCCCTGGAAGCGTATGACCTCCATGCGGTTCAGCAGCGGCTCGGGGATGGTGTCCAGCGTGTTGGCGGTGCAGATGAACAGCACGTCCGACAGGTCGAAGGGTACGTTCAGGTAGTGGTCGGTGAAGGAGAAGTTCTGCTCCGGGTCCAGCACCTCCAGCAGGGCGCTGGAGGGATCGCCGTTGTAGCTCTGGGACAGCTTGTCCACCTCGTCCAGCACCATCACCGGGTTGTTGGCCCCGCACTTGTGGATGCCGTCGATGATGCGCCCCGGCATGGCCCCGATATAGGTGCGCCGATGGCCGCGGATATCGGCCTCGTCCCGCACGCCGCCCAGGGAGACCCGCACGTATTTGCGGCCCAGGGCCTGGGCGATGCTCTCGCCGATGGAGGTCTTGCCGGTGCCCGGCGCGCCCACGAAGCACAGGATCGAGCCGGACTGACGACCCCTCAGCCGCATCACCGCGAGCTGCTGGAGTATGCGCTTCTTTACCTTGTCAAGGCCGGAGTGCTCGGCGTTCAGCGCGGCTCGGGCCTCGTCCATCGAAATGTCCTTCGCCTCGGCCTTCCTCCAGGGCAGGCTGGTCAGCAGGTCCAGCCAGTCGGTGAGCATGCCCGCCTCGGGGCTGTTGGAGCCCTCGCCCTTGATGCGGTTGAGCACCTTGCGCCCCTCCTTCAGGGCGGTCTCGTTCATCCCCGCCTCCTCCAGCTTCAGCTCCAGCCGCCTGAGCTCGGAGACGTTCTCCGGGTGCAGGGCGTCCAGCTCCTTCTGCAGGTATTCGATCTGCTTCTTGATGGCCGATTCCCGGTACAGCTTCTCGTGGTCCTCCTGCTGGTGGCTCTGGGCGGCGCTCTGCACGTCCGCCAGCTCCAGGCCCTCCAGCAGCATCCGCTCCAGGGCGTCAAAGCGGGCGGAGAGCCTGTCCTCGGCCAGCAGCGCGTAGCGCTCCTCCGTGGGCGCGCTCAGCCAGGGGGACATGGTCGCCGCCACCGTCCACAGGCTGTCCCAGCGGGCGGCCAAACCGCGCAGCATGCCCTCCCACTGCTTTCCTCGGACAAAGCTGAGGATGCGATCCTTCACTCCGGTCAGGCGCTGGGCGGCGTCGGCGGGGTCCAGGTCATCCACGTCCGGGCGACGGGAGACGGTCATGCTGAAGCTGCGATCCCGCAGCACGGCGACTTCCTCGATGTTCACCCGGTTCTGGATGTCTACGCAGACGAAGCCGTTGGCGTTGACCTCCGAGATGGCGCCGGTGACGCCGATGGGCCGGAAGCTGTCGGAATCCAGCGCCGCGCGAGGCTGCTCGTCCTTCTGCATCAGCAGCGTCACCCGCTCGCCCTCGACGGGGGCTTTGCCGGTCAGTTCCTTATATATTTTGTTTTGCAGCCACAGCTTCGCGCCGGGCAGGGCAATGATATTGTACAAAGGCATGACGGACATATGCGCACCTCCTGAATGCGTGCAATGACCTTGACATCTGTCAAGTTTACAGCATGATACAACAAACCTTGACATATGTCAAGGCTTTTGATATAATATTTACATTCATCAGGCGGGAAACGGTGGCGGCAGATTGCCGCCACAATACGGATTGATGCCTACACTTGGAGGATACGGATGTACTGCGGAACCAACAAGACGGCGCTGGCCTCCCAGCGGCAGCTGGCCGACGCGATGATGCGCCTGATCTCTCAGAAGCCCTATGCCCAGATCTCCGTCAGCGAGCTGTGCAAGGCGGCGGGCATATCCAGGCAGACCTTCTATACCCTGTTCACCAGCCGGGAAAACGTGATGGTGTTCACGCTGCAATCCCGGGCCTGCTGCGCGCCCCGGTCGGAGCACGCCGGCGGGGCGGGGCGGGAGGGCCTGCGCAGGCTGTGCCGGGGCTACAGCGAATACCTGCTGCGCAACCAGAGGCTGATCCGGCTGTTGGTGGAGAACCACATCGACTATCTGCTCTACGACACCTTCTTCGAGACGCTGGATGGCTGCGACTGCTTCCTTGGCAACGCCGACCCCTGCGCCCGCCGCTACGCCGTCAGCTTCTACGCCGGAGGCGTGGCCAGCGTCGCCCGCCGCTACGCCCAGGAGGATTGCGCCGCCACCGCCGAGCAGCTGGAGGGATTGCTGATGACGCTGTTCACGGGCGGGGTGTTCGGGTAGGAAGGGGCAAAAAAACTGGTTTGTCGCCGCGTGACAGATCAGTTTTTATTTGCATTCACCGCTAATCCATGTTATGATAATGTATGAAAAAATAACATTCACTGGGGGGCTGGAGGATGGACAAGAGCAAGTGGGACGCGACCTTTGCCGCGCGCTTTGCCCGGCACGAGGATGAGCTGCAATGGCTGTACTGCGAGCTGTATCACGGCGACATGCAGGCCTATGATTATTTCGTGGAAATGCTGCACCGCGCCTGGCTGGACAGGCCGGAGCCGCTGCGCGGCATCGACGCGGACCGGGAGGACAATCCCGATTGGTATCGGGGCCACGACATGACGGGCATGCTGATGTACGTCAAGGCCTTCGCCGGCACGCTGAACGGCGTGCGGGAAAAGCTGGATTACATACAGGATTGCGGCGTGAACTACCTGCACCTGATGCCGCTGCTGGAGAGCCCGGAGGGGCGCAGCGACGGAGGCTATGCCGTTTCCGATTTCAGGAAGGTGCAGCCGGAGCTGGGCACGATGGATGACCTGGCCGAACTGGCCGGGGATTGCCATGAGCGGGGCATCGCCCTGTGCCTGGATTTCGTGATGAACCACACCAGCGAGGACCACGAGTGGGCCCGCAGGGCCAGGAAGGGCGATCCCACCGACATGGCCCGCTACTTCATCTATGACAACTGGATCGTGCCCGACGAATATGAGCGGACCGTGCCCCAGGTGTTCCCCACCACCGCGCCGGGCAACTTCAGCTGGTGTGAGGCGCTGCACAAGGTGGTCATGACCACCTTCTGGCCCTACCAGTGGGATCTGAACTACGCCAACCCCATGGTGTTCAACGACATGACCGACAACATGCTGTACCTGTGCAATCATGGCGTGGACATCATTCGGCTGGACGCTGTGCCTTATATATGGAAGTCGCTGGGCACCAACTGCCGCAACCTGCCCCAGGTGCATTCGCTGGTGCGCATGATGCGCATGGCCTGCGAGATCGTCTGTCCCGGCACGCTGCTGCTGGGCGAGGTGGTCATGGCGCCCGACAAGGTGGTGCCCTACTTCGGCAGCGTCTACAAGCCGGAGTGCCACCTGCTGTACAACGTGACCACGATGGCCTCCATCTGGCACACCGTCGCCACACGGGACGTGCGGCTGCTGCGCAACCAGCTGGAGAAGGTGTTCGCCCTGCCCGTCCAGTACACCTTCCTGAACTACCTGCGCTGCCACGACGACATCGGCTGGGGGCTGGACTACGACTTCCTGGGCCAGCTTGGCCAGACGGAGATTCTCCACAAGAAGTACCTGAACGACTACCTGACCGGCAAGTGGCCCGGCAGCACCGCCCGGGGCGAGCTGTACAACGACGACCCACGCCTGGGCGACGCCCGGCTGTGCGGCACCACCGCCTCCCTGTGCGGGGTGCAGTCGGCGCTGGCCAACGGGGACGCAAGGGCGCTCGAGCAGGCGCTGACACTGGATATCGCACTGCATGCGCTGATGTTTACCCTCAGCGGCGTGCCGGTGCTGTACAGCGGCGACGAGATCGCCCGGCTGAACGACGACGCCTACCACGACGACCCGCTGAAGGCCGGGGACAGCCGCTACCTGCACCGGGGAGACATGGACTGGAGCGCCGCCGAAAGGCGGACCGACGGATCGACGCCCGAGGGGCGCATGTTTGAGGCGATCAAGCGGCTGGAAGGCCTGCGCGCCGAACACGCCGCCTTTGGCGCCGACGCCGATGTGCACATCGTGAACGCGGTGGACGATTCCCTGCTGGGCATTGAGCGCCGCGCGAAGGGCGAGCGCCTGATCGCGCTGTTCAACTTTGCCGAATGGCCGAAGCCCGCGGGAATCGGGGGCGGCGGCGGTTTCCTGGACCTGTGGACCGGCAATCGCGTGCGCGCCGAGGGCCTGACCGTGCCCGCGGGCGGCTTTTTGTGGCTGCTGGAAGACTGCGCGGAGAATTGACGCCGAGCTTTTTCCTGTTTCACGTCAAAACCCCCCAGAGTTGCCGCCTTTGGACAATTCTGGGGGGTTTTTAATGATAAGCGGGTACACTTCATTTCCCTTGTCTGATTGGAATAAACTGTTGATCGTCAGTTTCCACATGGATCATATTTTAAGGGTGAAAAATTGGACAGCCCGGAATAAAATATTGTTGTAATGAAGATGTAAAATACGGTATAATACATATAGAACATTTGAAGCAGCTTCCTTAACAGGCGGTATTGCGATAAAGCGGGTGAATACGTGGAGTACGATCGTTGGCTATGGGGAAAGAGCGATCCCTTTTGCAGCCTCAGCAGACATATGATAGCCGTTGGCGCATGCGCCATGGAATATCTGAGTGCGCCATCGACAAAGGGAATAATGGCGCGATTGGTTGATTGGATGGGTATGCCTTGCGAGAGCGTGATACACACCTTTGCTTACGTGGCGGCCATGCATGACATCGGAAAGGCGCATTCCGATTTTCAGCCCTATCCTGGAGATGCCGCAATAAAAGAGCCGAATTTCCGACATGAGCAATTCGGGGCAATCTGCCTGA